>CAWJDN010000264.1:0-34740 GCA_963840985.1 uncultured Acidobacteriaceae bacterium
AAGTAGCTTAATTATCATAAACATTCCCGCTTCCCGGCGGATTTTGCTCGTGTCCAATTTTTCGTCCCTTTGTTTTCATAGACATTCCCGGTAATCCCTTCATTTTGGCATCTCTCTCCTGTCTTTCAGCCACGGCATGACAAGAAAAGATAACTCCAGCATTTACATGGACTTGGTTTTCTTGACGCGGCCATCTGAAATCTCCGATTCTTTGCTAAACGGATGGATTTTCATCAACTTTCCCGCTTTTCGCGGGATATTGCGGAGGATTTCCCCTCCAAAGGATATTCTCCAGAAGTTGGCGCGCCTCTTCCCGCGCCGCCCGTGCTTTCTTTCGTAAGGGCATACGGAACCTCCAGGCGTGCGGGGATGGGGCGATGAGGGTCATAATCCATAGCCTCGTGCCACACCCATCAATACAAGGAAAATAGCCTCCAGCATAAATTACGGCAGAGGCAGGCGGGTGTCAAGAGGATTATTTATGGGTTGGTAATGATGTCCGATAAAAAGTGGAGAACAGTTTGTCCGAACCCCTGTGGGCGTAACGCTGACCTTGAGGTCAGCACCGAAACGTGGCACGGGCATCTTGCCCGTGATGGGGCATGACCAAGACGGCCTTGGCAAGGGGGCGTGGCGCACCGGTAGCGCCGAGGTGGGCGCTTTTGGCCCTCCTCGGCGGCCCTTTTGCATTGCGCGGCAACGAGCCGGTCGGGAGTTCGATTTCAAGAACCGCAGAGGAATCCGTCGGCTGACGGATACCTGAGGTACGCCGCTTGGCGTTAGCTCAGTTCACCGCGTTTTGCGGCGCGGATGGCATATTCTGCGGCACGGTAAGCCAGGGCCTGGATGGTCGCTGTGGGTTGCTGCCGGGCGGAGGTGACGAAGTTGCTGCCGTCCACCAGGAAGAGATTGGGAACATCGTGCGTGCGGCTGTAGGCATCCACGACGGAAGTTCCCGGATCGTTGCCCATCCGGCAGGTCCCCATGAGGTGACGGCTCGGCATGTTGCTGGCCACGTCGTACGGTTGGCTCCACGTCTTCAAGGCGCCGGCGGCCTCGAGGATTTCGATCTGCCTCGCCATCATCCACTTCATGGTGGCCAAGTCATCGGGATGGTAATCAAAGGTGATGCGGATAGCGGGCAGGCCCCAGGCGTCCTTCACGTCGGGGTCGAGCGAAACACTGTTCCTGGCTTGCGCCAGCGACGTGGTATGAGACAAGAGCGTGAGTGTGCGGGTGAAGTAGGTCGCAAACATCTGCTTGTACTCGCTGCCCCAGCGGGGCGCGTCGGGCGGCAATCCATGGAGTGCGAAGCCGGCCGGGTAAAAATCGAATCGTGCGTCGATGCCTCCCCCACCATAAAAGCCGCGCTGGGGGTCACTGGCGTAATAATCGTGGATGAGCCGCGTTACCTGAATGCCCTTGTACTCATTCAAGGGATGCTCAAACAGCCCTTCCGCCTCGGCGCCGTTATCCCACATCAGATACTTTCCCACCAGGCCGCTCGAGTTCGCCAGGCCCTCGGGGAAGCGTTTTGACTTCGATAGCAACAACAGCTTGGGGGTTTCGACGCCGTTGGCGCAAACGAAGACAGCCTTGGCGGGTTGAAAGATCTCGCGGCGGTTGCGATCGAAGTAGATGGCCCCCGTGACGCGGCCGGCGTCGTCCGTTTCGATCTTGCGGACGTAGCACTCCGGGCGGATTTCGCAATTGCCGGTCTTTTCGGCCATCGGAATGACGCTGACCAGGGTGCTGGATTTGGCGCGCATCTCACAGCCGAACGATTCGCAGAATCCGCAATTCACACAGGCCGCGCGGTCCTGATAGGGCTCGGAAAGGATAGCCACCGGGGCGGGAAACGGATGCAATCCAAGTTTTTTCGCGCCGCGATCGAACAGGACGCCGGACGACTTGGCGGGCATGGGGGGCAGCGGGTAGGGCTTGGAGCGCGGGGCTTCGAAGGGATTCGCGCCCGCAAGGCCGGAGATGCCCAGTTCGTATTCAGCCTTCGTGTAGTACGGCTCCAAATCGGCATAAGCGATGGGCCAATCCCTGATTTCGGCGCCCCTCACCCCGCCGAACAAGCTGCGCTCGCGGAAGTCGCTCTCATGGAAGCGCCAGTAGTTGGCGGTGAAATGAACACTGCCACCACCCACCTGCCGTCCATACTCGATCGCCTTCATGGGCTGAGCGCGTTCGGCTTCCGACTTGCGGTAGGTGATGGGCTGAACCTTCGGGTCGTTCGTCAGGCCGGGCTGGATAGTGTACTTGATCTCATCGTGCGAATAGTCTCCCTCGCGCAGGTAGGGGCCTTGCTCGAGCACGACCACCCGGAAACCAGCAGTCGCCAGTTCCTTGGCGACCACGCCGCCCGCGGCGCCGGCCCCCAGAACCAGGAAGTCAACCGCATCATTGGTGGGGAATGCCACGCCGCTCATTTCTTCTCCCCGTGCATTTGGGCGTCGTAGTAGCCGAAAGGCAGTTGATAGGCCCTCTCATACTCAAAGCCGATCTGCCTCCATCCCGTTTCCCCCCGGTTGCCGCCATAGCTGGGGGTACAAATACGTAACTGAACGAGTAGAATGCAATAAAAAAAAAAACCATCACCAATTGCTCAAAACCTGCGAAGCACCACGCCGCCTGCAGCTGCCTTCCGGGCGTTCAGGCGAAACCGCAATAGAATTCGCTCGCGGCAATTCCAGCTCCCCGTTCTCGCGCGAAGGGGAACTCGTTCGGTTTTAGGAGCTCGCAAAATTGCGTGACTGCGAACTGGCTTCGCGTTGGCGTCCGCGAAACCGCGTGACTGCGAACTGGCTTCGCGTTCAAGCCGGCAAAGCGGGCATAAGATGGTAGCCCCAGGCGTCAGCCGGGGAAGCGCAAGGCAAATCAACCAGCCCGAGCCCGCTTCAGCGGGCGCAAGAACCTTTACCTCAAATTAAGGCGGAAGAAATCATTGCCCGGCGCCCGCCGGCAGCTCCGGCGTGGCCGCAATCAACTGCGCACGAACCCGCCTCGATCGAGCTTCGGGTGCAACTTCAAGGACCCGGTCGCTTCCTGGTAAGCGTGCGAAAAAACTGCCAGCTTCGCGTCCTGGTAAAGTGCGCTCGAGGAAAGTAATCGACACCGGCGTTCCCAGCAATACGTAGTCTAACGAAGCAGCAGGACATGGCTGGGCCTCGGGGGTTGCGGCGGGGCGGGCGGTGTAAAAGGCAGGGAACAGGGAATCGTTATAAGAGCTATAAAGAGCCAAAGCTATAAAATGCCAGAGCTAAAAAGTACAAAACCAAGATCCAATCAATATCCCACCTTAAATTACCCCAGCGAGCCAAGATCGCGCGCCGGGGACCCCGATACCGCAACAAACGCGGTGAAGGTGGGGCACCCGCTGATTAGCGAATCAGCTTGGTTGTTGTGGACTCTGCGCGGTTGGAGGTGCGGGATTCTGCTCGGGTGGTGGTGGCGGTTGCACGGGTGGAAATGCGGGATTCTGCTGGACTGGTGGCGCGGGAGGCTGCTGAGCCGGCGGCACCGGGTTCTGCTTGGCAGGAGGAACGGAACTCGGCTGAGCTGGAGGGACGCCGGGTTTGGCGGACGGGGTGAGGACAAAGCCCTTGCGGATCAGGGCGTAGCCTATCTGCGGGAACTCGGCTTGTAGAAGCTGATTTTCTGGGCCTGAGAAGAGGTCGGTTTCAGAGCCGGCGATGGTGGCGACCAGGTGGTGGACGACGACCGGTTTGCCGCCGAGGGCGCCCTTCTCGTCGGCGTAGGTTGCCAACTGGATGGGTTCAATAGAGCCGTCCTTTTTAGGGATGATGGCCCAAAGGTCGCGATTGTTGCGGGCCACAGCAAGAACCAGGAGGGTTTCCAGAGCGCCGGGATCGAAGTCAGGAAGGAAGACAGCCGCGGAGTGCAAGGGCAGGCGGGTGGTGGTGGTGTGGCCATTGGCGGATGTGTTGAGCACGATAACCGGGGCATGGCCAAATTTCGTCTCCGGAACGGCTGTGATGTTGACGGCCGAACCGTTGACAGCGGCGCTCAACTGCACCTGGCGCAGATGGTTGGCCGGGGATAGGCTCTCGGTTTTGGAGAGGGAGTAATCGAGGCCCTTCATGTTGATGATGACCAGCGCGGTGGAGTCGTATCCTTTGGGGCTGGCGGTGAAGTTGAAGCTGGCCGTGCCGACGGATTTACCGTGTTGCGAGATGATGAAGCTGGCGGATTGGGCGGGGGCGGCCGGGGCTGACGCGATCAGTGCGGCGAAAAGAGCGGCGAGTGGGAAAATGGTTAGTTTGCGCATGAATCTCTCCATCTATCTAGTCTAGGGGTTTAGACACGGATGGGGAGAAATGGTTGCGGGGAAACAGCTTTTAGCCTTTAGCTTCTAGCTATTAGCCAGTGATGTGGAAGGACGAACTGTCCGTTTCCATTCATGGTGAGCGCAAGAGTTTCTATTCGCACGATTCGTGCTAATGGCTAGAAGCTAAAAGCTGATTTTGCTGCGTTCAGCCTTTGGCGACGGCGAAGCGCTTGTTGACTTCGTGCCAGTTGACTATGTTCCACCAGGCGGCGAGGTAGTCGGGACGGCGGTTCTGGTACTTGAGGTAGTAGGCATGCTCCCAGATGTCGTTGAACAGGATGGGGTAAAGGCCCTGGGTGAGGGGCGATTCCTGGTTGGGAGTGGTGATGACCTTGAGCTTGCCAGCCTGGAAGACCAGCCAGCCCCATCCGGAGCCGAACTGTTTGGCTGTGGTCTCGTTGAAGGTCTTTTTGAAGGCCTCGAAGTCGCCAAAGTCTGCGGTGATCTGGGCGGCGATTGGGCCTGTGGGCGCGCCGCCGACGCCGTCAGAGCCGACCTTGCCCATGAGGGGCCAGAAGGCTGTGTGGTTGGCGTGGCCGCCGCCGTTGTTTCGGACGGCAGTGCGAATATCCTCGGGCACCTTTGCCAGATCGCGGATGAGGTCGTCCACGGATTTAGCGGCCAGATCGGGGTGGTTGGCGAGGGCGGCGTTCAGGTTGTTGACGTAGGCCTGGTGATGCTTGTCGTGGTGGATCTTCATGGTCTCGGCGTCGATGAAGGGCTCAAGTGCGGCGTAGTCATAAGGAAGCGGAGCGAGTTCGTATGCCATTGGGGAAATCTCCTTCGTACATGTCGTACTAAATGGATGCTCGGAGGGTGGCGGTTGGGTGCGGAAAAGTTGGGGATTCCCACTCCGCCGGGTCTGAACATTTATGATTCTATATAAGGACAAAACATGCCATCCAATCTTGCGGAACCCACCCTAGACCAACTAAGCATTAATACCCTGCGGCTGCTGGCCGTGGACGCAGTAGAGAAGGCCAATAGCGGCCACCCCGGCGCTCCGCTGGGCTGCGCGCCCATGGCCTATCTGCTGTTCCACAAGCTGATGAAGCACAATCCGGCGAACTCCAAATGGGCGGACCGGGATCGCTTTGTGCTGTCGAATGGGCACGCCTCGGCGTTGCTCTACGGGACGCTGTTTCTGTCCGGCTACGATGTGACGCTGGAGGACCTGAAGAGCTTCCGTCAATGGGGCTCGCGGACGCCGGGTCACCCGGAGCGCGGCGATACGGACGGCGTTGAGGTGACAACCGGGCCGTTGGGACAGGGAATCGCGATGGCTGTGGGCATGGCCATAGCGGAGAAGCATCTGGCGGCGGTGTACAACCGGCCAGGCTTTGCGGTGGTGGACCACCATACCTACGCGATGCTGGGCGACGGCGACCTGATGGAAGGCGTCTCGCATGAGGCAGCCTCACTGGCAGGAACGCTGGGACTGGGCAAGCTGATTTTTCTATATGACGATAATTTGATTTCGCTGGATGGGCCGGCGAGCCTGAGTTACACCGAGGATGCGCTGAAGCGCTTTGAGGCCTACCACTGGCACGTGCAGCGGGTGGCGGACGGTAACGACCTTGCGGCGATTGAGGCGGCCATTGCGGCGGCGAAGGCGGAGACCGCCAGGCCGTCGATTATTGCGGTGCGGACGGTGATCGGCTACGGCAGCCCCAAGGCGGGCTCGAACAAGTCGCATGGCGAGCCGTTGGGCGCGGAGGCTGTGGCGGCGACCAAGAAGTTCTTCAATTTTCCAGTGGACCAGAGCTTTGTGGTGCCGGATGCGGCGCTCAAGAATTGGCGGAAGGCTTTGGAGCGCGGTGCGGGTTTTGAGGCTGCGTGGAAGAAACTCTTTACCGGATACGCGGCGGCGTTTCCGGCGTTGGCGGCGGAGTTTGAGCGCACCCGGAAGGGCGTGTTGAAGGCGGGATGGGAGAAGGCGATTCCCAGCTTCCCGACGGACAAGGCTGTGGCCACGCGCAACGCGGGCGGCGTGATTCTGAATGCAATTGCCGGACAAGTGCCGGAGATTTTTGGCGGGGCCGCGGATTTGACTTCATCGACGAAAACGATCTTTAAGCCGGGGGCGAACTTCCACGAGGATCCGGCAGGGCGCAACGTCTTTTTCGGGGTGCGCGAGTTCGGTATGTGCGCGGCGGTGAACGGGATTGCGGCGCACGGGGGACTGATTCCCTTTGGATCGACCTTCTTCATTTTTTCCGATTATGCGAAGCCGGCGATACGGCTGGCGGCGCTGATGAAGGTTCATGCGCTCTTTATTTTTACCCACGACACGGTCGCGCTGGGCGAGGATGGGCCGACACATCAGCCGATCGAGCAACTGATGAGCTTCCGCGCGGTTCCGGGACTGACGGATTTTCGCCCGGCGGATGCCAACGAGACAGCGGCGGCGTGGCGGCTGGCTTTGGAGCGCAAGGGGCCGTGCTTCTTTGCGCTGACGCGGCAGGATTTGCCGGTGATCGATGCGGTGACGCACAACGCATATGCCGGGGTGAGCAAAGGCGCGTATGTGCTGCAGGAGGCGGAGAAGCCGCAGGTGGTGCTGATCGGCGCGGGCAGTGAGGTTTGGCCGTGCCTGGAGGCGGCCAAGCTGCTCGCCGGCAAGGGAATCCGAGCGCGAGTGGTGAGCTTCCCGAGTTGGAAGATCTTCGAGGAGCAGACGGCCGAGTACAAGGCCAGCGTGCTGCCGGCAGGCGTACCGAAGCTGGCAGTGGAGGCGGGTTCGACACTGGGCTGGTGGAAGTATGTGGGCTCAAAGGGCGACGTAATCGGGATCGATCGGTTTGGGGCCTCTGCTCCGGGTAAGAAGGTCATGGCGGAGCTTGGATTTGGAGCCGATAACATCGCGGCGCGAGCGCAGAAGCTGGTGTAGCGGAGTTAGCGGGGTTAGTCGCCCGCAGTTGCGTGCATGTTAGCGGCATTAAGTGCCGGTTAGCAGGTCAGCAAGTTAGCGGTTGAAGTATGCGCGGAGAGTGCTAACTACACTAACTCAGGTAACCCAACTAACTCCACAAGAAAGGATTGTCGTGAAACTTGTTATCGCATCCGATCACGCGGGATTTTCACTTAAAGAGGATGTTCGCGCATATCTCTCCAAAGCTGGCCACGAGGTGGTGGACCTGGGAGCATATAATGCCGACAACCCCGACGACTATCCTGATTTTGCGGAGAAGGTTGGAGAAGCGCTGAAGCGGGGCGACGCTCCGCGCGGGATTCTGATCTGCGGCTCGGGCGTGGGGGTTTGCGTGGCAGCAAATAAGATACCGGGGATTCGCGCCGGAATGTGCCACGACACATACTCCGCGCATCAGGGAGTGGAGCATGACGACATGAACGTCTGCGTGCTGGGCGCGCGCATCATCGGTCCAGCGCTTGCCTTCGAGGTAGTGGATCGCTTTATCACCGCAAAGTTTATGGCCACGGAAGAGCGGTTTGTAAGACGGTTCAAGAAGGTGATGGCCATCGAGGCCAAATACCAACGCGGATGAGAGGCGCCGATGTTCCCCTTCGACGTGATTCTCTTCGATGTGGGCGGGGTCCTGCTGACCAATGGCTGGGACCTGCGCGAACGCGCCGCTGCCATAGAACACTTTCAACTTGATCTTGCGGCCTTCGAGGCCAGGCATCTTGCGCACTACGACGCGTGGGAGCGGGATGCAATCTCACTGCAAGCCTACCTGGACGCGACCGTCTTCTATAAACCGCGTGGCTTTTCACGCGACAAGTTTTTCGCTTTCATGCTTACCCAGTCGAAGCCGCAGCCGGATGGGGCGCTGGGAATCCTTCACGAGATTGCGGCATCAGATAAGTGTCTGCTGGGCGCATTGAACAACGAGGCGCGGGAGACGAATGAGTACCGCTTCACACACTTCGGGCTTCGCGAACTATTCCAGGTCGCGTTGAGTTCGTGCTATATGGGATTGCGCAAGCCGGAGCCGGCGATCTACAGGCGGGCGCTGGATATTCTGGGCCGACCAGCAGAGCGTACTCTGTTTATCGATGACCGGGCGGAGAATGTGGCCGGGGCGATCACTGCCGGAATGAAGGCCATCCGGTTTGAGGGCGCGGAGGCGTTGCGGCGGAATCTGGTGAGAATGGGGATTTTGTAGCGGAGTCAGCCGCGCTTACTGTCACAGGCGTTTAGCCAATTAGATGGAGTTAAAAATGGCAACAATGCAAATGAGCGTGCGCCCTGAGGATCTATCTCAGGTTTCCACTGGCAGCGAGAGGATTCCCGAGGCGGGGATACTGGTAATCTTTGGCGCCTCTGGCGACCTGACCCGGCGCAAGCTGATGCCCGCGCTCTTTCATCTGGAACGAGCGGGCTTGTTGCCGGAGAAGTTTGCCATAGTAGGCGTAGCGCGGCGGCCGTTAGGCAACACATTTGCGGAAGATATGCGCGGAGGCATCGTCGAATTTGGCGGCGAGGAGACGAGTGCTCCCAAGCTGGATGATTTTATATGCCGCATAAGTTATCTCCCGCTACGCTTCGACCATCCTGGAGACTATATAGGATTGAAGGCTGAGTTAGAGCGCATCGCGCAAGAAAAAGGTATCGGCGGCAGGAGGCTTTTCTATCTGGCGACCGCGCCGGAGCACTTTGCATCGATCATTGAGAACCTTGGCGCGGAGGGAATGGCGCAGCCGGAGCAGGGCACGGCGGCAATTGTCATCGAAAAGCCCTTCGGCCACGATCTGGAATCGGCGCGCGCGCTGAACCGCCAGGTCAACGCGGTCTTCCACGAGGAGCAGGTCTTCCGCATCGACCACTACCTTGGCAAGGAGACGGTGCAGAATATTCTGGTGTTTCGCTTTGCCAACGGAATCTTTGAGCCGATCTGGAATCGCAATTATGTTGACCACGTGCAAATTACGGTGGCTGAAACGCTGGGCGTTGAAGGGCGCGGGCCATTTTATGAAAAGGCGGGCGCGCTGCGCGACGTGGTGCAGAATCACGTGATGGAGTTACTAGCTCTGGTGGCGCTGGAGCCTCCGTCGAGCTTTGAGGCGGAGAGCGTGCGGCGGGAAAAACTTAAGGTGTGGCGGGCGATTCCATCGATTCCGATTCTGAACGTGGTGCGCGGCCAGTACGGAGCGGGGCAGATAGATGGGCATCCAGTGGTGAGTTACAGGGACGAGGAACGAGTGAGTCCGAATTCGGGCACGGAGACTTATGCCGCGGTGAAACTGGAGGTGGAAAACTGGCGCTGGGCGGGTGTTCCGTTTTATCTGCGTGCGGGCAAGCGGATGCAGAAGCGGGCGACGGAGATCGACATCCAGTTCAAGCAGCCGCCGCTGCTGATCTTCGACCGGCTGGCGCATAGCCAGGCCTGCCAGGTGATCAAGCCGAACCTGTTGACGATTCGCATTCAACCGGATGAGGGGATTGCGCTGCGCTTTGGGGCTAAGGTGCCGACCACGATGGAAATGGACGTTTGCCCGGTGATTATGGATTTCGACTACGCGGCGGCCTTCGGCAAATCGAGCGCCAACGGCTATGAGCGACTGCTGCTGGATGCGATGCTGGGCGACCAGACCTTGTTTGCGCATCGCGACGGCGTGGAGACCACCTGGGCGCTGTATACGCCGATTCTGGAGGCATGGGCGGCCAAGACTCCGGAGAAATTTCCCAACTATGCCGCGGGTTCGTGGGGTCCGGAGTGTGGTGACCATTTGATTGCGAGCGGAGGACATGCGTGGCGCAATGATCTGGGCAGAAAAGCGTAAGAGCAGGGCACCTGCGGTGCGGCCAACTGCACATCCCGCCTTGGGTTCGTAGATTTCCAGATGCCCTACCCCCACCCATACTTTGGATGCAAAATCCTTGTTTTCATGAGGTTACAGGTGAGGTTGCGCTGTAAAATCCTCATAACAAAGAAGTTGCCTGCAAAATATTCCAAGATAAGGAGTTACGTGACGTTTTGGTCTCTCTTGGCCGCTTCCGGACGAAAAACGACCGGGACAATTGGAGAAAATCTCTGGAATTCATTATGCGACGAAGCCGCGAAATTATCTGCAAGGACTGGCCGTCCAGGCGGACGGCGCTTGCGCGCCATTGAGTTCGTTGATTTCCAGGTCCCAAAATTGGGAGCTTGGGCACCCGGCGCCATGCAAAAAGATGACGATTTTAATTGACAGGATTATAACCGATAGGTTATAAGTATCATAATATGATTCGCGAATTTGTCCCTTTTCATGAGGACACTATCCGAAGAGAACTAGACGAGCTGCCGCCGAAGGACGCGGCAAAACTCGCATCGCTCATGGGTCATTATGAGCAATGCGGATTGGGAAATCCATCTCCTGCTCAGGTAGATGATTACGGCGATGGGCTTTATCGGCTGAGACACATCAAACCTGCTTATCAAGGGCGATTGTTATTTTTTGCAACGGATTGTTCGGCAGGTTTTGAGCGGCTGGTGATGTTGGTGGTCTACAAAAAGCAAGGACAAAAGGCGCCCCAGCATATTCTGGAAACCGCGAAAAGACGGAAGAAACGATGGGAAGACAAAAGGAGGAAGACATGACATGGATCAAGCAATACGCTGAGAAACGTTCAGCCAAAGACCCAAAATTCAAGGCCGCATACGAAGAAGAAGCGGCCCTGCTTGGGCTAGTTCGCGCACGCCAAATGGCAAATCTGACGCAGCAAAATCTCGCAAAAACGCTTCGTGTCTCCCAACCCTACATCGCTCAGATTGAACGTGGCAGCAAACCGATTAGTCTGTCTTTCATGGTGCGTTACGCCAACGCGGTGGGAGCAACCATTCAAATTACACCCCAGCAAGATAGCGCAGTCACCGCCTAGCCACACCAGCTGGGAGACCCGCGAGGCCGAGGCCATCCGCCCGCTCATCGCGATAACAAAGCCGTGATGAACGGGGCACAGCTTGTCATGGCTCATCGTGATACTTCGGGGCTGATGAGCGGGCCACCTGCTGCCGGGCGATGTATTATGTTGTCGCAAGTCAACAGAGATGGGAAACCAATGACACTTGACGCAGAATTCAAAAAACATCTGCGCGAATTGATGGTTGAAGTAGCGCTTAAGCTCAAAGACGAGGAAGCGCATTATAAGAACGCGCTTATAGGTAAAGCAATTCAAACCCACAACAGCGGCGCAATGCCGATTGCGTACAAAGATGCACAACTTCACGCGATTGAAAGTCGTGTGAGCAAGACACTAGAAAAGTATCTTGAGGCAGTTTCAATATGGGAGTGTGAAATCACCCCGGCGTTTGAAAAAGACATGATTAACGAGTTCATAATGCTAACTGCCGGACCAGACTCTGTCCACTTTCCACCAGCAATTCAAGGGCATCAGGTTCAAGCCGTTCAAGGTGCATTTGCTAGAGAACGTGCGCAACTTACAAATCGTCTAGTGAGAGAAGGAACGAACCGACTTCGCGAACTAAAAATGAGGATGAGGGCAACGCAGAAGCCGAGTCAATCCACTATCATTCAGGGCGATCAATTCAACAACTACGGAATAGCGGGAGCAATCGGGCCGCATTCAGTGGGAACGATCAATGTTCAACAACAATGGGCATCAATTCAGAGCGAAGTTGATTTTAACGTATTGATTGGCGAACTTGAGCAATTGAGAAAGCACCTTCAGCAAAGTGCATCATCGAGTTCTGACTATCAGCAACTTGCGGTGCTCTCTGAGGCTGAAGAACATGCCAAGAAACATAATGGCGGCAAAGCGATGGAAGTCCTTTCCAAAGTTGGCAAAAGTGCTCTTGACGTTGCGAAAGATATTGGAACCGAGATCGCCGCGAAAGTGATTGCAAAATCAATGGGGCTTGAATCTTGAAGTGAAAGGACATTCAGATGTCGATCATTCCACAGGCAGCATTAACAACCATGCAGATCGTGAGCGGCCTTGCGGCGTCCGCGAAGAATGCCGTTGATTTAGCGAAATCAACGTCGAACAGCGAATTGAAAGGCGCAGTGAGTGAACTATACGATTCGGTTCTTGATGTGAAGGCGCGCGTGCTAGAACTTGATGAGGAAGTGCGCAGTCTAAAAGCGCAGCTTGCGCAGAGGGATGAGATCATTGGGCCTGATGCAGCGTTCGGATACTTCTATTTCAAAGGCAAACCGAATGAACCACTGTGCCCGAAATGCTATCAATCCCTTCCATCGAAAGTTGTAAACATGGGACCTAGGGACCAGCGAGTTGGTGGAAGAATGCGATTTTGCCCTGTCTGCAATTTCACGGTTACGGAACAAGTAGCGCGGAACGTCAACAGAAACCCGGATTATAGTCCGTACTCCTAACTAGCTGATAAATAGGCCGTCTTGGTTTGGTCGGCGACCCGATACTGCGCAACTACCCGAAGGTGGAATTATCTCGCCGCTTACTCGCGGATGATTTTGACGAAGATTACATCGAGGACACCCGGCATGAGCGCCGTCCCTACGGGACTCCGGATGGTTTGTTTAATATGTTAACCCCACCCCACGCTGAAGCGCGGGGCTAATAACCATTGCGCCTACGGCGCATAGCGATACACCCTCTAACGATGGACTACGCCATTCTTCCCATGTCCCATGTCGTGGACTACGCCATTCTGCCCATGCCTTTGTCCATGGCTTCGTTGGCCAGGCGGTCGGCTTGCTTGTTGCCGCCGCGGAGAGTGTGACGCATATCGAAGTGCTCGATTTGGCGCGAAAGGCGGCGGGCCTCTTCCCACAAGGGGCGGAGGATGGGACTCCTCACCTTATACAAAACCTGCATCTGCTTGACCATCAACTCGGAGTCGGAGACCACGCGCAGGCGCTTCGCTTTGTTCTCGACGGCCCAGCGCAAGACTGCCAAAAGGCCGGAGTACTCGGCGAAGTTGTTGGTCTGGATGCCGAGGTACTCACTCAGTTCGGCCACGACGCGGCCGTTGGCGTCCTCGATGACAGCACCGTAGCCGGAGGGGCCGGGATTGCCTCGGGAACCGCCGTCGCAGTGGGCGATGAAAGCCCTGCCGGGGGCATTGGCTGCGGGATCGGGAAAGAGGGTGTCGTTCATCGCTTTCTAGTGTATCGAACCGTGTTAAATCTGAGCGAATTCCAAGAAAAGCATACCTCAGGGGCTATTGGTTCCTGCATAAACAATATCCTTGCGCCGTCCCTACGGGACTCCGTAACGAACTTGTGGAATCCCTTTCCCCACGCTGAAGCGCGGGGCTAACCAACTCTGCGCCTCCGGCGCGTTTGTGTGGACATTACTTATGCAGTCCTCAATAAAGCCCGCATTGATTGTTCGCATTCATATGTCAGGGCTAAAGCCCTGACCTACCAGTACTAACCTGCTTACCAATGCGGCCCATCTTCGTCTATCGAAGTGCGGAGATTTCTCCACCCCCGGAGCAGCTTCGATGGCAACGGATGCGGCGATCTACCATACTTCTTCGGATATTAGACAGACGGGTTTGGGTCCGGCGAGTTTGGCTTGGCCGGCAGCCAGGAGGGTACAATCCTCCTCAGGCATGATAGCGACCAAGTCAACGAACGGAGAGAAGAGCGCCGAGGAGCGGATGCAGGCTCGCATGACGGAGATGGAGCTGATCCGCGAGGCGCAGGCGGGATCGCGCGCGGCCTTTGACTCTCTGGTTCGGCAGTATGAGCAGCAGGTTCTGAGGCTGGCGCTGCACCTGACGGGAAGCGAGCACGACGCCGAGGATATTTATCAAGAGGCGTTTTTGAAGGCCTTCAGATATTTGGGGAATTTCCGGTTCGAGTGCTCGTTTTATACGTGGATTTACCGGATTGTGACCAATCTCTGCCTGGATCAGTTGCGGCGGCGCAAGACTCGCCGCGAGGATCGCTCGGTGCTTGTGGATTACTCCGGGGGAGAGATTGACCTGCTGGCCTCGGTGTCGGACGACCGGTCGTTTTCTAACCCGGGCAAGGAGTTGGATCGCAAGGTGCTGGGCGAGCGGATTCAAAGCGCGCTGGAAAAGCTGACGCCGAGGGAACGGATGGTTTTTGAACTGAAGCATTACCAGGGGCTCCGACTGCGCGTGATCGGAGAGATGCTGAGCACTACGGAAGAAACCGCCAAGAATACGCTCTTCAGGGCGACAAAGAAGCTGAGAACACAGTTGGCGGGATTGCGGTAAAAGATCCCGAGCGGACGGCGGAGTTTTAAATGAAAATTGTGGCACTTTTTGAGGCTGGAAGGACGTAATTATGAAATGCAAAATTGCACATGAGCGGATTGTGACGGCGGCATACGGGGAACTGGCCGGCGAGCAGGCCCAGGAACTGGAGCGGCACCTGGCCGATTGCCCGGAATGCGGCAAGGAGCGAGAGCAACTACTGGTGATGAAGGCGCTGGCCGGAGTTCATCCGGTAGTGGAGCCAGAGGCGAACCTGGTGGCGCGCTCGCGTATGAGATTGGAAGAGGCTCTGGATGCACTGCCACCGAGCCGCTGGTATGAACGTCTGGGCCAGCGGATGAGGAATAATTTTGCCAACTTACAGGCTGCGCCGTTGGCGGCTGGGTTGTTGCTGGTGATTGGCGTTGGCGCGGGAGTGCTGGGCGGCAACGAGCTGGCCATGAATCGCGCCAGGCATGCAGCGGCGGTTCAGGCGATGCAGGCACAGAGCCATCCGGCTCCGGCAGCCGTGAGCACTGCGCCGGCGGAGATTGCCAACGTTTCCAGCATTGTGCGCGAGCCGAACAGCCATCGAGTTGAGGTGCGCTACAACCAGCTGGTGCCGCAGCGGATTGAGGGATCGTTGGACGATCCGGCGATTCGGCAGTTGCTAATGCTAGCTAGCGAGAACTCGACTTCGACAGGAGTGCGCGACGACTCTGTGGGGTTGATGGCAGCCGAGTGCAAGGCCGGGCACGGATGCCAGAAGGCGGCGGGGATTCGCGATGCGCTGATGGTGGCGCTGCGCTACGACAAGAACGCGAGCGTGCGCGAGAAGGCGCTGGAGGGGCTGGAGCCGTACGTGGCCGAGGATGTGCGGGTGCGGGATGCGGTGTTGGAGGCGCTGATGAACGACGGCGACCCGCGGATACGCACCGCGGCCATCAATATTCTGACGCCGGTGGAAGCCGATACCAGCGTGCGGCAGGTGTTGTATTCGGTTTCCAATTCCGACAGCAATCCCCAGATCAGGAATGTATCGCGACAGGTGTTGAACAGCGTGCCGGAGATTCAATAGGAGCGTGACCTTTTGGCGACCGCATCGTCACAGAAGAGTGCGGGGCCGGAGTTAGCGCATTTGCAGGAGAAGAAGCGATGAAACATTTTATGAGGCCGTACAGAAGTTTTGGATTTGTGATTCTGCTGCTGGGAGCGTGGGCCGCGATGGCGCAGCCGGGAGCAGCGGCGCAGGGGCGGGGGATTGCCGGGCTGCTCCAGGAGCCCAGTAAGCTGCTGCACGCCAGTTCGCAGGGCTACCTGGGCGTGGATCTGGCGGACGTGGACCAGGAAAAGGCGCAGGCGCTCAAGCTGAAGGAAGTTCGCGGGGCGGTGATCACGCTGATCGATCATGACGCTCCGGCGGGGAAGATTGGGTTGAAGGTCAACGACGTCGTGCTGCAACTGAACGGTCAGACCGTGGAGGGCGCGGAGCAGTTGCGGCGGATGCTGCGGGAGATTCCCGCGGGCCGCAAAGTGAGCCTGGAAATCAGCCGCGACGGTAACGTGCAGACGCTGGCCGTGGAGCTGGCTAACCGCAAGGTGATGGAGCACGAGGTCTGGAACAACATTGGCACGGGCGGCGACTTTTTTGCGCCGGGGCCGGAGATGGGTTTCATGGCCGAGGGCGACTCGCCGCTGCCGGGCGGCTTTCATATGCCGTTCTTTGGCAGCAGCCTGAACGTAGGCGCGCTGGTGGAGCCGCTGACCTCGCAGATGGCCGAGTACCTGGGAGTGAGCGGCGGTGTGTTGGTCAGGCAGGTGGCGCACAAGAGCGAAGCCGACACGGCGGGGCTGAAGGCCTTCGATGTGATTCTCAAGGTTGGGCCGGACGCTATCGCCACGATGACGGACTGGGAGCGCGCGCTACACACGAACCAGGGCAAGCCGGTGCAGGTGACGATTTTGCGCGACAAGAAGCAGCAGACGCTGACCCTGCAAGTGGATTCAAAGCGCCACGGCATGCTGGAGCTGGAGGAGATTTTCCCGGGCGGCGATGGAATGGTGGTCGCGGAGATTGATCCGGAGCTTGCTCAGAAAGCGGCGGATCAGGCGCAGGCGATGAGCGAGCAGGCTCAGGTGTTGAAGGATCAAGCCAAAGAGCTAAGCTCGAAGATCAGCTCGCAGCAGGCCGAGGAGATGCGCAAGCAGGCCGAAAAGCTGCGCGAAAACCTCAAGCTGGAGAATTTCAAGCTCGATCAGAAGCAGATGGAGCAACTGAAGCAACAGATAGAAGAACTGCGCAAGAACTTCAAGCCGGAAGATTTCAAGCTTGACCCCAAGCAGATGGATGAGCTACGGAAACAGATGGATCAGTTGAAGAAGCAGATGGAAGAGTTGAAGGCGCTGGGCTTCGACGGCCGCGTGTGAGGATTTGAGAGAGAAGCAGCACAAAGGGCGCCGCCGGATTCCGGTTGGCGCCCTTGCTGCGTTCCAAAGGCAAGGGCACCTGACTCGCATCAACGATATTTTGAGCAACCTGATGGAGGCGGAAGGGCGGATTGGGGCGGGGAGATAGGGGAATTCTCTGTACCAAATGCGGTACATGATGCATCGCCCAGTTTTCCACATATACTCATATAGTTTCACAGCCACTTTCCACCAACGTCTGCACTAAGATTAGGGCAGCTTGGGTCCAGTGGTTTCAGGCTCTAAGGTGCTGTTAGACTGATGATCGCTGGCGCCTCAATCAATTTTGAGTGAGAAATCAGGGAGCAAAATGGTGAAGAAGTTTGTTCCAGGAGGGCGATTAAGCAGCAAGGTGCGGCCCTTCCGAAAAGTTGTCTCCGACATTCGGCATGCTGTATTCTCTGTCAACCGGTATAGGCCACTGCCCGACGGGAAATATCAAATAACCCCTTTAGGATCGGGATTTTTTGTAAGCTCCAGAGCATTTGTGACCTGTTGGCATGTTATCGACGGCCTAGCTTCTCCACATCAAACCGGCGACCTCTACCGGCTTGTAAACAATTTGGATGGAACGCACGGTTTCGTACACGAAATTAACGGAGGGCTCGGAAAGGACATACATCTTTATCCCGACCAGGACTTCGCTATCTTGCTTTCAGACTCGAAGCCCGATCAGGCTTTCCTACCAATTAGCTATGCCGACATCCCCGTCGGGCAGGAGATTGGGGTTGCTGGATACCCTCTTCCGCGTCTAATGACCGACGCGAGCGGCAGCGTCACGCTGGGCGGTATGGTTTATCGCGTAGCGAAGGGTGTCGCGACGGCATATTACAGGACTGATCTCGACTCCGGTAACGGGCACCCGCTCAAGGACAGGATGGTCCTCGAAGTGAACTTTCTATTTGTTCCTGGCAATAGCGGAGGTCCAATATTCGATGCGGAAACCGGTAGAGCCATTGCATACGTCGAGGGATTTCAGCATTACAAAATCAAGGAAGTCCTCGAACATTACACACAAACCCCCCTTCCCGGCGGAATGAGTGCTGAATATCTGGATAGTGTCTATGCTGTTTATTCCGTTGGGCTTACACTCGAACCAGTTCACGCCCAGCTTGAGGAGTTTGGGGTACTTCTTTGACCAGATCGTTGACACCAGCAATCCGGCCCGAGCTAATCACGGATTGAAAATGTCCAGCAGATTCGGCAGATGTGGAAATGCAACTACTGCCAAGTATGATTATCTTGGCTCTCGGGTCTTTCACATCAAAATGGAACCAGGTACCACGTCTCCGTCCAAACATACGATCCTCCAGCAGGCCTTAAAGGATTAGAGCTCAGTGACTCGAAAAAGTTGCCAAGCCTGAACTCCATATCGGCAGGTTATGGGCCTCCATCAGTGTACGCAACTGCCCCACCAAATTCCCATAATGCAAGATTAGGTCATATTAATCTGCATTCGAACCGAACCCTTGGGTGGAAATACTATTGCGCCAGAGACCACCAACGGTTGTCAAGACAATTTGTAACAACTGTATTGATTTGAAGGAGTTCTGAGGAATTCGTACTGACGGTATCCAACAAACTTGCTGAAGGGATCACTCCGTTAGGCCACTCGCTACCCCTTGACTGTTTCATTCCATTCTCGATACGTGACAACCGTGCATGACGAGTTCATTTCACTTGGGAACTGTACGGTGTGATTCAATAGACTAGATGGCGATTGCGCGGAAAAAGACGGTGCGGGGGCTGTGGATCAGGGCGACGCGGAAGGCGCGCGAGTACGCGATGGTGGTGCGGGCGCTGGCGGATACGGGGCATCCAGTGCTGGCGCAGATTGTGCCGGCGCGTTTTTGCAACCTGAGTTGTGGCTACTGCAACGAGTACGACAAGGTGAGCGAGCCGGTGGCGCTCGAAGAAATGTTCCGGCGGATCGACCACCTGGGACGGCTGGGGACGGCGATGATCGGCATCAGTGGCGGAGAGCCGCTGACGCATCCGGAGCTGGACGAGATTATCCGGAGAATCCGGCGGACGGGGGCGATTGCCGGAATGATTACCAACGGATACCTGCTGAATGTGGAGCGGATTGAGCGGCTGAACCGGGCCGGGCTGGACCACATGCAGATTTCCATCGACAACCTGGAGCCGGATGAGGTGTCGAAAAAAAGCCTGAAGGTGCTGGACAAGAAGCTGGTGATGCTGGCGGAGCATGCCACGTTTCACGTGAACATCAATTCAGTGGTGGGCGGAGGCTTCAAGAATCCTAATGACGCGCTGGTGATTGGACGGCGGGCGCTGGCGCTGGGCTTTGAATCGACGATTGGGATTATCCACGACGGCAGCGGACAACTGAAGCCGCTGAAGGAGGACGAGGCGCGGGTCTACTTCGAGATGACGCATCGGAGGAAGACCAACTATTCGCGCTTCGACTTGTTTCAGGAGGCGATTGTGCAGGGGCAGCCGAATGATTGGCGCTGCCGGGCGGGGTCGCGCTACCTGTATATCTGCGAGGACGGGCTGGTGCATTATTGCTCGCAGCAGAGAGGGTATCCGGGCGTGCCGCTGGCCGGGTACACCACGGCGGACGTGAAGCGGGAGTTTTTGACGGCGAAGAGCTGCGCGCCGAATTGCACGATTGGATGCGTGCACCGGATCAGCTACATCGACCACTGGAGAGCGCCGCAGACGCGGATGGTTTCACCGGGGGTGGTTGGGGCGGAGAAGCTGGTGAAGATAGAGAAATAGGGACTAGGGAATAGGGACTACAAGCCGTCTCATAAATAGCATTCAGACCGTGCAAAACGTCCCTCAGGGGCTAAAGCCCGATTTTTTTGAGGCATTTGGCGGCACGACTAAAGTCGTGCCCTGACGCTTCGTACTGCACCATATGCTTTTTCCGCAAGCTGTAAAGCCTAGCCTTTTCAAAATCGGTTTATTAGATAGCTTATAGAGAGAAGCGGCGCATCTCAGAGCGGGATGCGCCGTTTGTGCTTCAGAGCGTTGCGGCTGTCAATTGCTGGCGGGCGTCTTTGCCGGAGCGACGGGTTTCTTTGCCGGTGTCGTGGCAGGCTTCTTCACCGGCGGCTTGGTGGAGGCGGGTTTGGCGGAAGCAGGTTTGGCAGAGCCGGTGTCTGCGAAGGCCTGGTCGATGAGCTGGTAGAGCTTGCTGCGGTCGACGACCTCGACGAAGGGCGCTCCCTTGGAGTGGGCGGTGACCACCCAGATGGTGGGAGTGTGCTCGATGCCGATGCGCTGTCCGAGGGCGTAATCGGCCTTGACCAGCTCGGTCAGCTTACCCTGCGGGTCGATGGCGAAGGGCAGGGCGAGGCCGTGGCTGGCGGCAAATTTCTCAGTGAACTGGCGCAGGATATTGGGGCTGACGATGGAGGATTGGCTGGAGAAGACCAGGTCGCGGTACTCGTCGCCCAGGGCCTTGCTATGGGTGTCGAACCAACGGGCGTTGACGGCGGCGTTGAAGCTCCAGGCATGCATGGGCAGCGGGAAATCATAACGTACCCAGGGAATCTTGTACTTGGCCGCGGCCTCCTTGAGCAAGGGGTTGGCGCGGCCGCAATCCGGGCACTCCATGTCTTCAAACTCGACCAGGGCCACGCGGGCTCCGGCGGGCGGCTTGAGGGCGGCAGGGTCATGTACCTGCGTCCCAGACGACGGCGGCGCGCCAAACTGGGCTTGGGCACCGGCAGTGGCGGCAAAGAGCACGGCCGCGGCAAGGCTGAGCAAAAGGCTGGTTCGCTTGATGCGAACGGAAAGGCGATGGGCAAGGACGTAAGAAAGAGTCATAGCAGTTGGACGGCTCCCTACTGGTTATTGTAACGGGAAAAATCCGGGAAAGTTGCGGGGTTATTTGCGGTCACGTCGGCGGGCGGCCATCCATTGGCGCCATTTGTAGTCGGCAAATAGCGAGGCAACGATGATGAGGACGGCGAGTATGCCGAGGATGATTTTCATAGCCTCTTCAGGATCGCATGAACTGGAGCGCGGCGTGAAGAGCTGAATATACTAAGGAGAGGGTAAATCAGCCCCGGGAGGCCGCTTGTGAGCAACAAAGAGAGTCAACGCGCCGTGGAGCTTTTTTCGCGGAACTACAATTGCGCCCAATCGGTTTATGCCGGCAGCGCCAGCGGTGATGGCCTGAGTGAGCCTCAGCGGCTGGCGCTGGCCGCGCCCTTTGGCGGCGGCATTGCGCGGCAGGGAGAGGTATGCGGAGCGCTTATGGGGGCGTTGCTTACGCTTGGAGAGGCCTGTGGAGAAGCCATGGCCGCCGATCCCGTCGCTGGCCGCGATGCGCTCTACGCACAGGCGCGACAACTGACAGAGACCTTCCGCAAGGAGCATGGCTCGATCCTCTGCCGTGAATTGACAGGTTGCGAGCTCGATACCGAAGCGGGACGTAGCTCTTACAAAAAGCGTGGGTTGCACCAGAATCTTTGCACCAAGCTGGTGGAGTTTGCGGCCGAGCAGGTAGTAAGAATAACTGCTGAAGCGCAGAAGAAGTGATGGTGGTATCCGAGGTCCCAATATCGGGTTCCGGGGCACCAGTAAAGCTGGCTCGGGAGTGCCTATTAAGAACTCGCCTGCTGCGAACTACGTATAGGATAGGGGCGCAACGAAGAATGGCCCGCACGGAGGCGAAATCGAAATGATGGAAGACAGGCAAGACTCTTTGACACCGCGGATTGGTAACACCGCAACACGCACCGTCGTTTCCACACTTGGCGTTCTCGTCGGCATCGGCTCCATTGACCACGGCTTGCTGGAAACTGTGCAAGGATACAGGCCAACTCCAGGCCTGATCGTGAATGCCCTCGGAGCCGGCTATCGCTGGACCGTGTGGAAGCAGGGTGGCGAAGGCGCGTTCACGCTGATCCCCAACTTTCTTGTGACCGGAATCATCGCCACATTACTGGGCGTGCTGATGATTTTCTGGGCGCTGCGTTTTATCCATATGAAACACGGTCCGGCGGTCTTTCTTTTGCTCGGCATCGCTTCATTTTTAACAGGTGGAGGTATCGCGCAGGTTGTTCTCTTCACAATCGTTTGGGGATTGGCCACACGCATCCGGTCGCCACTCACATTCTGGCGCCGGATCATTCCGCCGCCGGCGCGGACGGCACTGGGCTGCCTGTGGCCGTGGACCCTGACTACAGCTACTGTTCTATTCCTGGCTGCGCTGGAGATTGCAATCTTTGGTTACGTTCCCGGCGTCACGAGTCAGATTCAGCTTCTCCACATCTGCTGGACGATTCTCGGGATCGCACTGTTGTTCTACACCCTGTCGATTCTCTCCGGCTTTGCACGCGACATCGAGGCTCAAACGCGGTAACGTCCTGACTGAACTTCCTACTTCTGCGCCGTCTGAATCGGTTTTTGTGGCGGGTTGACCTGCGCGTTGAGGAAGTCGGTCAGGCCGTCGATGTCCTGTTTGGTGCCTACCATGGGCGGCATGAAGCGGCGATAGGGCGAGTCGGGTTTGTAGTCGTGGAGCATGGTGATGAAGCTGGCAATATTGGCGCGGTCGCGTCCGGCGAGCAAGGACTTCAGAGGGCGGTAGCCGCCGAGGGTGTGGCAAGAGCCGCACTCACCGCGGAAGATGGCTTCGCCGCGGGAGTAGCTCGAACTCGAGTCATTCGCGAGCCAGATGGAGTGGGTCAGATAGCCTTCCTGATTGATGCGGTTGACGTAAGGAACGCGAACGCCGTTGGAGTACATCCAGTTGCCGATGACGTAGGGCTTGCGCAGCATCTCGCGGGCGTATTCGCCGGAGCCGGTGGCAATGAGCGCCAGAAGCAGTATGGCCATGGCATGGGAGAGATTGAAGTCGATGGGATTGCGATAAGCGAGGAAGTAGGCGACGCCGACGATGGTGGCTGAGGTGACGATGATCAGCAGGGCGATTCGCGTGATGATGGAGAAGGTTCCGGAGCCGATGGTGTCGATGCCCAGGGTGAGCAATGCCTGTTGCGATGCGGGAACCATCCAGAGATACCAGATGAGGATGAAGGGCGTGGCGACGAAGGAGGGCACCAGCCATTTGACGCTCCACTGGACCATGGTGGTTTTGAGGGCGGGGTGCTTTTCACCGTCGATGCGGCTGGCAGTGATGAGCGCCCAGATGCCGGCCAGCGCGCAGCAGACACAGGCGCGCAAGAAGAGGCTGGGCCAGTAAGTGGGATTGAAGAAGGCGTACCAGAACTTGCTGGCCTCATGGCCGGTTCCGGCGACTTTGAGCCAGGTTTCGCCGGGCGTGAGCATGAATGTGAGAATGCCGTTGATGATGATGAGGGTGAAGGCCGACGCGCCGGCGTAGCACCAGCCCACGGCGAGATGCAGCTTGGGATCGATGCGGTCCCAGGTGGAGTAATAGACGGCGATGGTGGTGAGCTCGACGATGAAAAAGACCCACTCCATGGCCCAGCCGAAGACGAAGTTATGAATCAGCGTGCTGGTGGCCTCGGGATGGGTGAGGCCGATGGCGAACCAGATGCCGACGCCGCTGACGGTGCCGAAGACGGCGGTGAGGATCAAGAAAAATTTGGAATGGCTGGCTAGCTGGTTGAGCCAGTCGGTGCGGAGTTGGCCTTCCGGCATCTGCATGGCTTTGCGCTCAGCCATGGGCAGATAGAGGCCGCCGCCCACGGCGAATTGCGAGATCATGACGTGGAAGATGGCGATGATGCCGATCACCCAGCCCGAGCCGAGATATGGAATTTCCCAAAACGGATAGTTCATTGAAGACTCCAGTATTCACTCATTCACTGCATTATCGAATCGTCCAATAGCCGATGATGGTGGTGGCCAGCAGGGCGAAGACCGCCAGCAGGCCGAAGTAATGCGCTACGCGGGCGCGCTGTCCAGATTCCTTGCTCTTGTCGTAGAAGGGAATCAGCAGCCAGAGCACAATGCCCAGCGTAAAGAGCAGAATGCCGGCAATCTCGCCCAACGCGGCGTACTTGCCGGAAAAGACGAAGCCGAGCAGCTTGAGCATCTCAAAGGGACTCATGAAATACCACTCGGGATGAATGCCCATGGGTGCGGGCGCCAGCGGGTCGAATGGTTTGCCCAGCGACCAGGGAAAGACTGAGGCCAGCAGCGCCAGAATGTTCAGCGAGATGAGCCACATGGCCAGGTCTTTGCGCACGAAGTTGGGGAAAAAAGGCATGGTCTTGCGCTGGGAGGGCGGCAGGGATTCGACGGATGGCGGCGAGGCGTTGCCGTGGCGCTGGACTAGCCAGAGATGAAATCCGAGCAGGGGCAAAAAGATGGCCGGCAGCACGACTACGTGCAGAGCAAAGAATCGCTGGACTGTAAATTCACTCACGTCGGGGCCGCCGCGCAGCATGTTGGCCAGCCCCGCGCCGATCCAGGGAATCGCCGAGGGAATTTGCAAGCCGACCTTGGTGGCGAAGTAACTTAACTCGTCCATGGGCAGCAGATAGCCGGAGAAGCCGAAGACCGAAGCGATGCCCAGCAACGCCATGCCGCTGAGCCAGCCGAATTCGCGCGGCTTGCGGTAGGCCTTCATGAAATAGACCGAGAACATGTGCACCAGAATGGAAAAGATCATCAGGCTGGCAGACCAGGCGTGCGCTGAACGAATGAGCCAGCCGAAGTGCATGACGAAGGTGATCTGGCGGACGGATTCGTAGGCTTCGGCGCCGGGGCGGTAGTAGACCAGCAACAGCACGCCGGTGAAGCACTGCACCAGGAAGAGGAAGAGCGAGATGCCGCCCCAGTAGTACCAGAAAGACTGGGAGTGAACGGGGACGGTTTTGTGGCGCGCAAAGGCGGCCAGCTCGGATAACCCCAGCCTCTCATCGACCCATTCGTAGATTGCTTTTGAAGTCATGGTTCATCTCTTTCCATGGTTTCAGGGGAACCGTATTAGCGGCAGAGCCATCCGCCATCGACGACCAGAATGTGGCCGTTCACATAGTTGCTTGCGTCCGAGGCAAGAAAGACCGCGGCGCCGGCAAGATCTGAAGGCAGGCCCCAGCGTCCCATGGGAATCCTGGCGAGGATGGCGGCGGAGCGCGCGGCGTCGGCACGCAAAGCAGCGGTGTTGTCGGTTGCCATGTATCCGGGGGCGATGGCGTTGACGTTGACGCCCTTGTCTGCCCACTCATTGGCTAGCGCCTTGGTTAGTTGCGCAACCGCTCCCTTGGCCGCTGCATAGCCGGGAACCAGAATGCCGCCCTGAAAGGCGAGCAAAGAGGCAGTGTTGATGATTTTGCCGTGACCCTGAGCCAGCATAAGCCTGCCCGCGTATTGGCTGATAAACCATACGGAGTTGAGATTGGTGTTGATGACCGTGTTCCAAAACTCTTCGGAGTGCTCGGCGGCGGGAGCGCGGCGTATAGTTCCGGCGTTATTGACGAGAATATCGATGGAGCCGAACTCCTTCACCGTGTCATCGACGAGCATGTGGGCGATCTTCCGGTCGCAGACATCGCCGGAGCGGCAGATGAACTTGACGCCGGTCTTGGTAACTTCCTCAATGGTCGCATCCAATACTTTGTCGTAACTATGCAGAGTGACATTTGCGCCAGCCTGCGCAAAGGCGATGGCCATGCCGGCACCGAGACCCTGTCCTGACCCGGTAACCAGCGCGTTTTTACCCTTGAGACTGAAGAGATCAAGAACTGCCATGCACTTGCTCCTTTGTGTGTAACAACTGAGTCGTACTGCGTTGTGAATAACTATGCGCGCGAGACCAACACGCCGGTCTCGTTGACGGCAACCTTGAAGAGTTTGAGAGGTTTGGGCGGCGGTCCGCTGACGTTGGCGCCGGTGTAGGCGTTGTAGACACCGCCGTGGCAGGCGCAGTGAATGCGGTCGGCCTCAGGCTCATATTGCACGGTGCAACCCAGATGGGTGCAGACGGCGGTCATTGAAATCCAGCGGCCGTCCAGATGGTGGATGAGCATGGCTGGCGAGGGACCGAACTTGAACATCAGCACCGATCCGGCGTGAAGCTTTTGCGCGTCCTTGAGCGTGACCTCAGTGACGGCCGCGGCGCTGAGCGCCATCTCCGAGGGCGAGGCCAGGTAGCGATAAATGGGATAGGCCATAGCCGCGACATACGCGAGGCCGGCCACTCCGGCGGCGGCCAGAAAAGCGCGGCGGGTATTCTTATCGGCGGATTCCTCGACGATGTTTGCGGGGAGGTTGGTCTTTTCACTCATAGCGGTTTCTTCGCGGGAGTTATGCCGCGCCCTCCATCACTTTTCTGGATCGCGCCACTACGGAGATGAGCCAGCCTATCACGCCCAGTCCGGCGACAAAGAGGACCAGGAAGAGGCCCACGACCCACCAATTGGTTTCGACGGCGCGATCCCAGACGTTGTAGCCCTTGCTCAGCAGTGTCAGGTCGCGGATGCCGTCGCGATAGACGACGAGCATGATCTCGATGAGCACGGCGAGATGAACGACCGCGATGCTCATCCAGCGCGCTGTGATTCTGGCGAATCCGGCGACGAGCGGCGAGCAGCACGGCAACCACCACCAGAGCCAGCCAGCCATAACCGGCAAATCCGAAGTACTTGTAGAATTCATAGCCAGCCGGAGGTGTCACCAGCATCGACTTGACTACAGCCGGCTGCACGCTGGACGCCCACACTCCGGCGGCCAGATAGACGAGGCCGAAGACCGCGGCCACTTTGCCGCCGAGCCCGGCGAGGAATTGCTTCTCCTCCGCTGTGAATGTTGAGCGGCCTGCCAGATAGACGAGCCACAATCCGCCGATGAACAGGCCGCCGGTAATCATGAGCAGCCAGCGCGGGGTGAGGGTGGGGTCGCCGGTGGGCAGATACGCTCCCATGGCGGAGGCGGAGTACATCTTGCGCCAAACCTCGGGGCGCAACATCAGCGTCATATTCGTCGAGAGCAGGCGGGCGATGGAGCCGGCCAGCAGCCACGCGCTCAGACCGACCCACCAGGCAGATTTGCCAGCCTCAAGCCGCGCGGTGAAGCGATAGAGCAGCCAGTAGGTCAGCATGAGGAGGCCGATGATCGCGATCCAGTAGAGGCCGATGAGCACGCTGCTGGTATAAAGCGCGCGGCCATAGAGCACTTGGGCAAAGAGGAGCGGCGGTACGGCGAGGTTGATCACGAAGGTCATGACCACGGTGAGCCGGCGGGCCAAGGCGCGGGCGGTGACCATGGATGCTGGAGAGCTGCGGAAGAGACTGAGCAGAAGCGCCAGAAGCAGCCCGCCCAGCAGCATTTCCACGGCGACAAAGTGCAGCGCCAGCGTGACGATATGCAGCAATTTCAACAACCATATCGGCGCAGGCAAGGGAATCGGATCGACAGCGGGAAAGGATTGCATAATGATTTTTGAGACCCCCGTGGGCCGTATTTCAGACTAACATGGTCCAAAATGGCGTATGTGACGGCAGTCACAACAGGGAAATAGCACAAAAAAACTGCCGTAGCACACTACGCAATAATCTTAAACCCGCGCATAGGCCGATCAAAGACTGTGGAAATCAATGCCTGGTTTCCATGGCTTGCAAAACCGTGCCTGAGGTGTTTCAATCAGATTAATGAAACAGGGGTGCTCCACGAAGTGGGGCTGAGAAATACCCTCGAACCCGATCCGGATAATACCGGCGTGGGAAGCTTTCGTAGCCGAACGGCCCCCTTCCTCGATTTGCAGCTGAGTTCTCTTGTTTCATGAAGTTGGAAACAAGAGGAATTTATGTTCAGAGCTGCCGGCAGTATTTCGGCCACCAATCGATCGAATATTGTTATCCGCAACAACTTCGTGCCTCGCCTGCGTTTGGCGACTGGCGTGGGCTACGCCTCGCTAACGTACCGACTGCTCTTCTGCTGTTTGACATTTCCCGTTTTCATGATTGCGCAGACTCCGGCGCCAGTCAGCCCGACTACTCCGGCAGTAACTCCCGCTCCGAAGACAGAGACGCCCAAGCCCGCCCCTGCCGCACAGCCGATTCCGCGCGTGATTACCACGGTGGTAGTGCATGGCGAAACGCAGGACGAGTATCATCCCGAGTCTGTCACGGTGGGCAATCTGGATGGCGTTCCGCTGGAGCAGATGCCGCTCTCGGCTACGGTCGTCACACGCGAATTGCTCAACGATCAGGGCGCGCGCCTGCTCTCCGACGCAGTGAAAAACGACGCCTCCATCGGCGACGATTACGTTCCGGTGGGTTACTATGGCGTCTACGAGATTCGCGGCTTCGCGATCGATCTGGCCACTGGCCTCCAGATCAACGGCATGACCATCGCCGGCGAGCAGGATGTGCCGCTGGAAAACAAGGAGCGCGTCGAGTTTCTCAAGGGCATCGCTGGCGTGGAGAGCGGCGTGGCCTCGGCCGGCGGGCTGATTAATTACGAAACCAAGCGACCAGCGATGGTGAAGGCCGTTGATCTGGCCACCGATCACCGCGGCACGGCATTTGGCGCAATCGATCTTGGGCGGCTCTTCGGCAGCCGGAAGCAGGTGGGCGCACGCGTGAATCTGACCGGCGAAAGAATCATGAGTTATATGAACGACACCAACGGCTGGCGGGCGATGGGCGCGGGTGCGGCGGATTGGAAGATCACTCCGAAGGCGCTTCTGAAGGGCGACTTCGAGTACCAGCATAAGGTGGAGCGCGATGGCAGCGGTTACCAGTTGCTGGGCGGCGAGACGGTGCCGGACATAAACCGCATCTACCGATCGACGATGTTGGGCGACCAACCCTGGGGCCTGCCCGACACTTACGACACCTTCAATACCGGCGCGCGTTTCGATTACGAATTGCCGCATCAGTGGAAGGCCTTCGCCGCGGCGAGTTACAGCCATTCGCTCATACAAGATAACGTGATTTATGCGTATGGCACGCCGATGTCCTACGATTCCAGCGATGGTTTCTACGATATTCCCAACTGCCCCGGCGCGCCGGACGCGTCCGCATACTTTTTCTGCCCCGCGGTTCCCAGCATCAACTACAGCGGCGGCGATTATGGCATCTACGACTACCGCAACCCCGGAGAACTGCGCATCGACGCGCTGACCGAAATCATGGTCACTGGCCACATCAAGACAGGAGCCATCACGCAAGATGTGACCGGCGGCGGGACGCTCTTTCTGCGTAGTGTGCAACAGCCGGGGGCGCCACCGTTGAACGCACCTTCCACTGTGCAGGATGGTGCTGTATACACCTACATCGGCGCGGAGAACATCTACCAGCCGATCGCGCCCGTTCCTCAGGAGAGTCCACTCGAATCCGCCGGCCCGCGCACGCTTTGGGAAGACAGTCATCAATCCTCCGCCGTTTTACAGGATCGTATTCATCTGCCGGGACACATTCAATTGCTCGCTGGTGGCCGATTCGACGACCTGCGCGACAACAACTACTCCCTCACCGCAACCAGTCCCGGCACGCAGCCTACCATCACCGACAAGTTCCTCTGGCTGCCGCAGTATGCAGTCACCTTCAACCCGGTGGAGAACCTTACGCTCTACGGCAACTACGGAGTGATGCTTTCGCTGGGTCCACAGGCGCCGTGGTGGGTGGATAATGCAAACCAGTTTCTTGATCCGTTTTTCACTCGCCAGGCCGAGGTCGGCGCAAAGTATGAGCCGGGCCAGCGCATTTTGCTGACGGCAGCGCTTTTTCATATGCGCGCGCCGTTCTTCTATCCCAAAACACTCACTGGTTCTGACAGCTTTTGTCTCACCGGAAATCCCGGCGATCAATGCTTCGAGTCCGATGGACGCGAGACGCACGACGGCATCGAGCTGAACGCGCAGGGCAAGGCCGCGAACTGGCTGCGGCTGACGGCCTCGGCGGCGGGCATACGAGCAATTTCGAGCGATTCGAGCACTCCAGCATACAACAACAAACAAGTCATCAACGTGCCGCACCTGCACACCACCGTTTTTGCCGATCTTACACTGCCGCGCCTGCGCGGTCTGCACGTGATGCCCGGCTGGAGCTATACGGGCCGCAAGGAAGCAACGCGCGACGATACGGTTAGCGTGCCGAGTTACAACCTATTCAATCTGGGCGCACGCTATACGCCGGGCGGCGAGCAGGGCCGTGTAACCTTCCGGCTTTACGCTAATAACATCGCCGACAAACATTATTGGAGCGACACCGGCGCCAGTCTTGGCGATACATTCATTTGGCTGGGCGCGCCGCCGACGGTGCGATTTTCCGTACACTACACTTTCTAGGATGCGGATGAAGCAAAGGAAGCACCTGTGATGAACACGACGGCAAAGACGCATGGATTGGACGGAAGGCTGGTTGAGCCTGACTGGCCGCCGCTCATGCTGGGCGAGGTGCGTGAGCTGCTCTCGATGTTTCCCGGATGCGGCGAGCCGATTGAGATTATATCGGTGAGTCCGCGGCCGTTTTCCGCGGCGAGCGTGGTGGCGACGAAGAGCGGACAGGTGTTCATTAAGCGGCATTCCCGGGAAGTCCGTGACCGCGAGGGATTGCTCGAGGAACATCGCTTCATGCAGTATCTTCGCGAGCATGGCGCGCCAGTGCCGCGCGTCCTTGCGGCTTCTTTTGGCGAGACTGCAATTGAAAGCGGCGCATGGACCTTCGAGGTGCATGAAGTTCCGGCGGGAGTGGACCTATATGAGGATGCGCTCTCGTGGACTCCATTTCGCTCGGTGGGGCACGCGCGCTCGGCAGGAGAGGCGTTGGCGCGGCTGCACCAAGTCTCGCAGGGATTCGATGCACCGCGACGAAAGGCGCAACCTTTGGTGGCTGGCTTTACGATCTTTGCGTCAGAAAATCCGAGTGCGGCGATGGAGCGTTACCTTGCGGAGCGGCCTGCGCTGGCCGGGGATGCGGTTACTCCCGAAGGCTGCGACGAGGCGCTCGAATTACTGGCGCCGTTTCATGCGGAATTGAGACCGTTGTTGCCTGCGCTGAGGCCGTTGTGGACGCATAACGACCTGCACGCGTCGAATCTTCTCTGGAGCGATGCCAGCGACGAGGCGCGGGCCGTGGTGGTGATCGACTTTGGGCTTGCCGACCTAACTAACGCCGTGCACGATCTGGCTCAGACAATCGAACGCAACATTGTGGAGTGGCTTGATCTGATCGAAGATCCTGCACAGGGAGAAGGAGTACGTGTTCATATCGATCATCTTGAGGCGCTGCTCGACGGCTACGAGAAGGTGCGGCCACTTTCCGAAGAAGAGGCCGCGGCTCTGGCGCCGATGACGGCACTGTGCCACGCAGAGTTTGCGCTGACAGAAGCGGGCTATTTTCTGGGCGTGCTGCATTCGAAGGCGAAGGCGCGGATTGCCTCAATGGATTATCTGGTGGGTCATGCGCACTGGTTCCGTGGCAAGGGCGGACAGCGGCTGCTGGATGCAATTCGACGTTGGGTAGCAGCACGGAAGAGAGTTGGGAAGTAATGAACCTGGCTACAATGGATAACTACATCCTCAATCACTGGTTGGAGATCATCGGCGCCGTAACGGCCATTCTAAGCATTTGGCTTACGACCAAGCGAAAGATTGTATGCTGGCCGATTGGGATTATTTCCGATCTTGCTTATCTTGCAATTTCCTATAATGTACAGCTTTTCTCCTTTGCGCTGTTGCTTGTTGGCGGCCTGCCGCTGTCGTTCTATGGATGGTGGCATTGGGCGAAGAGCGCGCGCGAGGAGGGCGAGGTGCGCGTGGTTCGTCTACCTCTGCCAGAATTGCTGATGGGCGTAGCCGCTGGAGCATTGGGAGGCATCGTGCTGGGCGCATGGATGAAGCACTACCACGCAGCGCTGCCTTTCGTGGATGCGCTGCTTGCGAGTTATAGCGTGCTGGGCGGCTGGTGGCAAGCGCGCAAGCATATCGCCAACTGGTGGCTGTGGATTGTGGTGGACGTAGTTTATGTGGGCGAATTTCTTTATAAGAACCTGCAATTAACAGCCTTGCTCTATGCGACCTTCGTTGTACTGGCTGTGATGGGCTTACGCGATTGGCGGAGGGCGGCGGCGACTCAGATTGCGGCTTGAACCACGTTTTGCAGCGGCTCGCCGTTGATGTAGCGGCGCAGTTCATCGGCGGCTATCTTGAGCGAACGCGGCGCGAACTGCGGGCTAGCTCCGGCGGCGTGGGGCGTAAGCAGCAGGTTGGGACAACTCCACAGTGGGTGGCCTTCGGGCAGCGGCTCGGGATCAGTGACGTCGAGAGCGGCGCGAGTATGGCCGGCATTGAGTGCATCGACCAATGCGTCTGTATCCACAATGGGACCACGCGCGGCGTTGACCAGCAGCGCGCCCTGCCGCATCAAAGCGAGTTGGCGGCGGCCGATCAAATGGTGCGACTCAGCAGTCGAAGGCAGAATCAGAATCACGATCTCCGCGTGCGGCAAGAGATTGTCGAGTTCGCTAACCGCATGAACCGGCGGCTTGACGCGCGCGGAACGGGCGATACGCGTGAGCTCCACATGAAAGGGCGCTATCATGCGCTCGATCTCCTTGCCGATGGCTCCGTAGCCCACCAGCAATACGGACTTGCCGGTAAGTTCTTCCAACAGGATGGGCGGATAATGCGGACGTGCATCGCCAGTAACGCGGGCATATTGCGTGTCGGCCTCAAAGCGACGCTTCCATATTCCGGAGCGTTGCACGTCGAGATAAAGCGGGAAGTACTTCAGCATGGCCAGAATGGCGCCGATAGTCCACTCTGCGGTGGAGATGTTGTGCGCGCCACGTGCGTTGCAGATGGTGACGTGCGGCCCGGCCAAGGGAGGAATCCATTCCGTGCCGGCCATCAGTGACAAAATCAGACGCACGCCGCGCAGCCGAGGCCAAAGGCTCATGGCGCGCGTCGGATAAGGGTCGGGAATCCAGACATCGATGTCGATGTCGTGGGCAAGATCGTTGGGCAGAGGAATGAGTTCGATTCCCTGGGGAAAATCGCTCAACAATTCCGCGGCCAACGTGGCTGGGTATCCGACTCGCAGCATAGTAAATGTCTCCCGACGGAACGGGATTCTGTGCAACATATTACATGAGATGGGATGTTCCGCGCGGCGATTTGGCTCGTTTTTCTTTTGCAACAGGGAATAAAGTCAGACCGTAAGCAATTCCGTATAGACGGCCATGCCAACGACCGCATCTACGCCCATCGCGTCCAGCGTATCCACCTCCTGCTGCGAGCGAATGCCGCCGGCAACGATAAGCTGGCGCTGGGTGAGCTTGCGCAGACGCGCGGCTGTGGCGATGGGAAAGCCTTGCATCATTCCTTCGCCGTCCACATGCGTATAGAGAAATGCAGCGACGTGGGATTCAAGTTGCGGAATCGCTTCGTCGGGAGTGAGCGCCACCTGCGCCTTCCATCCCTTCACGGCGATGCGGCCGTTCTTGGTGTCGATGCCGGCGACAACGCGGCCCGCGCCAACGGCGTCGGCCAGCGCTGCGGCAAATTCGGCGTTGACTGCGCCCTCCGCAGAGAAAAGAGCAGAACCGATGATGACGCGCTTTGCTCCCGCGGCGAGAACCTGTTGCGCGCGCTCGATGGTGTGGATGCCGCCGCCTGCCTGTACTGGCAGCCGCTTGGCGATTTGCGCGACCAATTCGGAATTATCACCCTGGCGCATGGCCGCGTCCAGATCAATCAGCTGGACTAACGGGAATTTGGAGAACTTTTCAATCCAGTACTCAAAGTCGTCGAAGGCGAGGCGCAGTTTTTCGCCCTGCACAAGCTGAACAATGCGCCCGCCCAGCAAATCGATGGAAGGAATCAGCATGGAAGCCTCACGGAGACGCCGGCTTTGGCGAGCTCTTCTTTCAACGAGCGCGCGCTGGAAACGCCGAAGTGAAAGATGCTGGCCGCCAGCGCCGCATCGGCCTTGCCGCGCTCGAAGACATCGACAAAATGTTCTACGGTTCCCGCGCCGCCCGAGGCGATGACGGGAATATTGACGGCCTCGCTCACTGCGGCGGTCAGTTCGCAATCGAAGCCTGTGCGCGTGCCGTCGCAGTTCATCGAGGTGAGCAGGATTTCGCCTGCGCCGCGAGACTCGGCTTCACGCGCCCACTCGACTGCGCAACGGCCGGTCAGTTTGCGCCCACCCTGCACGAAGACCTGCGCATCGCGCACCGGGTCGGCGGCTTCGGGGTCGCGGCGCGCATCAATGGCGACGACGACAGCCTGCGCGCCAAAGCTGCGGCCTATGGCGTCAATCAATGTTGGGTCGGCGAGCGCGGCGGAGTTCACACTGACCTTATCCGCGCCTGCCTCGAAGACCTGCGCCGCATCGTCCGCGGTGCGAATACCGCCGCCGACACAAAAGGGGACAAATAACTCACGCGCCGTCCGGCGAACGGTGTCGAGCAGTGTCTGGCGGCCCTCGTGCGTCGCGGTAATGTCGAGCAGGACAATTTCGTCCGCGCCCTCTTGGGCATGACGCGCGGCCTGCGTAGCCGGATCGCCTGCATCGATTAGATCGACGAACTGCACGCCTTTGACGACGCGTCCGTCATGCACGTCGAGGCAGGCAATGATGCGCTTGGTAATCATGGCTTCCTCTTCTTAACGTGGTGTGCGACAAGGTCGTTGAGTTCGGTACGCTGTTCTAAAGACATCGCATTTGTAGGAAAATAGAAACAGTTGTCGGGACTCAGGTACATTATTGTTATGACTTCATTCTGGCGGAAATCTGTGATTGCATTCCAAGCCAATCGCGTTTCTATCGTATCAAGTTTTGCTACAATGAGTCCCTCTTCATTCGCTATAATGCTGTAATTCACTTTTCCTCGTTCTAACAGAAAATTATTCTTGTACCAAATAGAAAACATCCA
>CAWJDN010000265.1:0-4511 GCA_963840985.1 uncultured Acidobacteriaceae bacterium
GGAACGGTGTTGACCATCGAGCTGCATACGGCCAAGGGCGTGAGCCGCGCTACGGGAACGGTGATACACGGCGAGCAGCCGCGGCTTTTGGAATTTGACGGCATCGACATCGAGACGCCGCTCGAAGGGAACCTGTTGGTCTGCCGCAACCTGGACGTGAAGGGCGTGATCGGGCGGATTGGCACCATCCTGGCCGAGCACGAGGTGAACATTGCCAACTTCGCGCTGGGCCGCGAGCGAGCTGGAGCCAAGCCGGTGCGGGCGCTGTCGGTGGTGCAGGTGGACGCACCGGTCAGCGACAAGGTGCTGGAGGCGCTGAAGAGCATCGAGGCGCTGCTGGAGGCGCGACTGGTGAAGTTGCCGGAGGCGGGGTACTGAAGGGCAGCTGCTATCTTCTAGCTGGTTTTGTACGAGTTGAGTAGGTCTTGCGTCACATCGCCCGCCGCGTCATAGACCAGGCCCGCGCCGCCGTTCACGCTGGCCACCTGGTTGCTGGCCGCAGTATAACTCGCCGTGCTGGACGACGGCATGGGAGCCGTGACCGTGCTGCCCACAATCTCGCTCTTGCGGTTGCCGAAGGGATCTTACCACCCCAGCGACGAAGACCTGTCGCCGGGGACCCCGTTCGTAGCTCCAGCTCATCTGCGCGCCCGCATAGTAGCCCGCCGACGATGTGCCGGTCAGCAGGCGGTTGAGGTTGGGATGGGTTACCCGTCAATCGACAAACGTTTAATCTTAGTCCTTAATTACTCGTCCTCTGAGAAATATATCCATGTCACGATTCCATTGTGCAGCCCAAATGCAGCAACGAACAATGAATCAGGAGAATCATAATACAATACCTCTTCGCCTCGGTCTGGCGGATGTTTAATAGTGTAATGATCGTTTTGATAATCCCCATCAACAATCCATCGATATTTATTACCCGTTATCTTGTCATCACTTGATGGTTTTCCATATGTTTTAAGGACATCTTCTTTCTTACTGCCAAGGCCAATTCCCTCTTTGGTCTTCCAATCCCTAATGACTGCTGAAGTGATATTAACTGGGCTAGCAATGCAGTTTGGAAAATCGCTCAATAATATGCTACCCACCAACTTTCGTTCTTCTGCCATTTTTGAAATCCATAAATAATCCCCATTCTCTAGTTTGAAGCATAGAACTCGCTTGCCTACGTTGGCCGCAGGTTTTCCGAGGCGTCCTAATAACATTTTGACCGTAAGCCTCGTGCCGATCTGATATGGACCTAATGCTTTTGGGCCAGTGTATGTCTGTGATAACGCCACAACTCCATATGTCATTGCGCATGTTAATGCAAACACGTTGGATAATCGTAATAACATGAACTACTCCCTCACCCAGAATGGATGGCCACTTTCTGGATGATTATCCATAAACTTGGTTATATCTCTGTTGAGTTCTATTGCATCCTGAGTATGCAAACGGGTACATCCGTGAGTAGGTACCAATCCCTGGTATGGCTCTTCCCAATCCTTTCCACCTCCCGCATGAAATAATCGCCTACGCTCATCCCCCGTATCCATTGTGGCTCCTAATGGTCCATACGAATGACCTATATGACCTGGGTCGGTTAGTATACCTCGAATGGTTGTAACAAGTGGACCATCAGCACCTGGATGATCCTTCAGCCAATCGTTGGTAGCTTTAGTCAGCGATTCCACGGTTCGTGTAGTTGTTTTATCGTGAGTGCTGATAGTCATACTCGTGGTATTTCCGCTAATACTTGTGTTGACCATGAGTATAGGAGGAGCCTTCGGCGCTGCTGGCGTTGGTGGTGGTGGTGGCTTTACGAATAGCTTAGTTATATTTGCGGCCTGTTGAGCGGCCCATCGTGCGGCAATATCGGATTGTCCGCCTAATTCGCACCAACCACCACCGGCACAATGCCCATCCGCATCGACACCAGCCAAAGGATTATTCATCAAGTAAGCGTACAAGTTGAGCGTCTGCGGGTTATCCAATCTCGCGTACGGCACCGGCTCTTCCTTCGCGCTCCAGTCGGGACTCATAAACCTGCCCATGCTGCTTGCGTAATACCTGGCCCCGAAGTAGTCATTGCCGGATTCGTTATCTCGTTCTTTGCCGGTGTAGTGGTGTTCGGTGGCGTCGGAGGCGCAGGCGGTGAAGCCGGGCAGTGCAACAGTGGTCAGCCCGTCGCCGTAGGCAAGGCTGGTGTAGCCGGTGGCGCAGCCACTGGCTCCCACCTCGACGCGCTTCGTGCCCAGCCAGTCGCCTAGATAGAAGGTGGTGTCTGTGCCGTCATAGGTGGCTTGAATCTTGCCGCCGGAGAAGGCGTTGGTGTGCACCCATGTGCTTGATTCCAGGCGCTGACCGCGTACTCCGTGACCTGCTCGCCGCCGGGGCCGAGGACGTAGCTGGCCGTGGGCGTGAAGCCATTGGCCGCGAAGTTGCAACTGAAGCTGGTCAGAGACCCCTTGGCCACGCGGATTCCCGACGCATCGTAGATATAGCCGGTGTACGACGGCCCGGCGGTCTTGGCCGCGCAGAGCCGCCCCTCGGCGTCGTAGAGGTACGAGTTGAGTGGGTCTTGCGTCACATCGCCCGCCGCGTCATAGACCAGGCCCGCGCCGCCGTTCACGCTGGCCACCTGGTTCGTAGCCGCAGTATAACTCGCCGTGCTGGACGACGGCATGGGCGCCGTAGCCGTTCCGCCCACAATCTCGCTCTTGCGGTTGCTCACTATTGCGGCTCACTGCGGCTTTGGCGGATCGGCATGTCCTGCCTCATGGTTCATCGTGGAGCCGCTCGGCAGTGTTTTCACACCTTTTTCGTCGGCGTCTATTGTCAAGCTAAATTCCAAATCTTCACCAGCAACAGCCGTAAAACACCGATGAATAGGTTGATTGGACCATTTTGTGAGCTTCAATCTCTTACCATTAAGCCTGTATGCTTCAGCGCAGTATACCCCTACCTCAATCGGTATAGATGCCGTGCCATAGGCATCTGTCATTGCAAGAAAACTGTATGAGGTTCCTTGCTTGGTGAAACGTAAAATGATATTGGGCGCGAACACACCATGCAGTCCGCCTGTTCTCACTTCTTGAACAGTGGTTAGACTAGCAAAAGCAAGTTTTTTTGAAATGTCTGTATCTTGTGCCTGAGCAGTCAATACGGACAGCAGCAATACTGCAATCAAAGATTTCATGATCGTCTCCAATTATTTTGGAACCTCATACACACCTGGCGGAGGGGGATTCGGAACGTTGACTGGAACCCCCGGAAGATTATGGTATCCCCCGATATGACTTCCGAGGTAATCTACCTCGCCAGAAATTCCTCCATTCCTGAGTGCGGTTGACATACCCCTAATAGCGCTACTTTGTCCCGGGGTTGCTCCTTCTATCGCAAAACCTGCCGCCATGGCTTTAGCTTCGTCGGTCAAATCATGAGCAAAGGGTTGCCTTTTTCCGTTGGCGGGAACGGCAGGTTGCGCACATCCAGCCAATAATCCGATCCCCAGGTAGCGCCTTGGTGAGTAAAGATGTGTGGCTCGTAATAGTGGAAGTCATAGATCAGGTTGGGGTCGGAAAGGGCGGGTAGCCGGACCATATCCCAGATGTCAGAGTAGCCGGCGCCCTGGACCAGGATGGTCGAGTTGGGCGCATGGTGGCGGATGACCTCAATGGAGCGCTGGAGGAGGCCGGACCAGGCGTAGAGATCGGGCACGCTGATCTCGTTCATCACTTCCAGGACAATTCGATCCTGGTCCATCGCGCCGTAATGGTCGGCGATCTGCGCCCATAGGCGGAGATACTTGTCTGCAGCCAGTCCGTTGGTGATCAATTGATGTGTGTACTGCGGGTTGGGATGAAAGTCAAGAATGACATCGAGATCGACGGAAAGCGCCTTCTGAATCACCTGGTCCAGGAATTGAATTCGCTCGCAGGAATCCCAGTTGCCGTCGCATTGAAAGATGACCGGATCGATAGGGATGCGGATATGATCGAAGCCGAGCTGATGGATGTGCTCAATATCCGCCGGTGTTGTATAGGCTCTAAGCTGCGTAATGGAGTAATTTCCGCTTTCGGAGAACCAGCCGCTCACGGCAACTCCATGCTGTAAGTGCTGGAAACGCTTCCACGCCAGGGAGGTGTTTTGCGCGCTAGTGACTGTTGCCATGGAGACGACAAACGCAATAACGATCAAAAGACGGCGAGCCATAAAAGAATCCCCCAGAGCAGGTAGGATTGAGATGCGGGATCGTGGTACTTCAAGTATACCGCAGGCGTTGGAGTTTCAGGTTTTGTGTCAATTGCGGAGATGTCTGCGCGGTCGCAGCAACTGCCATATGACGAGCCCAATCACGGCCAGAGCAAGCCGTTGCCAGAGGGACATGCCCGACCAGGCGCTCACAATTATGCCGGGGACCAACATCAGCACAATGACGTAGCCTAGGATCGCTCCGATGCACTTCAGGATTTCAACTGGTTCCACGGTGCCTAGCATGAGACAGCGGTCGGCAGTTTCGT
>CAWJDN010000266.1:0-3424 GCA_963840985.1 uncultured Acidobacteriaceae bacterium
TTTCGGTTTGCTTGCCCGGCGTCATCGGCTCCGGTTTCTCCCAGCTATTACGGAACTTGGCTCGGAACGGTTCCCCGCGCACCAGTTGCTGGTAGCCGCCCATGTGCAGCGGCGGCGCGTCTAGGATGCGCTTGCTGCCGTGCGAGGTATCTTCCGCGTCGGGGTAGTCTTCCGGATATACATCAATGAGCTTCACGTCGATATCCGAGTCGGTGCCGGAGCTGGCGATTTTCAGTTTAGGCGAGATGGGTCCGGCGATGGTCACGTCTTCTTCCAGTGGCTCGGTCTGGTAGACCAGCACGTCAGGCCGGTAGCTGGCAAAGCGCTGGTCATCCACCATGTAGCGCTGCGGAACGGTGTCGGTGGTGTAACCCACAAACGGCACGGGATGATTCGGGTCGCTCACATACTCGTCCACGCCGCTCTGCTCGGTGGGCGGATCGAAGCTCAACTTGCCGCCTGCACGGAAGTAAAACGTTTTAGCTGCGGCTGTCTTAGGCGGCCAGGAATCAAAACTGCGCCAAACATTTGTGCCGGTCTCGAAGACCACGGCCTTGGGCTGCGCCTCACCCTTTCCCTTCAAGTAATGCTCGAAGAATGGAAACTGGATATGGAGGCGGAAGTACTCGGCGGTTTTGGAGTTGAACTGCACATCGCCCAGATGGGAGCCGTCGCTGCGCGACCAGCCGCCATGCACCCAGGGGCCTTCAACCAGCGTTGCTGGCGTTTTTGGGTTGAACTTGCCGATGGCGTAGAAGGTCTTGAAGGGTCCGCTCAAATCCTCGGCGTCGTACCAGCCGCCCACCACAAGCACCGCGCAGCGCACATTCTTCATGTGACGCGATAGGTCGCGGGCCTGCCAGTAACTGTCATAGGTCCAGTGCTTGACCTGGTCGTTGAAGAGCCAGTTGGAGCCTTTCAGGTAGAGCTTGTCGAGATTGGCGAGATTGCCGGCCTGAAGAAAGAATTTGTAACTGTCCGGGGTGCCATAGTTAAAGGGAATCGTAGGCTTGGGTGTTTGCGGACCGTCTTGTGGATGGAAGAAGGGCGCATAGAAGCCAAAGGTGGCCGAGAGCATGAACGCGCCGCCATGGTAGGAGTCATCATCGCCCAGGAAGAGATCGGTCATGGGGGCCTGTGGGCTGGCGGCCACCAGAGCGGGGTGCGAATCGATGATGGACGCGGACGTATAGAAACCGGGATACGAAATTCCCCAGATGCCCACTTTGCCGTTGTTGTTGGGGACATGCTTGAGCAGAAACTCGATGGTGTCGTAGGTGTCGGTGGAGTCGTCCACGTCGGCGGGCGACTTTTTGTCGTCAATGTGCGGACGCATCTCCTGATAATCGCCTTCGCTCATCCAGCGGCCGCGCACATCCTGGTAGACAAAGATGTAGCCGCTCTTTTCGAACTCCTCGGATGGGCCCAGATGGCGGGGATACTGGTCTTCGCCGTAGGGGCCGACGTTGTAGGGAGTTCGATCCATCAGGAACGGGTAGGGGCCTGCGGCGGCATCCTTGGGAAGATAGACCGCCGTAAACAGCCGCTTGCCGTCGCGCATCGGTATGCGGAACTCGTATTTGGTGTAGTGGGCGCGGACATAGTCTTCCTGGGGCGTGACGGGTACCGGCTGCTGGGCGCGGAGCAGCGCGGTGGGAAGGGCAAAAACGGCCAGAATGGCGAAGTTAAAGCGATATAGCTTAAGCATCTTCGGCAAACATCTCCTGAGCAACCAGATTACTCCAGCAGGGCAGGCGCTGGGCAGGGCCATGTCGCGCTATGCAATAGCCCGCTGCGCTGCCGGGCATCTTTCTATACTGAAACCATGGCCAAAGCCCCGGTTTGCGGATGGACGCTGGAAGAGGCCGCACGCGGTAGCGGGGCGCTGCGCATTGCCGGAGTGGACGAGGCAGGGCGCGGGCCGCTCTTCGGGCCGGTCGTCGCCGCCGCAGTCATTCTTCCCAAGGGCTGCACCCTGCAAGGCCTGACCGATTCCAAGAAACTCTCGGAGAAAAAGCGCATCGAGTTGGACGCGGCGATTCGTTTGAACTCCGTTGCCTTTGCCATTGCCGAAGTGGACGCCGAGACCATCGACCGCATCAATATTCGCCGGGCGTCGCTACTGGCCATGCGGCACGCCGTGGAGCAGTTGGCGCTCAGCCCGGATTTTCTTCTTATCGACGGCCGCGACACTATTGATTGGGATTGCGAGCAGAGGGCTGTCATACGGGGCGATGGGACCAGCTTTTCCATCGCCGCGGCCAGCGTACTGGCCAAGGTTTATCGTGACCGGTTGCTTGTTGAGCTGGACGGTCAGTATCCCGGCTACGGCCTGGCGCGGCACAAGGGCTATGGCTCACCGGAGCACATGGACGCTCTTCAACGCCTCGGGCCGACGCCGCTGCATCGCATGAGCTATCGCCCGGTGGCGCAAACAATGCTGAAATTCGATTGATCAATCGCGGCATGGTCTACTTTGTCATCGCAAATGGCCATTGGCCTAGAAGGCGGGCTCGGATGAAGTAGATCAATGTGCCGGAAATTGCGATGGTGGCGGCGATGGCCAGGCCTCCGAGGGTGTGGCTGCGATTGACCAGCATGAAGACGAATCCGGCGATGGCGACCAGCGGTGGTAGCGGATAAAGCGGCATCTTGAAGGGCCGCTCTAGCTCAGGCCGTTGGATACGGAGCAAAATGACTCCCACGTGTTGCAGAAAAAATTGCAGCAGGATGCGGGTGATGACCAGCATGGTGATGACCTGCGTCAGCGAGAAAAAGCAAAAGCTTGCGGCGACCACTCCGAGAGCGACCAGCGAGTGGTGGGGAATGTTGTAGTGCGGATGGAGTGCGGCGAGAGAGCGGAAGTAGTTGCCGTCGCGCGCGGCGGCGTAAGGCACGCGGGAGTAGCCGAGCAGCAGCGAGAAGACCGATGCAAAAGCCGTCCAGATAATAAGCGCGGCCATCAGGCGGCCGGCCAAGCTGCCAAAGGCGGATTTGGCGATGTCGGCTACCAGTTGCAGGCGGACAGCAGCGCCGGCGGATACGTGCGATGCAGCGTCGCGCATGGAGGGAAGCGCGGCCATGTTCATGGCAACGTAAAATGCTGCGACGAAAAGGACCGACAAGAGAATGGCGCGTGGAATCGTCCGCTCTGGCCGTCGCACCTCGGCGCCGAGGAAGCAGATGTTGTAGTAACCCCAATAGCAATAAGTCGTCAGCAGCGTGGCCTGCGCCAGGCCGCCGAGCGCGGCCGGAATCGAGAGCGCGGGTGAGGCGGGCATCTGCCAGCCGCTTCCCGTCACAACAGGTGCAAAGCCGGAGACGATGACCCCGGCGATGGCTGCGAGAACTCCGGCGAATAGCACCCAGGCGAGGCGAGTAATGGAGCTGAGGTTGCGATAGAGTAGCGCGGTGACCAGCAGGC
>CAWJDN010000267.1:0-3627 GCA_963840985.1 uncultured Acidobacteriaceae bacterium
TTGAGAATGCCGCGTGGTGCAATACATTTCAGGACTCTAAAGACAACCGCTGCCGATTAGCAGGCCAGACGCTTCAGGTTAATGCTTCTACTACGCGGCAGCCTTGGGCATCTCACACATCAATCCGATCTTGTTATCATCCGGATCGGTCAAAAATGCCATCCAAAGATCATGATCGGGCATCCGTGCGACCAGGTGTGGCGTCTGAAGAAATACAACGCCCTGCTCCCGTAATGCGGCATAGACTGCTTGAATATCATGCACAATGAAGTACAGGATCGTTCCGCCGCGCGGCGTCGGCTCCTCCGGCGTTGCAAGCATGATGCGAATCTTCCCACACTTAAGGAAGGAAAAACTGCCCGCGTCAAAGAGAAACTTCATGCCCAATATGTTCTGGTAGAAATTTCTGGATCGCGCCAGATCATCAACAGTGATGGCGATTTGGCCTATTTCGTCAAGAGACACAGCCGTTGGGGTGGCGCTTGCTGGATTATTCATGGGGACCTCCATTTACTTAGATCAACTAATGTATAGATGGGAATATACCCACATTGGAAGCCATAAAATTCTTAAACACGTGATAGACGCTATTAAGTGACCGCACAGAGTCTACGCCGTCTAAGGCAGATTCGCCGGAATCTCAATCGAGACCAACGTGCCGCGGCCGGGATTGCTGACCACATTGAAGCTGGCCTGGTTGCCGTAGAGCACATCGAGTCGCTCCTGCACGTTTTTCATGCCGATGCCTCCACCGCTGCGGTTCAGCGCCGAGGCTGGCCGGTCAACCATGCCCACGCCATCGTCGGCCACCTCGATGCGTACACGGTCGCCTTCCAGACGGCTGCGCAAGGTGACCGTGCCGCCGTGGATGCGCGGTTCCAGGCCGTGCTTGATGCTGTTTTCGATCAAGGGCTGCAAGAGAATGCTGGGGACCAGAACAGCCAGCGTCCGCGGGTCAATCTCCTTTTCCACTCGCAGCTTGTCGGCGCCGTAGCGAACGACTTCAATGTCCAGGTAATCATCGGTAAACCTTAGCTCCTCGCTCAGCGGCACATAGCTGTCGTGCTCTTTGAGCAGGGCGCGCAGAATGTTACCCAGCTTGACGATCATCTCCCGAGCCAGTTCCGGCTTCAAGCGCACCAGAGAGGCGATGGAGTTCAGCGTGTTAAAGAGAAAATGCGGGTTGATCTGGCGTTGCAGGGCGTCGAGACGGGCTTCGAGCAGCAGACGCTTCTGCTCTTCCAGTTTCATCTCAATGCGTAGCGCATTCCACACCTTGAGCGCAATGCCCACCACAATGGGCGCACTGAGCCAGACCAGCGCCTGCAGCCACCATTGGCTGGCGAGCAGCGCAAAGAGGCGGTGCGGATAGGCGTGCGCGATCCAGTCCCGGATGATCTCCATGACGGCGATAAGGACAAGCATCAGAATCTGGCGGTCGGCGCGCGGATGGCGCAGGTTGCGGCGCACCCAGCGGTAAAGGCTCAGGTCGACAAAGGGCGTGAAGGACCAGATGTCCTCCTTGTCGACAAAGCGGCCCAGCAGGCCCGCCGCCAGTCCCAGCGCGGCATTGAAGGGCAGGGCCAGGTACTCGTGGTGGAAGACGGCCGGCGCCGAGAGTACGGCCCCGCCCAGCATGGCCCACTCCGGACCCAACAGCAGGCCCAGCAAAATGACGGTTTCAAAGGAGATGTCGGCAGCCAGAAAGTTGGGCACCGTAATGCGAATCCATACTCCCAGCGTCAGCGGCACGAGGAAAAACGCCAGCAGCGCCAGAGTTTGAGCGGGACGGCGCTGCTCGGCAAAGAAGAGACGCCGGAAGGTGGTGACCCGCGCCAGTACGCTGGCCATCGAGGCCGCTACGCCCAGCTTGACCAGCAGGGTAATCAGAATGAGATTGTCGGTCACCGCGGCGTATCCCGGTGGAGCGCCTTTACCTGGTAGCCGGCGTGCGTTAATCTTGCGGTAATCTCCTCGACCATCATCACGCTGCGGTGCTGGCCACCGGTGCAGCCGAAGGCTACGGTCAGGTAGCTTTTACCCTCCTCGATATAGTGCGGCAGCAGGTAAAGCAAGAGCTTCGTTACCCGGTCAAGAAACTCCACGGTCTGCGGAAATCCGCGCACATAGGCGGCTACTTTGGGGTCCAGGCCGGTCAGCTTGCGAAACTCCGGCACAAAGTGAGGATTGGGCAGGAAGCGCACATCGAAGACCATATCCGCGTCCAGCGGCACGCCGTTCTTGAATCCAAAACTAAGACAACTGACCAGCAGGCGCTTGGTCTCCTCTTCTTCATGGCCAAACCGGTCCTGAATGTTGGCGCGCAGCTCATGCACGTTGTAGTTCGAGGTGTCGATCAGGGTGTCAGCGACGTTGCGGATGGGATCCAGTAGTTGCCGCTCTTCGACGATGGAGCGAGAAACGGTCTCTTGACGACCCAGGGGATGTGGCCGCCGGGTCTCGGAGTAGCGTCGCACCAGCACCGCGTCCTGCGCGTCCAGAAAGACGACGCGCGTGTTCAGCAGCTTTTTCACGCCCTTGAGAATCTCCGGGAGACGGTCGAGAGTCTGTCCCTCGCGGACATCCACCACGATTACGGCACTTTGAATATCGGCGGATTTAGCCACCAGGGAGGCAAAATCCGGCAATAGTTCCAGAGGCAGGTTGTCAACGGCGTGAAAGCCCAGATCCTCGAATGCCTTGAGCGCCGAGGCCTTGCCGGAGCCGGAGATTCCGGTTACGATGATCAACTCTTTGCGCGAGGCTTTCCGGACAGGTTTGGCGGCCTGACGCTTGGTGGTCGCTCGAGGTGAAGACTTGGAAGGCGTCATGAGCAACATCCTACACCGAAGGGCAGCGCTTTTGCTTTGACTGGGCGAAAGAAGCAGCGGGCAAAATCACCTAATTTTGAGCTGATTTATCTATTTGCCAATGTAGAGATATTCTTTGCGCCAACGGGCAAAGACCACCCGTCAGGGCTGTGACGGAAGATTCCAACAGCCCTGCTCGGCAAGCTGTTGCGCCTGCGATGGCTGTAATGCGGGCGACAGCAGCGGACCTTGGCCCAGTTCGCAGCCCAGGCGGATGAGCGCAGCCAACTGCTCCGGACTCTCGATGCCTTGCGCCACTACCTGCACGCCCAGTTTTAACCCTAATTGAATTAATGATTCCAGAACGGCCAACTGGCGGCCAGTCTGGGTGGCGGCCTGGGTCAGCGTGGGGTCTAGTTTGAGTACATCGATGGGCAGCTGTACCAAGTGGTTCAAGGGCGCGAGGCCGGAGCCGAAGTTGTTCACCGCCAGGCGCACATTGCACCCCAGCAGTTGCTCAAAAATGGCCAGGGCCGCAGCGGGATTCTCGCTCAAAGCGATCTCCTCGACCTCCAGGAGGAGATGCGTGGGATCGGCCCCGCTGGCCGCCAACGTCTTTTTTACACGCGCAATCAAACCAGGAAGATAGAACTGCCTCTGTGTCAGATTGACGGCAATCGTCAGACCGGCCTTGGGCAGAACTTCAGTCCAGTGATGCAACTGCTTGCAAACCGCCTCCAGCGTCTCGCGGCCCAGGCTGATGGAGAGCCCAGTCTCCTCTGCAATACGTAGTCTGAACCAATAGGAACATAACATA
>CAWJDN010000268.1:0-14600 GCA_963840985.1 uncultured Acidobacteriaceae bacterium
AAGAGCTCGGAATCGAACTTGTATGGATTAAGGATGGCAAAAATCGCGCTGATTGGCGCCAGAGGAGCGTGTGGGTCAAGGATATTGGCGACACAGGAGATTTCGCAGTTGCACTCCACGAAATAGGGCATACGCAGTGCGACCCACACAACAAGCTAGCCACGCCGAAGGAAAAGCTCGATGCTGAGACGAACGCATGGAAGTGGGCACGGGAGCGCAATGGTGGTAATTTTGATGCGGAAGGCTGGAAGAGGCTGCACGAAAGCCTCATTCGGTATTACAACAACGTCAGGGACACTAGTCACCCCGCACACCAGTTGTTGATGGAAGCTGAGAGTCACAACAATAACATTCGACAGCGGGTTTCTTCTTTTGCGGTCAAGATTAATTTCGGCTGCAAGAAATAGGGGGCGCTTACGAAACCGATAGAGACAGGAAAAGAGTGGAAATAGTGATAAAATCGATGAAGGCGGAAGACGTTCTCTCCCCTGAATTGCGGAGGTTTCCTATGTTGCAACCGGAGGAAAAGGAAAAGTTGGAGCGAGGGTTTGCCGAAGCGGAGGCCAGCTTGCGCTTGGAAGGATTGACGCCCACTGATAACTTCTTTGCCGTGAAGTCCCGCATCCTTGCTGGTGAGATCACCTTCGAGCAGGGAGAAAAGGAAATCCTTGACTTCCATCGGGCAAAGGTTCACGCCGTCGCATGAGCCCGTCTGCTCGCGATCCTTACGTCTATCCCGGAACGAATGTTCTCATCAACCTGGAGGAGATTCGCGACCAGAATGCTCTTAATCGCTTCGAGGCCGACGCGGTCGCCGTAGGCCTCATCAATCTCCAGCAGAATCCAATCAAAGGCCCATTCGACACCCACCGCTTGCAAGAGACGCATCACCGCATCTTCGCCAAGGTCTACCCGTGGGCCGGGGAATTCCGCAATGACACTGGTATGTTGGCAAAAAATCGCTCCGGCTTTGTAGTTGCCTACGGGCCTTCGCACAATATTCCCGGCGCTCTGGCGAGCGTCTTTGCGGCGTTGAAGGCCGAGAGTGAATTGCGTGCGCTGGATGCCGATGCAATGGCAAAACGGTTGGCCTATTTCTACAGCGAGCTCGACGCCATCCACGCCTTCCGCGACGGAAACTCGAGAACCCTGCGCGCGTTTTCAGCTGATCTCGCAGAGACGGCTGGCCATCGGCTGGATTGGGATCGGGCGGCGCAGAGGGCGGAAGATCGCGAGCGGCTCTATCATGCTCGCGACATAGCCGTGATGCACGGCGATCTCTCCGAGCTGGTTGCGATCATCCGGAGCACTCTGCGCGGTTGAGGCCGCTCCGCTGCAGAACAACCTGATCCGATTATGCGGAGACCTTCATCGCCGCGTCCAGGCGGTCTTCCAGGATGAACGAAGTGTCGAAGTTCTCCACGTGCCGATACCATTCGGCGGACGGTTCCAGAGCGAGCCTGGGAATCAGCCCTATGATCTCGCCGGAGACCGGAATAACGCCGTGGCGCTCCGCCTCGCGTTTCACGAATTCGAAGACGCGCTGCACCGGCATCTGCTCAAAGTCGGTCAGGTTCATTGAAACCTGAGCCTTGCCGCGCACCAGGAATCCCGCTGCCTTGACGCAGCGCAGGCCGCCCGAGGAAAAGCGCACGGCCTTGGCAATCTTCCTGGCTATCTCCACATCGGGCGTGTTCAGAAAAATGTTGTAGGCAATCAGAAACTTGCGCGCGCCCACCGCCGTTGCTCCGGCCGTCGGATGAGCGCGCGGTTCGCCGAAGTCGGGCCTGCGCGCCGGGTTGGTGGCGATCTCGTTGCGAATTCCCTCGAACTGGCCGCGGCGAATGTTCTCCAGGTTTTTCCGTTCGGGCGTGGTCGCAGCAGCTTCGTACAGATATACCGGAATCTGAAAGCGCTTCCAGATTTCGGCTCCCACGTGACGGGCCATGGCTACGCAGTCTTCGAGAGTCACACCGTTGATGGGGATGAAAGGAACGACGTCGGCCGCGCCCATGCGCGGATGCGCACCTGTGTGCAGGGTGAGATCGATCAGCTCGGCGGCCTTGCCCACGCCACGAATTGCGGCCTCAGCGATAGCATCGCGCTCGCCAGCCAGCGTAATGACCGAGCGATTGTGGTCGGCGTCCATCTCGCTATCCAGGAGATAGACACCGGGAATTCGCATGGCATCGGCGATGGCGTCGACCTTGGCGGAGTCGCGGCCTTCGGAAAAATTAGGAACACATTCAACCAGAGTGTTAGGCACGACCAGTAGGATAGCGAGCGGCGGTTCAATCCAGCAAACGGGAGTTCGCGTTTGACGACAATCTAGAGAATATTACAAGCTCAACTCACTATGCGATCCGAGTCTGACCAACTCCAGCGTTTCCGCGTCCGGAACTCGGTAGATAAGGACCAGATCAGGCTTGATGTGGCAGTCGCGATGGTCAATCCACTCGCCGGTTAGCGGATGATCGCGGAACTTCTCCGGCATTGTGGTATCCGCAGCCAGGAGAGAAACGGCGGCCAGCAAATCAGCGTCCAGCGTTGCTCGATGCTGACCTCTCGCCTCACGTTTGTAATCCTTCTTGAAACGGCTGGTTCGTTTAATCGTCCGCATGGAGGTCGGCCAAAAGGTTGTCGATGCCGCCAACTGTGGTCAGTTCGCCGCGGCGCGCGGCCTTCATAGCCTCCACGGTTTCTGCGTTGGGCATCAGCGGCTCGAAGGGAAGGGCGCGCTCGGCCACAGTCCGCATCAACAACATACGAAAGGCGTCGGAAAGCGTGAGACCGGCAGCGGCATAGATCGCCGTGGCTTCTTCCTTTACACGAGCGTCGATTCTGGCGCGGACAACGGCATTAGCAGGCATATAAGGCTCCTGAGCTACATTGTAGCCCATATTGCCAAGCAATTCAAATATCAATATTTACAGTTTTCCTGGATGTCCTCACCCCAGCGGGTTCTTTGCCCTCAACTCGGCCACAATCTCCGCCGCCGCCTTACGCGCCTCTCCAGCCTGGCCGGGCGGGAAGCTGATGGCGCCCACGCGGGCATGGCCGCCTCCGCCGTAACGTTCGCAGATTTGCGCCAGGTTGGTCATTTTTGCCGGGTCGGCCTTGGTCCAGGGATTGGAGCCGACCGAGACCTTGGTGCGAAAGCTGGAGCTGGAGAGGCCGATGGAATAGGTCGCCTGCGGGTGCAGATAGTAGGAGATGAACTTGTTGTAACCTTCTTGCGGCTGGTCGGTAATGTCGAAGAAAACCGTCCCGTCGCGCTCCTCGCTGCGCTCACGGATCAGCTGAATGGCCTGCTGGTGGCGCTCGAGCAGGGGCGGCAGCAGAGGGGCGACGAAAGGCTGGCGGAGCACCTCGGCCAGGGGCATCTCGGTAAGCAGGGGAATAAGGCGCGGGATGAAGGCGTCGTCCTGGGTGGACTCGATAATGAGGGTGAGCTTCATGGCCGGGGCGGCCATCTCGACGGCGGCCTCGGCGCTCTCATATTTGGCGCCGTCCACAATGTCGGCCCAGCGAATCAGCTCGGCGACCGGCGCCGTATCAAAGCCGAAGCGAGTGGAGGCGATGTGCGCCAGAAAGCCGGTGCAGGATGTGTAATCGGGGTCGAAAAACTTGCGGCTGCCGCAGGCCGGGTCCTGCTGGCAGGCCAGAAAAATCTCCTGGTCCTGGGGAGTGAGAAAGGCCGAGAGGTGGTGGTCAAACCACCAGGTGATGCGCGGCGAGGCCGAGTACTTGAAGTCAACGATGGCATTTTCGTCGCCGGTAAAATCGTTCTCATCGAACAGTGCTCCGGCGCGATGGACTAGGCCGTGATACGTGTAGCTTGCGCTGGGCGAGATACACTCGCGATGGAAACGCGTAAAGAGCGAGGCTGAGCAGGCTCCGTCAAAGCATTTGTCATGATAAAGACGCGAACCTGCAAGATTTGAACTCCCTCCGGGTAGAAAAAGAAAGAAGACGCGAACCTGCAAGATTTGAACTCCCTCCGCGCGTAGAAAAACTGAATTGCCAGAACTGTTTAGCATCAAGGCAGCGGGCGATTGTGTCAAGTTACGGAGTGATTTTTATGTTGAGGCTCGTTTCGCCCCGCAGTCAGTTCCACCGAGGAACTGCCCCACAGGTCAATGCGTAGGATATTCTTGTCATTAGAGCATTTCCGCATACAAATCTGTTTTTTAGGAGGCTCGATGGAGCCAGAGATTCATCCCACGCAGCCGGAAGCACCGCTCGCCGGGAAAAATGCAACATCCCATGCGCCTCAAACCGTTGCCCCTTCCCTGGGAGCGCGGATCGTTCGCGGTTTGAACTGGACCTTCATCGGCGGAAAGGGCCTGCGCGCCGGCTGGTCGGTGCTGATCTTTACCCTCTTGCTCGTGCTTCTAACCGCTGCTGTGGGATTTGTCTTTGTCCATCTTCATCTTGTCGATTTCAGCAAGATGGACCACATGACTGCCTCCTCGATGTTCTTCGTAGAGTTGATTTCCTTTCTGGCGCTGGTGGGAGCAGCGTCGGTGATGGCGCTGATCGAGCGGCGGCGCAACCTATTGGCCTACAATCTGACCGGCCTGCGGCGCATACCCCACTTTCTCAGCGGCCTGGCGGCAGGCTTCGTGGCGCTCTCGGCGCTGGTGGGAGCCTTGTACTGGGGCGGTTGGCTTCATTTTGGCCCCATCGCGCTCACCGGGGCGCAGATCGTCAAGTTTGGTGCACTCTGGGCAGCCGTCTTTCTGCTGGTGGGCTGCGTGGAAGAGGGTACCTCCCGCTGCTACCTGCTATCCACACTTACCCGCGGCCTTAACTTCTGGTGGGCGCTGGGAATCGTCGCTTCCTTATCTCTGCCCCTGATCTTCCATAGCAAGGGCAACGGCGTCTGGGGCGTTTATATTGTTGCTCTGCTGGGGCTTTTTCCCTGCCTGATGCTGCACATTCGCAAAACTCCGTGGTGTGGCTTTTGGCAGGCGGCCTGGGTCACCTCGACACTCTTCGGCTACATCCATCTCGGCAACAAAGGCGAGAACTGGATCGGCATCTTTGCCGCGGCGCTGATCGGCTTTGTCTTCTGCGTCAGCGTGCGCGTGACCGGCTCGGCCTGGTGGGCCATCGGCTGCCACGCCGCGTGGGACTGGGCGGAAACCTTCTTCTACGGCACCGCCGACAGCGGCATGGTTGCTCCCGGCCACTACCTGAGCTCCACCCCGTTGGGCAATGCGCTGTGGAGCGGCGGTACGGACGGCCCCGAAGGCAGCCTGCTGGTGATCGGCGTGATTCTGCTGCTACTGGCCGCGCTGCTAGTGATCTACGGCCGCAAGAGAGAACGATTCATGCAGGGGACGTAACTACAGGGAACAAGGGTTGAGGTTCGTGGTCTCCCAGGTCCGAAAATCCGGATCTAGGGCACCCGGCAAAGCTGGAAGATCGGGTACCCCCACCCATATTTTGGACGCAAAATCCTTGTTTTCATGAGGTTACAGACAGGGTTGCGCTGCAAAATATTGAAAACAATGAAGTTCCCTGCAAAATCCTCCTGGCAAAGGAGTTACGAGCCGTCTCGGCCTCGACAGGCCGCTTCCGGCTGGACGGCGGCGCGAAGTGGACGTACCAAAACGATGATTTGAAGGATGACTTCTGAGAATCATTGTGCGACGCGAGCTGGAAATGATCTGCAAGGACTTGCCGTCCAGGCGGACGCGCTTCGCGCATAAGGTTCGTGGTAACCCACCCTTCGCAAAGTACACGAAGGATGGGTCATCAGGCTCCGCAGATTCAGGGTTGTGGTTTCACATAGTTCGGGCTGTACACTAAACCTCGGGATTCGGAATAGATGTATCTGTGTGTTCAATATCTTCAGATAAGCAAGGAGCTTCATCCTTGACACTAACCTTGTTTAGCGGCTCGCTAAAGATTTCACGAATGACCGTCTCTAATTCCTTCTGCTTTCTGAATTCTCTAAAAAGGGGCCATTCCCTATATGCCGCAAGATCGATCTCACCATGTGCTCCGATGGACCGTACAAGTTTAAATGCTTTCTTGTAGTTCTCACGGAGAACTGCCTCTGCTAGCCTATATTTATCATGCACGGCCGAAAAATCTTCATTATCCAATATTTGTAAGGCGTGATCATTATCTCCCGACCACTTGTATGCCTGGGCTCGGTTAACTACAAAGCTAAGCTTGTATTCAGCAGAAAAGAGCTTCTTCAAGACATCGGTGGCGAAATCTAGGATAGCTATGGCCTGCCGATTCTTTTCTTGGCAAAGAAGATCGTAACTAATTCTTAATAGATTCCGGTCTGCCTTTTCCCTATCATCAGGCTTCATCTTACGCCACAAAACGTGTGCCAACTTTACTCCAACCTCGAATACAATCTCGTGAGCTTGTTCAAAATACTCCGTACTTACTCCAAGATAACCACCTTTTGATATATCTCCACAGTCAACTTTATGTGTCTGACAAACTTTTAGATATTGACCAGAAATTTGGCCGCCGGTATGCACAAATAGATTTCGTCGCTCTGTAACTTCAATAAAGCTAGGCCATATCGAAAGTCCCTCTCGAAGGGGTGTCTTAAATTTTCTCTCCAGCCAGTCAAATTGTTCTGCATGGTTCTCTCGAAGAACTGATTCAACCTCCTTTTCTATTATGTGTTCGCGCGCTGCCTCAATTGAATCAAATGCAACCAGTTCGGAAAATGACAATGTCTTTTCTGATCCATTTAAGATTTCAGGTCGAGAAAGCAGTATGGTTTCTATCAGGAGACCCAAAAAGTTGTCGTACTGACTCACGAGAGCCACTAGAAAACTCCTCGGAACGATCGCAAAAGCCGCAGATGTACGATTGAAATCGTGCAATAACTTCTGAAAATCTGAAACATGCTCTGTGTTAATTTGAAAGGAGTTTTTTTCTTCAAGAGGTTTACAGTTTTCGGAAAGGAATTTATCAATTTCCGAACAGGCTTCTATCCTCGCAGCTATTATCGATTTCATGGCCAATGGAAATGTGCCTGCAAGGCTGTCAATTTCCAGTACAAAGCGGTCGATTACTCTCTCGAAGCTTTTAGAAATATCTGCGTGTTTTCGGGATATATTAGAAGAATCCAGCGCAGGATTCGAAGGGCTTGAATTAGCGTTTTCTGGTGTTGGTTCCATTAGTTGTCACTTTCAGCCAATCGGTAGAGTTGTCGAGGATCCCGCTGGCGATAGAGCTTACCTGAAGACCGCATTATATAGCATATACATAATAGAACGGGTCGGGTGTAGCAGTTCCCCATGAATCAATCTCGGTGCCCCAGGTCCCGATGTTCGGACCTGGGAATCCACGAACCTCAATAGCCCGCCATTACCATGACAACCTCACTGCAATTTGTTTCTCTCTTTTTTTTCCAGCGGAACCGCAATGATATTGGCGCACCTTGGCGATCATTGCTGGCGGAGCTTTGGAATGAAACTCCGCCCCGCGACCCGCCCAATCCATGCTCTTCAATTGATCGACAAGCACGGCCCCTTCCACGCTACCAACAGTGATCGGCAAGTGAAGGGATATGGCTTGACCTTGCTGGTTAAGGGACAAACTACAGCCAATCCGCTGGCACGGTTGTAGCGGAGATCGGCGAGGACAAGCGCGGGCCTGCGCTTAGCCTGTTCGCGGCCAACCTGCGGATCGAAGTCCAGGAAGACAATGTCGCCGGTATCGGGAACGTACTGGTTCACCATTCGACGGCTTCCCTTCCGATCTCCGGCCCGAGAGAAATCTCCGCATAGCGATTTTCAGGGGTGATTTGGGCCACCAGTTGAGCCAGGGTTGGGATTTTACCAGCCCGGTGCATCTGCACAACCCCATCGGCAGCTACCGCGATTTCCAGCGGGTCGCCCAACTGCAAGTGAGCGTCGTCCGCTAATGGGCTCAGTAATCCTCACAGCCAAACTGTTTCCCCATTTCAACACTTGAGCCTGCATAGTTCCTCCTGTAGATACATTGTATCACTGGCGTATGTCCCCGGTTTTGTAAGTAGAAAATGCGGGCGTATCAAGGTCTCGCCTTTGAGAGCGGTAGCACACGGAAAAAGCAGGTCCTTCGACTCGCTGTGCTCGCTCAAGATGACAAATTATTTTGTGATAACAAGCTATTTTGTCTTGCGCGCCGCTACGTCGAAGATCGCCGGGTCGGGGTCCTGGAAGAAGGTGCGTGCAGCGAGCGAACCGCCTCATCCGCGTCGTCTTCTTCGATCATGAAGCTCATGTTGATTTCGCTGGCGCCTTGGGAGATCATGCGCACGTTGATGTTGCGTATGGCGGTGAAGACCTGGGCTGCGATGCCGCTGTGACCGCGAATGTCGTCGCCCACCAGGCATAGCATAGTTTTTTCCCCTCGGCATTCACGTCCGCCAGGCCGCCCAGGTCGGCGGCGACGGCGGGCAGCTTGTCGTTGGAGTCGACAGTGAGCGAGACGGAGACTTCGCTGGTGCAAACCATATCAACGGGGCACTGGTGCTTGTCGAAGATGTCGAAGATGGACTTCATGTAGCCGTGAGTCATCAACATGCGGCTGGCCACCACGTCGATGATGCTGAGCTTCTTTTTGACGGAGATGGATTTGAAGGGGCTTTTGCAGTGCGGGGCGAGCGAGGTGATGCGAAGCGTGCCTTCGCAACTGGCGTTGCTGGCTGTTGAGCACCAGCACGGGGATATTTTTTTTCACGGCGGGCAGGATGGTAGCCGGGTGCAGCACCTCTGGCGAACAAGGCCAGCTCGGCGGCTTCTTCAAAACTGATGACCTTAACGCGCAAAGATCGGGGCAGACGCGCGGGTCGGCTCTCACGATGCCATCAACGTCGGTCCAGATTTCGATGGTTTCTGCCCTGCAAGCGCGCCGCCGACGAGTGCGGCGGTAAAGTCTGAGCCGCCTCGGCCCGAGTGATGGTGGAGATGCCGGCTTCATTGCTGGCGATGAAGCCTCCCATCACGGGCACCTGCTCTTGCGCGAGCAGCGGGAGCAATTTCTCCTGAGCGCGTCTTTCGATGAGCGCGTCCTGCGGAATCGCCTTTTGAAATTGCGAATCGGTGATGATGATCTGGCGCGCGTCCGCGTGAGCGGCGTCTAGCCCCAACTCCTGGAAGCCCGCGGCGACAATGCGGCTCGATAAAACTTCGCCGTAGCTGACGATCAGGTCGGTGATGCGCGGGGTCAGTTCGTGCAGTGCCGCCAAGCCGCGCTAAACTTCGTGTTGTGTAATCGGGTATTCTTTAAATTTAATCAAGGGATTTTTTCGGGCGTTAATTTTTATCTGCGGGCTTAAGTTCCAATCGCCCATCGTAAGCCCAAGTTCATCTCTGACCTCACTGCGGAACACCCACATGCCGGACAAAATGTCGTTTATTTTAACACCGTATAGCAGCAGAACTTCCCAGTTAAGCAGGTGGACACCAAGCCGAAGTTTTAATGAAATCTTGGTATTGGCTTGGAGAGGATAACGGCTACAAGATATAAAATCCAACTGGTTCTTCAGCAAGTAGCGCACAATTTTATCAATATTATTAATCGGATAAGTAACGTCACCGTCGGCGCCCACAATAATGTCGCCTGTAGCCGCGGCTATGCCGCTCATATGCGCATAGCCATAGCCGATGCCGTTTAGCGTCCGGTCATCTTTAATGGCCTTGACCTTACCACCAATTTCCTTGGCTACAGCTAAAGTGTTGTCTGTCGATTTATTGCTGATGACAATTACCTCATCAACGTAGTCGGGTACTCGTTTAATTACTTCGTTTAGATGAGCGCCCTCATTTCGGCAAGGCAGGCAAAGCGTGATTTTTTTCCTCTGGATCATAATACTACCGGCGGTTCCTCGGTTTTCTTATCACGAAAAATATAACGGTACATGATGAAATTTAATATAAAAGATACGCTCACACCGCATAGCTTGGCGATTAAGTTAAAGGTCCATTTGTGAGAGATTCCAAAATGCGAAGACGCCAATCCGTGAACGATTAAATATATAACCAGCGACTGTACCCCCAAACGTTAAAAAGGGTTGCCGGTACAAAACGAATAGCTGTACCGCGTTTGTCCTTAGTGGATTTAAATACAAAAGTATGGTTGAGATAAAAGCTAAGGCACATTGTTATACCGGTCGACAAAAGACTAGCAACTACGGGGTAGATTGATAGTACATCGGCGAATATAAAGTACAGCGTCAGGTCCAGCCCGGTATTTAATACGCCAACCACAAAAAATCTAGAAAAGTAAGCATGTTTTTTTATGAATGTTGAAAGTACAGGAATATTAAGCATGGCTTAACCCCTAACCAGTTTTATGCTCGGCACGATACCGCCAGGAAAAAGCGGCAATATTTACCCCAGGCTTCATTAATCAAAACCCGCATCAAATCATACATTTTACTAAAGACTATAGCAGGTTTAAAGAGTAATCGTAACCGGGTATTTTATTGTGTCTTAAGTGTGTTTTAGCCAATACCCAGGGATAAACCTTGGATGATAGCTCCTGCGACAACCCAACCATTAACAAGATTATTACTGATTCTGCTAGTGGACAAACTTACGGGCTGTTAGAATAAAGCTTAATGGTTGCCGGTATATTAAAGATGCTTAACAGGCGTCCATTTATTATTATAGCGACGCTAATTCCGATACTGTTTTTAACAGTAATGCTTATTTTAAAGTCGGTGAATGTGCCTAACTGGGACGAATGGGAAATGGTGCCGATATTTATACATATTCATGCTGGGCACCTTTACTGGATGGACTTTTGGCGTCAGCATAACGAGCATCGGATAATAATACCCAACATTATACTTACTGCGGTGGCTTATTTTACTCGCTGGAATTTGATTACGGAGAATTTTTTAAACTTGGGAGTCGCCATCGCTTCTTTCTTGATTATTTTGAGAGTATTAAAAACCACCGGCATAGAATTCAAACAGAAAAGTTCGTGCGTATTAATATTTTTAGTTAGTCTTATATGGTTTTCGCTCGTCCAATCGGACAATTGGCTTTGGGGTTGGGAAATAGAATGGTTTCTGAACGTATTGGGCGTAAGCATCGTAGCTTATTGCCTGTCCCAAATAAAATCACAACGTTCTTCTTTTTCTATTCGTCAACTTGGTCTACTTCTTTTTGGGGGCATAGTTGCACAATACTCTCTGGGTAACGGTACGCTTATTTGGCCAATCGTGATACTCATCCTATTTTATATGAGGGTGCCGCTAAAACAGATAACGACGGTTTTTATCACGGGCGCTATGACTACTTTCTTTTATTACTTCCATTACACTAATAACGACAAGGGCTTTCTTAAGCTTGTATCTCATCAACCCATAATCTTCGCCAGATACTTTTTTACATACCTTGGTCGGCCATTGAATTTCGAACATAACATTACTCCAATCTTGGGGTTGGTAATATTTACGCTTTTCGTAGGGCTAAGCATCACGTTATTAGTTCGCCGTAGAGAGTTATTTAATAAGTTAATCCCATGGGTATATCTTGGGCTATATGCTATAGGCAGTGCATTTATTACCGGACTAGCCCGAATTAGTTATGGCACAACGGAAGCTTACGTCAGTCGCTATACAACCATATCCTCTCTACTGCTGGTTAGTGTTGTGGTGATGCTGTATTTCAGCCGAGATGTTATAAAAGTCCTAGCCAAAAGTACCTACTACACACTGGCTATGGCCAGTGTAGTGTGTGTATTTTTCTTAGTCCTAGGTAATTACTATTGGGGGTTTCATAGCTTTGATTCCCATAACCAGGTCTTAAAGAACGAACAACAATGCACTCGTCTGCCAAACCCTTCTACGGATTGTTTACTAACTGCTTACCCAAACGCTAATGCTGTGAGCAACCGACTTGATTATCTTAAACAAATACATTGGGGGGGCTACTAAGATCATTAAGATCAATAGCATTAACAGAAAAGTGAATAAAGATATAATGGTGCATAAATGGGAGGATCTCAATATACATTAAGGCAGATAGATTTAGCCGGTGTCGGACTAGAAAATCGGGCCGCTTTATTCCCCCGTTGTTAGTAAAAATGACGTAGTTTTAGACGCGCCAAGCGGCTATGCCGAATTTATTAATACTATCAAATGCAAGAAAAAGTATGCCGCCGAAATTAATAAAGATTGTCGTAAATATACTGGAAAATACTTAAGCCAGACAACCCCCTATGTTTAGTTGCTTGTAATTGTACAGTTGTGTCCTTAGATTTTAATGGATAACGGCTTTACGCTTAGGTAAATGTGGTTAAAAAAACGCAATGTTCTGAAGACGTGCAACCAGCCTACGACATAATGAACTTATAGTATTTTAGGAGTAATTCATCTAGAATATAACAAACCGAGGGAGAATTATGAAGTACGATATATGTATTGTTGGTGGTTGCGGTCATGTCGGGTTACCGCTTGGTATGGCTTTTGCCGATCGTGGGCAAAACTGTTGTCCTCTATGACATTAACGAACCAGTCATAGACAAGGTCAACAAAGGTACCGTTCCATTTAGAGAAAATGATGCCGAAGAAGTACTCCGTCGGGTTATCAAAAACAAGCATCTTATCGCCACCAGCGATCCAAAGGTGGTGGCCGGCGCTAAGATAGTATATTGATAATCGGCACGCCGGTTGACGAACATTTAAACCCCAAGGTTGGCGAAATAATTCGATCAGTCAAAGAAATTCAAGATTACTTGAGCGATAATCAATTACTCGTAATGCGTAGTACTTTGTCGCCCGGTATTACCGATAAAGTTAGAGACTCATCTTATAAAACATGGCAAAAAGACACTGGTGGCCTTTTGCCCGGAGCGCATCATTGAAGGGCAAGGCTTTAGCCGAACTTTACGAACTACCCCAAATTGTGGCTGGCTGTACGCCGGCAGCGACCAAACGTGCCAGCAATTTATTTAGGATTTTAACTAAAAAAGTTATTGTCGTTAAACCCGTCGAAGCCGAGCTGGCCAAGTTGATGACTAACACTTGGCGCTATATTAACTTTCGCTATTTCTAATCAGTTTTACATGATTGCTAATTCCAATGGTTATGATTTTTATAATGTTTACAATGCCATGACAGAAGACTACCCACGCCTAAAATCGTTCGCGAAAGCCGGTTTGGCTGCTGGCCCTTGCTTATTTAAAGACACCATGCAACTCTCAGCTTATAGCGGCAATAACTTCTTCCTGGGTCACTCAGCCATGCTTAGTCAATGAAGGCCTGCCGGGCTTTGTCATTGACGCCATGAAGAGAAAATACGATCTAGCCACATTCCACGGTCGGCGTACTAGGCATGGCCTTTAAAAGTGATAGTGATGATCCGCGTGAAAGCCTTTCGTATAAACTTAAAAAAGGCCTGGAGGTTGAAGCTGATGAAGTATTATGCAACGACCCCTACATTAAGGACCCTAGGTTTGTGTCGCTGGAAGAAATTAAAAAGCGTGCCAATATAGTAGTCGTAGCGACACCTCATAGTGTTTATAAGGCTATCGACTGGAAGGGGAAAGAGGTGGTCGACATGTGGAACTTTTACGGTAAAGGAGGGCTAGTTTAATGAAAATTGTTTGGACTGGGGGCGCCGGCTTTATTGCCGGGTATACTGTTGAAGAGCTTCTTAATAATGGCCACAGAGTAATCGGTATTGATAACTATTCCAAGTACGGCAAGGTGGAAAAAAGTTACGACAAGCATCCGAATTACAGCTTCATCGAGGGTGATGCTAAGGATATGGAACTCATGAAAAAGGCAGCTGAAGATGCCGACATAATTGTCTCTGGCGCGGCTATGATTGGCGGTATTTCTTATTTCCATGAGTTTGCCTATGATTTACTGGCGGAAAACGAACGTATCACGGCAGCGGCTTTTGATGCTGCTGTCTGGGCATTTAAAAACAAACATCTTAAAAAAATTGTCGTCATGTCGTCTTCTATGGTCTACGAATCAACTGATCAGTTTCCATCGCCCGAAACGGCCGTCTAAGACGTCACCACCGCCTATTTCCACCTATGGTTTCCAAAAATTAGCCTGTGAATACTTTGCCAGAGGTGGCTGGGAGCAATATCCAGCTTCCCTACACCATAATTCGGCCGTTTAACTGTGTAGGTATTGGCGAAAAACGAGCCTTAAGTGACAAGGAAATTTACTCTGGTAACGTCAAACTAGCAATGAGCCATGTGGTGCCGGATCTAGTCCAAAAGGTAGTCAAAGGCCAGGATCCTTTGCATATCCTAGGCAAAGGCAACCAGGTACGTCACTATACCTACGGTGGAGACTTGGCGAAAGGGATTCGGTCTATGTATCGAGAAAGAGGACAGCCTATGAATAACGACTTTAATATCTCTACCGCCCAATCGACCACTGTACTTGAGTTAGCTGAAAAGATTTGGGGAAAAATCAATGGTGACAAGCCATTCAAATATATTTCCGATAAACCATTTGAGCACGACGTCCAAAAACGCGTACCCGACGTAGCTAAAGCCAAACAAGTATTAGGATATGAAGCTAACTACCTCGCTGGATGAGATGCTTAACGAAGTAATCCCCTGGAAGTCGTTACCGAGCAAGTCAAACATGGGAA
>CAWJDN010000269.1:0-5591 GCA_963840985.1 uncultured Acidobacteriaceae bacterium
CACACACACACCGCCATCTCACTGCTGATCTCTCGCTCGTCTCCATCTCCTCCTTGTTGCTCATCCTCTTGCCTTGCTTGTGGACCCTGCCTCGTTGCCATCGTCATTGCTGCTTGTTGTTGGTCCTGCCCCCGCCGCCCTCGCTCATCGTCAATTCGCCGATCACGAATAACTTTCCGACCAATACGGGCGGAACGGTAATCTCCTACAGCGTGAATCCGGCTCTTCCATCCGGCCTGAGCTTTAGTACAACCACGGGCATCATCAGCGGTACGCCATCAGCTATAACCGGCTCGGCAAGCTATGTGGTGACGGCAACCAACACGGGCGGCAATGCGACGACGACTCTGACGATCACGGTGAATAACGCTCCCTCGCCGGCCCTGGAAGCCCCCGCGGGTCTGGTCTATATTCCCGGCAATGCAGTCTACACAGTGGGCATTCCGATACAGGAAAATGTTCCAACCAGCACTGGCGGGGCTCCCACAACTTATGTGAATGCGAATAGTGTCACGATTCCGGCGTACAGCATCAATCCGCCGCTTCCGAATGGTCTGACTATAAGCTCCGTGCCGCCACCACCGCCCGCCTTCGGTATTGATGCCACGGGTATCATTAGTGGGACGCCAACGGCTGCTTCTGGTCCTACCCTTTATACGGTTACTGCCTCCAATTCATCTGGATACACAACGGCGACCTTTACTCTCACAGTAAATAACTCAACGACCCTGTCGGGCCTGGCATATAGCGCTCCCGCTCCGGTCTATGTCGCCGGGGTGCCGATCACAGCAAACAATCCAACCATCAGCAACACCGGCGGAGCGCAGCTTACTTATAGCGTGAGCCCCGATCTCACCACAATCGGCCTAAGCCTGGATCCCCATTCCGGCGTCATCACCGGGACAGCCGTGGCAGTGCCATCCGCGATCGTGCCACCTACGGCAGTTACTGCGACTTACACGGTGACCGCCTCCAACGGGACGGGCACTGTCTCAGCGCCGGTCACCATCACGATCTATAACATGCCCCAAGTTGTTCCGAATATGTCTCAATCGCTTACGCCGTTGGCAACTACTGGTTCCAGCTTCCAGTTTCTGGATACCGGCATGATTGTGACCGATCCATATGATCCGCAGGTAGCTCCTGTGGAATGGCTGGCAGGGCAGGCGGTCAGCACCTCGATCAGTCCGGATAACAACACCCTGCTGGTTCTTACCAGCGGCTTTAATCGTGTTTACCAGGGGCCGTTCCCCATGTTCGACCCGAACATGTCGAATGAGTACATCTTCATCTTCGACATCTCGAATCACACTCCGGTCTTCAAGCAAGCAATCCCCATCCCCAACGCCTACCACGGCATTGTCTGGGATCCGAATGGCACAGCATTCTACGTCTCCGGCGGAATGGGCGATGCTCCCTTCGGTACCGATCCGATTCCGTACTACTCGCCATGGACTGGAACTCTTGCGAACAATAATGGCGACAATGTGCACATTGTCACGCAAACCAATAGTATCTGGGCGCCAGCGGCCGAACTTGATCTGGGACAGAATCTGCCCAGCAATAATCCGCCACAGACAGTTGTCGAGGGCCACACCTCAGGCAACGGTCTTCCGGTGCCCAACAACTCATTTGCCTCTGTCAACGCTGCGGTCTACGTGGCGCCGATGGCTGCCGGACTGGCGATTTCAAGCGATGGCCAGACGCTGGTAGTGGCAAATTATTACAACGATTCGATCACAGTATTTACTGGAGGCTTGGCTGTCTGGCTCAGCCAATGGCAGTCGGACCCGGCTTCGATGCAGGGGATGCAAGGAACACTGCAAGGAACGGAACTTGATCTGCGTCCCGGCAAGGCCGCCAGTTCGCCTGCGACCGGCACGCCGGGGGGCGAGTATCCCTTCTGGGTCGTGCTAGCGGGGAGCAGCGGATCAGGCGCAACTGCCTATGTGTCGAGCCTGCGCGACCGCGAGATCGACGTGGTGAGTTTGTGAAATGCAGACGGTACCTCTGGGCCAGGTTGTGTCATTAACAGCCCGCCGGTAGCAGCGCTCGGATTCTGGTCAAGGGCCAGCCCAACAAGATGACGCTGAACAAAGCCGGAACACTGCTCTATGTTGCCGAAGACGAGTCGGATACAGTGGATGTAATTGACCTCAACCCGCTAGACATCGGCCCTCCAACCCAGAGCCAGCCCGCCACGCAGTACAAAGTGATTGAAACCATTCCGGTGATCGCTCCTCCGGCAACTATGTCTACTTACTCGCTGATGCCATATACAGGCGCCAACACCAACAGCGTGACGCTTTCGCCGGATGAGAATACTCTCTATGTGACCAACGGCAATCTTAACAACGTCGCGGTGGTGCAATTGAACAAGACCAATCTGGGCGTCTCGACCAATCAGGGCGACCATGTAATCGGCTTGATTCCGACCGGATGGTATCCGAACTCGATCAGCATCAGCGGCGATGGAACATGGGCGTATGTGGTTAATTCCAAGTCGCCGACTGGCCCGAATATCAACTGGTGCTATGTCTACGGGCCCACCGGGTACCCCACCTGCATGCCCGCGAATGAATACAATCCGCAGATGACCAAAGCCGGATTGCTGAGCTTCCCGCTACCGGCCTTACGACGCAGCTTCCGGCGCTCACGACACAAGTCGCTTTGAACAACCACTTCGCCACCGTGGAGAGCCCTAACGCTGCTGCCACCATGGCGGCTGTGCATAGCGGCATTCAGCATGTGATTTATATACTCAAGGAGAACCGAACCTACGACCAGATTCTAGGTGACCTGGGACGCGGCAACGGCGATCCCGCCCTGACGTTGTTTGGCCAGGCGATCACGCCGAACGAGCATAACCTCGCGCAGCAATTCGTTACCCTCGACAACTTTCTCGCTACCGCTGAAACCAGCAACGACGGCTGGCCGTGGAGTACATCAGCACGCGCCCCCGATGTCGTCGAGCATCAATTCCCCGTGAACTACGCACAGCGAGGACTCAGCCTGGACACCGAAGGTTTGAATCGCAGCGTCAACGTCGCGCTGCCGACTCTGGCTCAGCGCCAGGCCTCTGATCCGCTGATGCCGGGTGGAACGCTGGCGCCCACCATACCGGACGGAGCGGATCTGCTTCCGGGCCAGGCCGACACGGCCGCGCCGGATGGACCGGACGACGAGATCAATACAGGCTACCTGTGGAACAACGCGTTGCGAGCAGGTCTCACGGTGCACGACTACGGCTTCTTCATTGACACAACCTGCTATAACGAGCCCAGTTGCCAGATTCCTTTGATCCATGATCCGTACTCTACTGGCACAATCGTGGCGCCCTCTTCGAACGTTGCTCTGACGCCATTCACCGATCCATACTTCCGCGGCTTCGATCCAGGCTTTCCTGACTTCTATCGCTTCAAGGAGTGGGAGCGGGACTTCGATGCCAACTACGCAAAGGGCGGGCTGCCGAATCTGACTCTGATTCGTTTCATGCATGATCACACCGGAAACTTCGCGACTGCCATCGACGGCGTGAATACGCCGGAACGCGATGTGGCCGACAACGACTACGCAGTCGGACTGGTGGTGCAGAAGATCGCCAACAGCCCCATTTACAACAACAACACGCTGATCTTTGTCGTCGAAGACGACTCGCAGGACGGCGGCGATCACGTCGACTCGCACCGCACTACGGCCTTCGTCGCGGGCGCATATGTGAAGAATGGGATCGTATCCACTGCATATACCACGCTTGACTTCATTCGTACGATGGAAGAGGTCATGGGCCTGCAGCCGATGAATTTAAATGATGCGCTGGCCACGCCCATGAGTGACATCTTCAACACCACACCAAGTGCATGGAGCTTTACCGCAACCCCCGCGGCGATTCTCTACTGCACGAGCCTGCCGCTGCCGAGTCCGGCACTGCCCTGCAATAGCCCAACGCCAGATGCCAAATACTGGGCGCGAGTCACCAGGGGGATGGACTTCAGGGACGCGGATCGCGTCGATGACGACACCTTCAACCGCGTTCTCTGGCGGGGAATGATGGGCAACCGGCCTTATCCCTCCCGGCCAACCGGCAAGGATTTGCGCCAGAACCGCGAAAAGCTGCTGGCGGATTACCGGCGCTCCCTTGCTCATAAAACTGCTCATGCGCTAAAACCGGCAGGAAATTGAAAACAGAGTGACTACCGCGCCGGGACTCTTGCGCACAAAGCAGGAACTCCGGCGCGAATGGCCCGCTACAATGTGCAGGTCCAACCGCGCTCTACCGTATGCTTACATCTTCACTTCCTTAATGTTTCGTGTCGGTAAGACGTGTATTTACTCCAATTCATAAGGGATTAGCGATGAAATATCGTCCGGCACAGCTCATCCTCCACATTCATATTCTGCTGATTTTTCCTGCATACTGCACCGCGCAGATTGATCGCTCCAGCTTGAATGGAACGATTCGCGACAGTGAAGGAATGCGCGTTCCCGGCGCAGCGATTCGCGCCGTCCAAACCTCTACGGGACTCATCCGCGAGGCTGTTTCCTCGTCCAGCGGAACTTATGCGATTCCCGAGCTGCCCATCGGGAGCTACCGCGTGACATGCCTCGCGCCCGGCTTTCAGCAGGTAGTCTTTGACAGTATTGTGCAGACCGTCGGCCTCACGCGAACCCTTGATTTCACTCTTGCGGTGGACAGAGTGACGCAACAGGTCAAGGTCTTTGGCCTGACTGCGCAACTGGATGTGACCACGGCGGCGCTAAGCGCCCGCATCGAGCTAATGCAGGTGAAGGATCTGCCGCTGAACGGAAGAAACTGGTCGACGCTGACGGCGCTGGTGCCGGGAGCGGTTGACACCGGAGGCAGTAACCAGCGCAGCATCCGCTTTGCCGGCCGCGGCCTGGACGACAATAACTTCACCTTTGACGGCATCGACGCCACTAACATCGTGAATCAGGCGCAGCAGCCCTTTGTGAGGCTGGCCATCCCCACCAACGCCATCGCGGAGTTTCGCATCAGCGCCATGCTCTTCACAGCGGAGGATGGAAGCACGCCCGGCGGACAGGTGGCCGTGGTCTCGATGTCCGGCTCAAACGCGTTTCATGGAAGCGCATTTGAGTTTCTCCGCAACGACATCTTCGATGCCCGTGAGCCCATTCTTGCGAGCAGGCTTCCCTTTCGCCTCAACCAGTTTGGCGGCGACCTCGGCGGGCGGATCATCCGTGACCGCAGCTTCTTCTTTCTCACATACGAGGGACTGCGCCAGAGTTATGGCCAGCCGCTGCTGGGTTATGTTCCCACCCCGGCATTCGGCGCCCAGGTGGCTGCCACCAATCCCGCGCTGGCTGCGATCATCAGCGACTATCCCACTACCGGGTTGTCGCCTGTTGCAGGAAACCCGAATGAAGACGAATTTACCGGATCCGGGCGCCAACTCGACCGCGAAAACTCGGCCATGCTGCGGCTGGACCAACACTTTTCGGCCGCCGACACAGCCTACCTGCGATTCAACTTTGATGCCGCATTCAGCGATGCGCCGCTGGTTGAGGGAGGGAGCTATCTGAACGATAGGCAGCAGGTCACATCCAGGCCG
>CAWJDN010000270.1:0-3817 GCA_963840985.1 uncultured Acidobacteriaceae bacterium
CCGGCACCACAAACTGAAGAACTTAACATCAGGTCTCGGCGAAGCTCCTTCTGTGCGTTGTCCCCTTGCAACTGCGGAAATGCCGCTACTCGAAACACTTTGGGAGGTGTTGCATCCACCCCGAGCCAGAAAATATCCTCATGGTCTTCTCCGCGCATGCTTCGGTTCTACACCCACGCAAATAAGAATTCTGTGCACCCCGTCAGTGCCAACCGAGTTTTTCCGCAGCTTCTGAAGTCGTGCCCTGACAGATTTAGTAGTCTCGATGGAATTTTGCAGGTTTCTCTGTTGACTGGAATTCCGCGCATTCTCGCGATATTTAACCCCGATTTTAACCCCGATGAAACTGGCGGGTAACAGCTATAGCCTTGTACTCCTTCCCGTCAGCATTTCTAACTGAAGACTGGAGGTAGTTCGATGCGAAGACTAATGCAAAGACCATTGATGGCTTCATTTATGACCTCGGAAGCGCATATGCTTGATATTTCTGAAATCTCTACAACTTGTCCGGCCCTGAGCGGGCGCAGTTGCGTAAAGACGCCTCTGACTCTCCTGCTGATTTTCCCGCTTCTCCTGGCCCTGGCCGGGTGCGGCGGCAGTTCGTCCTCCTCCACGCCTCCACCAGCGCCCCCTCCGACCTCCGGTACAGCTGACCAGCGGGCCGATGCGGTGCTGGCGGAGATGACGCAGGCGGAAAAGCTGCAAATGGTCCAGGGCTCTGGCGATCCCACCATGCCGCGGGGTGCAGCCGGCTATATCGCTGGTATCCAGTCGCTCGGGATTCCCGCCCTTTATTTTGGTGATGGCAGCGTGGGGGTGGGCAACAGCATCGGACCGGCCACTGCACTACCTTCGTCAATTGCAAGCGCGGCCAGTTGGGACACCAATGAAGCAGCCAAGTATGGCACCATCATCGGCACCGAGTTGGCCGATTACGGAATCAACGTAAACCTGGGCGGCAACATCAATCTCACTGGCCGCGCGCCGCGCGACGGGCGTACCTTTGAGACCAAGGGCGAAGACCCCATCCTGGCTGGCAAGATTACCTCCGCGCACCTGACAGCGATTCAGGCCCAACATGTCATGGCGGGCATCAAGCATTTCGCCTTCAACGACCAGGAGACCGGACGCTTCACTGCCAACGCGATCATCGACGATCGCGGCGGCCGGGAGAGCGATATGCTGGCCTTCGAGATCGGCGTGAAGGACTCGAATGTGCAATCGGTGATGTGCGCATACAACCTGACCAACAGCGTCTACGACTGCGAGAACAGTTATCTTCTCAACCAGGTTCTCAAAGGCAATTGGAGCTTTCCGGGCTTCGTGATGTCCGACTGGGGGGCCACGCACAGCACGGTTAACGCGGCCCTGAACGGCCTGGACCAAGAGCAGCCAGATCAGCAGTATTTCTCTACGCTCGGCCAGGCCGTGGCAAACGGTCAGGTTCCGCAGTCTCGGCTGGATAACATGGTGCACCGCATTCTACGCGCCATGTTCGAGGTGGGGATTTTCGACGATCCGTTGACAATTCAAGCGATCCCGGCGGCGGCCGATGCCGCTGTTGCGCAGGAGATCGAAGAACAGGGAGCGGTCCTGCTCAAGAACTCTGGAAGTCAGCTCCCGCTAAATGATTCCACTGTTCAATCCATCGCCATCATCGGCTCGCACGCTGATGTTGCAGTGCTCTCCGGCGGAGGCTCAGCGCAAGTGATGCCCATCGGAGGCGCAGCGATAGTTGGGCCGCAACCATGCCCGCCCTGCTGGGCGACGGTGATCTGGGATCCGTCCTCGCCGCTGAACGCAATTCAGGCCAAGGCGCCTAAAGCGAAGGTGCAGTTCGCCGACGGCTCCGACGCCGCGGCTGCGGCCTCGCTGGCGGCTTCGTCGCAAGTTGCGATCGTCTTCGTGAGCCAATGGGCCAGCGAGGGGATGGATGAGTCCAGCCTTAGCCTGACCGACCTGACCAGCACAACTCCTATCAATCAGGATGCGCTGGTTGAGGCGGTGTCGGCGGCCAACCGCACACCATTGTTGTGATCGAGAGCGGCGGCCCCATCCTGATGCCCTGGCTGAGCCAGGTAAGCGCGGTGCTGGAAGCCTGGTACCCCGGTCAGGGCGGCGGGCCCGCGATTGCCGACTTGCTCTTTGGCGTAACCAATCCCTCCGGCAAGCTCCCCATTACCTTCCCGGCCAGCGAGGCGCAACTGCCCAGGCCCGTCATTCCCCAGCCCCCGGATAACGTAACACCCTTTGCCGTGAACTACACGGAGGGCTACAACGTGGGCTACAAATGGTATGACGTGAACGGATTCACGCCGCTGTTTCCCTTCGGCTACGGCCTCTCCTACACCACTTTTTCAATCACCAACGCGGCTATCGTGAACAACCTCTCTTCAACCACCAATCCGAACTTTCAGGTGACCTTCAATCTGGCCAACACCGGCGCAGTAGCTGGCGCCGAGGTGGCGCAGGTCTATCTGGGACTGCCGGCCAGCACCAACGAGCCGCCCAAACGGCTGGTTGGCTGGAAGAAGGTTTTACTGCAACAGGGAAGCTCGCAGCCGGTCACCATCGAAGTGGATCAAAACGATTCGTCGCATCCCATGTCGTATTGGGATACCAGCACAAGCAGTTGGACAGTGGCGCCCGGAACTTACACCATATACCTGGGGAACTCCGAGGCCGCTGCCAGCCTGACCACGGTGGGCACGATCACTCAGTGAGCGCCGAGTGATCCTGATTCAGAGGGATAAACGGCGGCCTTTTCTTGTCGAGAAGGCCGCCGTTCTTTTTGCTCTCGCGATGCAAAACGCATCGGACAACCGGGAGTAGGTCAGTTTCTGTGTTCTCCGGCCTTAGCCTGAAGCCCGGATTTTTCAGCGGTGAGATGGAGAGGAATCTCGAGGGTTCCCGCCTTGTGTGCCGTCCAGTCGTAGACTCCCGCCTCAAGGAAGAGCGCGGTACTGGGCAGGTCGATCTCCAGATGCGCTGGAATACCGGTTCGTTGCACCGCCTCATAGGATTCCGCGCTGAGACTGACGGCCATCGTTCCGCCATTCCAATTGAGCGCCGTGCCGTTGCCGTCATAGGCCAGCAGCTCGACCTGTATCTTGCCGGTATGCTTGCCGTCTGCGGACTCGATCAGCTCGAGATCCGTGGGGCGAAGGTTGAAGTCGACGCGATAGCGGGTGAGCGGCCCGGTGAGTTTGGTATTTCCGCCGGCGGGTTTATCGCCGGGGGCTAGTTGTTGAGCGGCCGCGAGCAGGCGCACACTGAAGACAATCTGCGAGGAGGCGGGCGCACCGCGCTTGAGCAGCGGATGCAGAGGATTGGAATCGGTCTTAGGCTCCGGCGCGGCATGGTCGTCGGCATAGTAACCGCGGCGGTAGGCCAGATCAAAGCTGCCTTCCTTCAAACGCACCTGGATGCGCCGAAAGCTGCCGTCCAGGTTTTTGTTGGCGGGGGTGTAGGCCAGGGTGTAATAGTGAGCGCCGTCGTCAATGGCATGGGCCAAGGCGCCGGCCAGGTCGTTCGTGTTGTAGAAAGCCTTGCCGCCGGTGTCGTTGGCCAGCCTGTTGACGGTCTCCGTTTCCATAGCACGCTGATCGGCTTGCTGGACAAGTTTGTCGAGGTCGGCCGGGCTGTAGTCGGAGGCCTCCGTGGCGTTGTCCATTTGCATGCCCTCGGCGTTGACCGGGTAGACGGCAACATGGGAGAGCGCCAGCAGGTTAGCGACCTCTTTGGCGGCGGGATTGAAGTCGGCTATGTTCAGGTACTTGGCATCATCACGTTGATTCATAGTACTCGACCCATTTTG
>CAWJDN010000271.1:0-23642 GCA_963840985.1 uncultured Acidobacteriaceae bacterium
GGAGGGGGGGTCGAACCCCCATGGCCGCGAGGGCCGGCGGATTTTGAGTCCGCTGCGTCTGCCAGTTCCGCCATCCCGGCGCATCAAATCTGGTTCTAAGTATCTGAGTCTAAAGTGGTGGCCAGGGACGGGATTGAACCGCCGACGCCGGCCTTTTCAGGGCCGCGCTCTACCACTGAGCTACCTGGCCTCAGTGCAGATTTCGCGTTGCAATTTCCTGCGCGGATTCCGGCAGTGCCGGAGCTGGTGGGCGAATCCAAAGACAGTTGGCTGCAACAACTTGTGACAGTATATCAACTTGCAGGTTCCCGCGCCAGAACGCGGAAGCTGCTCTAGGAGACTGGCTGCAATTACATATGACTACCCGCGCGGCCAGGACTGTTTACAAGCGAGGAATAATGACCATGATTTCAGCAAGGATTTGTTTGCAGGCGCTTAAATTCGCGATAGCGGGCGGTGTTAATCCTGGCGCCGCAGTTTATTATGCACCCAGGTTGATCCAGCCCAGGAAGCTTTGTACTTCAAAGCAGCAAATCCAGCAAGCGAAAGCTGGGGAATATGGCAGGCTCTGCGGCGTATGTACCGGTTTAGCGGCGAATGTGTATGAGACTCTCCCGGCGGCGGCGAGTCTCGTTGTATTTCCATGGATGATTCACCTTGTTAAGACACGGTTCAGCTTGCTAGGATTCATGCACATCTGAATTTATGGAGGTCCTATCCAGTGCAATTCACTAGCGGCATGCGCAAGGCTCCGTTTCTGATAGGTGTCTTTCTTATCTCATTTTCCTCGCTGCTATTTCAAATTCTGCAGACCCGCATCATGTCGGTTATCGCCTGGTACTACATGGCATTTTTTGCGATCAGTGGAGCCATGCTGGGAATGTCCGTTGGCGCAGTCTGGGTCTATCTTTGGCGTGAGCGTTTCCAGCCGGAGCAACTGTCCGTCACCCTGTCCAATTTCGCGCTTTATACCGCGTGGGCCATGCCGGCTTCCGTCTTATTGCAGCTTTGCCTAATCCTTTCGCCAGCGTACTCGCTCATCACGATAGTTTCGTGGACCTTGCTATTGGCCGCCATGGCCCTGCCATACATATTCGCCGGAGTGGTAGTGAGTTTGGCGCTGACGCGCAGCCCATTCCCGACCGGACAGGTTTACGGCGTGGACCTTCTCGGCGCGGCGTTGGGCTGCATTGCGGTGCTTGCATTGCTGAATGTACTGGACGGTCCGACCTGTGTGATTGTGGCGGGAGTTATTGCCGGCCTCTCTTCGTATGCCTTTTCCGCCAGCGCCAGCGCCGAGGATCAGCTCCGCCTCAAGTCAATGCCCTGGTGGCGGCATCCGGCGAAGGTTGTGATTCTATTGCTGTGCATAGCTTTCTTCAGCGCGATGTCGCCTATAGGTTTCGATCCAATCATGGTCAAGGGTAATACCGAAACGTCGGGAAAAATTGGCGGATATGAAAAGTGGAACTCATATTCCCGTATCAGAGCGTCTCGCCCCCACACCTCTCTCCCTTACTTATGGGGACCCTCTTCCAAGCTATCGCCGGATACGCGCGTTCCCATGGTCTCGATGAATATCGATGGCATGGCCGGCTCCTCCATGTTCCACTACGACGGTACGACTAACTCTATTGCCTTCCTCCAATACGATCTGGTCAATCTGGCCTATCATCTTCCCGGCATTCACAACTCCGCGGTGATCGGCGTCGGCGGCGGCCGCGACATCCTGTCGGCTCATCTTTTTGGCGTTACTAAGATCACCGGAGTGGAATTGAATCCCATCTTCATTAATCTCCTGACACGCGATCCTTTCTACAAGAACTATTCCAATCTTACAGCGCTGCCGAATCTGACGCTGCATGTGGACGACGCGCGAAGCTGGTTTGCCTCCACGCACGATAAGTTCGATCTTGTGCAGATGAGCATGATCGACACCTGGGCGGCAACCGGAGCCGGCGCGTTCAGCCTGAGCGAGAATGGCCTTTACACTTTGGAGGGATGGCGCGCCTTCTTGAAATCCATCAACGACAACGGCTTTTTCACTGTAAGCCGCTGGTACAGCCCCGACCACGTCGACGAGACAGGGCGCATGATCGGTCTGGCGACGGCCACATTGCTGGATGCAGGCGTCAAGGATGCCCGCCCGCATTTGTTCGTAGCGACCACAAACAATATCGCTACCCTCGTGCTATCCAAGTCGCCTTTCACCTCGGAACAGTTACGCGCGCTTCACGATGCAGTGCGGGATAATGGATTTTCTGAACTGATATCTCCGGACCGTCCGACAGATTCCAGGCTGTTGAGCCAGATCGTCGAGAGTCAGAACCTTGCCGCCTTGAATCGCGTACTGGGTTCTACCTATCTCGATCTGACCGTGCCGACAGACTCCCGGCCGTTTTTCTTCAACCAACTGCGCATGCTAGATTATCGGAGCCTTGCGGCTGTCCTGAAAGTTGGACCGGGAAATGGCGTGGTCATGGGTAATATGATTGTCGCCGCCGTGCTCATAATGATTCTGTTCATCTCGATAGTCGCGGTAACTGCAACCATATTGGTGCCTCTGAAGAGCGCGGCACGCGAATGTCCGCGGTCCCTCGTTGTTGCCGGGAGCCTGTATTTTTCTCTGATTGGAATGGGCTTCATGTTGGCTGAGATTGCGTTGCTACAGTATTTCAGCGTGTATCTAGGCCACCCTATCTACTCCCTGGGCGTATGCCTCTTCAGCCTGATTCTGGCCTCCGGCCTGGGCAGCCTAACCTCGGATTGGTTCAAGCTGAACTCGCGCGGAATGCTTCTGGTGTGGGGCTGTATGGTCGTGGCCTACCTCGCGATCATGCAATGGGTTCTGCCATCAATTTTTCAGTCAACAACGAGTCGTGAACGTTTGGCGCGCATCGGCATATCGCTGGTGACAATCATGCCGCTGGGCTTTTTACTCGGCTTTGCGTTTCCAACCGGAATGCGGCTGGTCTCGGCGATCGACACTCAGCCAACACCGTGGTTTTGGGGCATCAACGGCGCAACCGGCGTTCTAGCCTCCGTATTGGGTGTGATGTTCAGCATATCGTTCGGCATCAATGTGACCATGCTGATCTCTGCTGTATGCTATCTCCTGGTGATCCCCACGAGTTTCGCCCTGCTGGCGTTGCGGCCAAGATTCGCTAGGCAGGTCATCGTGTGATTTGGTTTTAGCCTTGATGCGATCAAGCATTGGGAGAGTGGACACCACACGCCGGAGTCCGCGGGATCGCAACTTTCGTTTGTCATCATCGCTGGGCTTTTGACTTTCCCAGCCCGCGGCTTTCGTTTTACACTCACCGCATGGACAACGAGCGTATTCGCGAGATCTGCCTGGCGCTGCCGCACACGGCGGAGACGCTGAACTGGGAGCATGTTCTGGTCTACTGGGTGGGCGACCGGGAGATCGGCGGCAAGATGTTTGCCCTGACCAACGCCGATGGCATGGAGACCCCCGTTCTCAGCTTCCACTGCGGGGCCGAGCGCTATGATGAACTGCTGGAGAATGAAGGAATCATCCCTGCGCCGCACTTGGCCAGAGCCTATTGGGTCGCGCTGGAGCGGTGGGACGCGCTCAAGCTGCGCGAGATAACGGAGGAACTGGTCTGTGCCCACGCGTTGATCTACGAAAAGCTGCCCAAACGGACCAAGGCGGTGCTGGCGTTGCCGGAAAAGGAGCGCGCTCGGCTGATTCGAGAACGCAAGAAGCTGCTGGCCGCGCGCAAATAGGCTAAACAGTCGCAGCGGGAACTTCTCTCGGCGCGTTTTCGTAATCTAGAGAATAGTTCGCGCCGGGGAAGAGTTCGTGTGCAAAGAGGCGTTCACATGATTAAGTTTCTGCTGTGGTGCATTTTGCTGGTGTTGTGCTGGCCTCTGGCGTTGGTGGCGCTAGTGCTCTACCCGCTGGTGTGGTTGCTGCTGCTGCCGTTTCGCGTAGTTGGCATCGCGGTGGGCGGCGTGCTGGAGCTGATACGAGCGATGATCCTGCTTCCCGTTAGGGTTATTCGGGGCTATTGATACTCCCAAAACGCAGCCTATGGAGGGGGCGTCCATTATTTGTTATGTGCAACTCATGATTGCCGCCGTCCAGCATATTGCGATAGTGTGAGCCGAAGGGGCTGCGATGGCCTCTGGAATCTGTCCAACCCATTGGAGGAGTGATAGATGCGTAGAGTTTTCTGGGTGGCGCTTGTTCTGATTGCCCTGATGCTGCTGACCGTGCCACACGCCACATGGACGCAAGCCATAGAAGATGCCGGCCAGAAGAACACGAAACAAGCGCGAGCGGCGCTGGACGCCATGGTGCAGGCTCTGGGCGGCGAGGCTTGGCTAAATGTTAAGAACCAGATGCACGAGGGGCACGTGGCCGCCTTCTTTCATGGCCAGCCTTCGGGCGGCACCACAGAATACTGGGAGTACCACGCCTGGCCCGATCATGACCGCATCGAGTACAGCAAACACCGCGACGTGATGCAGTTTTACCTGGGACGCGCAGGCACCGAGGTGACCTACAAAGGCAAGGCGCCGCTGCCCCAGGAGCAAGTGGAAGACTATCTGCGCCGCCGCGATCACTCCATCGAGACAGCCGTCAAGGTGTGGCTCAACGATCCCAGAACGATTCTGATTTACGAGGGACAGCATCTGGCCGAGCGGCATTTGGCCGATCAGGTAACGCTGATTTCCGCTGAAAATGAAGCGATTACGATTCTGATGGACGTCGAGACCCACCTGCCGCTGCGGAGAACCTTCCAGTGGCGCGACCCGGTCTATAAGGACAAGAACCTGGACGCGGAGGAGTACGACGACTACCACACCATTGACGGATTCCCCACGCCGTTTATCATCACACGCTTCAAAAACGACGATATGACGCGGCAGTACTTTTTGGTGCATGTGACGTACAACCAGGAGTTGCCGGCGGATTTCTGGAGCGTGGAGGCGGCCGAAAAACGCATCAAAAAGTGAGGACTGGCCGTCCAGGCTACCTGCAGCGGGGCCAGCGGCCGAAGCTGGACCTATTCTCATTATTCGCGGTCTGAGCTGATGGGGCGCGGCGGCGTGGCAGGCCTCACATACCAAACGTAGCTCTCGCAAAGATCCGCGTATTGTTCCGGGAAGGCAACATAGTCGAGACGCAGCGTCCCACGTGCGCGCAGGCTGGCCTGTAGCGGCGGGGGTATGCCTCGCAGAAAATTCTGGCTGTAAACAACCAGCCAGAAAGGCTCGGTTCCGGACAACAATTCCCCGAGTTGATCGTAGGTTTCGATTTTCTGTGAGGAGGGTAAATAATAGTGAAACGCATCGTAGCCGAAGCCCGCAACGTAGATGTTTTCGCCCGAAGAAAGATGCTGGTTAAGAAAAACACTCGTTGGCCGAAAGACGCTTCGCTCCCTCTGATAGTAGGCCGCGAGGGAGATCACCGACGCCGCTAAAAGCGGGGATGCTACCAGTAAAGGCGCCGCGGCTCTCGCGAAGCGTTTGCCCCTGACAAAAACCCACTGGGCCGCGGTGGTCGCGCACAATGATAGCAAGATGCACAACGGTATCAGCGTAAAAATCGAATGTCGAGGCGTGATGCGACGCAGGATACCGGCGGCAAAAATAACCCAAAGAATAATCGTCGGAAGACAGAGATACACGGCCATTGCCTTGCTTCGCCTGCATAGCAGGAAAATGCCCAGCGCGGCGATCGCTACTCCATACCATTGCAGCCAGCCGGGAGCGTATGGTTGAAAAAGCCATTCGCGAAAGATCCCCAGTTGGCCGATCACGGTTCCCCGAGGTTCCACTTCTACGAACCTGGCATTCTGGGAGCCTGCCAGCCCGGTCAGAATGTTGGCATACACGGGCAGATTCAATACTGCCAAGGTAAGAAAGGCCGCGCCGCAGTAAGTGAGCGTGGCGAGGAATTGTCTCGCCGCGAGCCAGGAGATTCTCCGTTCCAACAGCAGGCAGATCAAGTAAGCGGCCTGACCTAGAATCGCGAAAGCCGCCACAAAAAAATGACTGTAAAGTGCCAGGAACAATACGATCCCCCAGCTAATCCAGGGGCGAAGCCCAGATCTCGTCAGACAGCGGGGCAGAATCAGCATCGAGAGGAGTGAGAAAAACAGCGCCATGGAGTAAGACGTGGCGATCTGGGAATACCAGATATGAAAGCCCGAGACAGCCAGAAAGATCGCGGACCAAAAGGCCTCCTTCTTCCCCAGAGAATCGCGGACGAAGAAATACAGCACTGGAATGCTGGCGGTCCCGCAGAAAAAGGAAGGAAGATGGGCGACGAATTCAGAACGGCCAAACAACCCGTACAAAACGTGACCGCAGAGGGCATACATGGTTCGCCAGACCTCCGCGCGCGCCAACAAATAAGGAATGCTCTTCTCCATCATCGACATGGAGAGCACCGTTTCGTCGTAAGAGAACCCCACTCCCAAGTGATACAGACGCAGTGCTGCTGCCAGGAATGTCACGGCACCGATCAGGCCCAGCTCCGATCGAGACACCGGATCCGAAGATGCCAGAATTTCCTTCCCGTTAGCAGACCCTTCGAGCCATCGGCCTAAAAAAGGAGCTAACAGGCAGAGAATGCCATCCAGTAAAAGAAATCCCTTGGTCAAGCGGAGCCCTTCCACCAAGCCGGTTTCGTACTGCGGCAGGGATGGCGGCAGGAAATGATGAACAATTTGGTTCGGATGGATTGCCATAGAGCCAAGGAGAATAAGCAATCCACTTACAAACCAGACCGCAGCGGCGGTTCTCTTCATTGAACTCCTCGATCAAAGGCCGCAGATGGCCGGACCATCACCAAGCCGGCGTTGGCTGGGCAGGTGGTGTGGCTGTCGGGATAGCCGGAGTCGTACAACGGGCAGGTTTCATTCGTTCACGTTGCTGAATTATGAGGTGTGACCATTGTGACATTCCGGGGAGGGGGAGTGCAATGGTACTTGCCGTCCAAGCGGGCGGCCTTCGGCGTGGAGGGCGAAGAGTTTTCGGACTCCTATCCTAGACGCAAGATTGCAAGAAGCAGGTCACCTTCGACTTTGTTCAGGGCAGGCTTTCGACTCCCTTCGCTCTCCACCCCAGCGACAAAGACCTGTCCCTTCACCCCAGCGAACAAAAATCGCTCGCCGGGGGCCCCGAATCGCTTGGGCCCCGGTGCGCTCCGGTCGCCAGGATGACAGCGGCGAGGATGGGGCCACCAACAGATTGCAAAAAGCGCAACCTACCAGCTTAGGATGACATCCAAGATAGGGCGCTCAGGGTGACAGAAAGAAGGCTGCCAGGCGCCGGATAGAAGTACAATTCGAGAGAATCGTGACTTCAGGAGGAGATTAGAATGAACGTGAATCTTTTGAAACAGCGATGGGTAAAGGTTATTGTTGCGGTGGCTGTTGCGGTGATCGCCATTGTCGTGCTGGTTCCTCTATTCATTAACGTGGATACCTTCCGGCCCAAGGCGGAGGAGGAGATTTCGAGCGCGTTGGGACGCAAGGTTACGCTGGGACACTTGAGCTTATCGCTGATCTCCGGCAGCCTGGTTGCGGATAACATTTCGGTGGCCGATGATGCGGCATTCGCGACAGCGCCGTTTTTAGAAGCCAAAGAGCTGCGCATCGGCGTTGCGCTGGGGAGTTTAATCTTCCAGCACAAAGTGCGGATTACCAGCTTCACTATCGACTCACCGGCGATTCATCTCATTCAAGGCAAGAAAGGCACGTGGAACTTCTCCAGCCTGGGGAACGACGCGGCGAAACCGGCGGCCCGGAACGCAGCAGCCGAGAAACCTGATACTCCAAATCCTGCGACACAGCAAGCCGCAGCCCAGGGTTCCGCGCCGCAGCAGGAGAGCATGATGCCTGACGTGAGCATTGGCGAAATCAAGATCAAGAACGGAAGCGCCATGGTCTCCAGCCTGCCCGCGTCGGGCAAGCCGTTTACGTGCGCGGAGATCAACCTTTCCGTCCAGCAGCTATCGTTCACGACGCAGTTTCCCTTCAAGCTATCGCTCAAGCTGCCGGGGGGAGGGTCATTGCAACTGGATGGCACGGCGGGACCGGTGTCGCAGAAAGACGTTTCCCAAACGCCCTTCCAGGCTACGCTGCAACTGAAGCATTTCAGCCCGGTGGCAGCGGGCGCGGTTGAGCCAAGCCAGGGGGTCTCCATGATCGCCGACTTCAACGTGCAGCTTAGCTCAGACGGAACCACCCTGACGAGCAAAGGAAAGCTTGTAGCGAACAAGCTGCAGTTGGCGCGCGGCGGCTCGCCTGATCCTCAGCCGGTGGATATCGACTACACGATCACCGACAACCTGGTGGAACGCACGGGGAAGGTTAGCGATATAGCGATCCACACCGGCACCGCGGTAGCGCATTTAACCGGCAGCTTCAGGAGTATGGAGAAGGACACTGTGCTGGACATGCATTTTTCCGCGCCCGGCCTCTCTATCGACCAACTTGAGCCGTTGCTGCCGGCTGCCGGCATTACCCTGCCGAAAGGGTCCAAACTTCAGGGAGGCACGCTGACCGCCAATATAACCATCAGCGGCCCAGTGAACGCGTTGGTTATTAGTGGGCCTGTCTCGGTAGACAATACCGAGCTGACCGGCTTCGACCTGGGCTCCAAGATTGAGGGCCTCAATCCCTTCAAATCCAAGACCGGCGGCACGGCAATCGAGAAGCTGAGCGCAGAGTTGAAGTCCACGCCGCAGACCACCGAAATCAGCAATATAGAAGCAAATGTTCCCGCGATCGGGAGTGCGACTGGCAGTGGCACCATTTCTCCGGCTGACGCGCTGAACTTCAATCTAGTGGCCAAGCTCAGTGGTACGTCGATGGTGGGCGGGCTGGCCAACGGAGGATTCAACAAGCTCGAAGGCAAGTTTGGAAACAGCTCCAATACCACGGCGAACAACGGCATTCCGCTGACTATCACCGGGACCACGTCTGATCCACATATTCGCGCCGACGTAAAATCCATGCTGAAACAACAAGTGGGCGGACTGATGGGGAACTCTAGCGGCCAGAAAACCAACCCGGTCAGCACGCTGAAAGGACTGTTTCACTAGTAGGAAAAGGGATCCCCGGTTAGTGAATTTTGTGCGCTGGGGACCCCGAAGCCACAAAAACGCGGCGAGGGTGGGGCACCCATTCTTATACAAGAATATAGCGTGGCTTTCGATATAATCCAGAGGAGCGCTTGAGTAGCTACGCCGGCCGCTCTGTGGAGATGTGCATGACCTTCGATATCCAGGAGATTCTGGGATTACTTCCTCACCGCTACCCGTTTCTGTTGATTGACAGAGTGGTTGAGTTTGAGCGCGGCAAGCGCCTGGTGGCCATCAAGAACGTCACTATGAACGAGCCTTTTTTCCAGGGGCACTTTCCGGATTACCCGATTATGCCGGGGGTGCTGGTGATTGAGGCGATGGCGCAGGCTGGGGCCATCATCATGATGAACGAGATTCCGGACCGGGAGAAGAAGCTGGCGGTCTTCACGGGCATTGATAAGGCCAAGTTTCGCCGCCCGGTGGTGCCGGGAGATCAGTTGCGCATCGAGGTGGACGTGCTGGCGATCAAGAGCCGGCTGGGGCGCATGGAGGCAAGCGCGTTAGTGGAGGGCAAGCTGGCCTGTCGGGCTACGCTGACCTGCTCGATTGTGCACCGGACGCCTGAGACTGAGGCGGTGACAGGCGAGGCGGCGGAGTGAGTGTTCATCCCAGCGCGGTGATCGCTGCGGGCGCGGTGGTTCCGGACTCGTGCACAGTGGGACCGTTTTGCACGATTGGACCGGAGGTGGAGCTGGGAGAGGATTGCAGGCTCATCTCCCACGTGGTGCTGGATGGGCGGACGCGGATCGGGGCTCGCAACACGTTTTATCCCTTTTGCGCGGTGGGTGTGGCGCCGCAGGATCTGAAGTACAAGGGCGAGCCGACGGCGCTGGAAGTCGGCGACGGCAACACGATTCGCGAGTGCGTGACCATCAGCCGCGGAACTGTGGGTGGCGGAGGGGTGACGCGGATGGGGTCGGATTGTTTGCTGATGACCGGCGTGCATATCGGCCACGACAGCCATGTGGGCAGCCATTGCATCCTCGCCAACTGCGCCACACTGGCCGGGCATGTGGTGATCGAGGACTACGCGACGGTGGGGGCATTTTGCCCGGTGCATCAGCATTGCGTGGTGGGCACGTATGCATTTATCGGTGGCGGGACGATTGTGACGCAGGACGTGCTGCCGTTTTCGCTGACCTCGTCGCGGCGGGAGAATAAGGCTTTTGGGATTAATAAAATTGGTTTGGCGCGGCGCGGATTTTCGCCGGAGCGGTTGCAGGTATTGCAGAAGGCCTTCCGGATGCTGCTGGCGGCGAAGCTGAACACGACACAGGCCTTGGAGAAGATCAAGGAGCTGGAGGGCGAGGACGCGGCGCTGCTGGCGGCGTTCATCGAACACAGCGAGCGCGGGGTGATCAAGTAGCCATGACCCTCGGCCTCATTGCCGGCAATGGACGGTTTCCGTTTTTGCTGCTGGATGCGGCGCGGGCACAGGGACTGACCGTGGTGGTGGCGGCCATTCGCGAGGAGACAGACGCGGAGATCGACCGGCGCGCAGCCGCCGACAGCGGCATCACGGTTCATTGGCTTTCGCTGGGCGAGCTGTCGCGGCTGATTGAGACCTTTCACAAGGAAGGCGTCACCAAGGCGGTGATGGCCGGCCAGGTAAAACACAAGCAGATTTTTTCGAGCATCCGGCCGGATTGGCGGCTGGCCAAGCTGCTGCTGAATCTGCCTGTGCGCTCGACAGACAGGCTGATAGGGGCGGTGGCCAAGGTGCTGGAAGATGAGGGCATTGAGCTGATGAGCTCGACCAAGTTTCTGGAGCCGTTGCTGGCGCAGGAGGGCTTGCTGACCGAGCGCGCTCCGAATGAGGAGGAGTGCAGGAACATCGAATACGGATTGAGCGTGGCGCGAGCGGTGGCGGGCTTTGATATTGGGCAGACGGTGGTGGTGGCGGCGCAGGCCTGCGTGGCGGTGGAGGCTATGGAAGGCACGGACGCGGCAATTGAGCGAGCGGGCGGGCTGATGGAAAGCCTAGACTCCGACGCGGAAGTCTCCACGTCGGGGGAAGAGGACGCATCTACACTCGAACGGCGGCTGACGGTGGTCAAGGTGGCCAAACCAAATCAGGATATGCGTTTCGATGTACCGGTGATTGGGATGGCAACGGTGGAGGCGATGATCCGCGCCGGGGCCAGTTGCCTGTCGGTGGAGGCGGGTAGGACATTGCTCTTTGACCGCGAGGCACTGCTGAAGCGGGCTGCCGAGGCGGGGATTGCGATTGTGGCTACGGCACGTTGAGCTTTGGCGGCAAAAACACTGCGTCCCGAAGGCACCCTTCCCCATCCAACGGAGCGGAGGTTCCCCGTGAAATTACCCCTTTTCGTTGTCCTCGCCGCGGCTGTTGTGGTCGCGGTTGCTATAGTCGCCGTCCGCGCGTCCGGAGAAAATGAACAAGCCCTGCCTACGGTCGGGCAGGTTGCGCCGGGCTTTACGCTTCCCTCGCAGGATGGCACGCAGATTTCGCTGGATAGTTTTCGCGGCAAATGGGTGGTGCTTTACTTCTACCCCAAGGACATGACCCCGGGCTGCACCATCGAAGCGCACAACTTTCAGCGCGACCAGGCGCAATTTGACGCCGCCAACGCGGTGATTTTGGGCGTGAGCGTGGATACGCCCGACAGCCACAAACAGTTCTGCACCAAGGAGGGGCTGACCTTCAGGCTGCTGGCAGACCCGGAGCACAAGGTGGTGGAGGCCTACGGCTCGCTGGGCCACTTTGGTCCCTTCACCATCGCCAACCGCAACACCTTTCTGATTGACCCGGCGGGTAAAATTGCCAAGATGTGGACGAAGGTGGAGGTCCAGAAGCACTCGGCGGATGTGCTGGCGGCGCTGGCCGAACTCAAGAAGTGAGCGGCCCCACCCACAAGCAGCGCCAATCTTTGTAGACTGGTCGCAATCGAGTGTCCACAATGGAGAATGCGATGCCTACCCAGCTTGCCCTGCGCTTCCGTGACGAGTTGAATGCGGTTCATGCAGCCCTGCTTGCCCTTTCCCCGAAGTTGGCGGAGATTCCCTGGCGCGACGGGGGATGGACACGCAAGCAGATCGTCGGACATCTGCTGGATTCGGCGGCCAATAACCGCCAGCGCTTTGTTCGCGCCGCTATCCACGGCAGCTTCACAGGGCCAGACTACGCGCAGGCTGAATGGGTGGCAGCGCATGGCTATGACGATCTGCCCTGGGCTACCCTGGTGCGTTGGTGGGAAGTGGAGCACGAGATTCTGGCGGCCGCGGTGGATCATATTCCCGAAGAGCGGCTGGATGCGGTCTGCAAAATCGGCGATAACGCGCCGGTTACGTTGCGCTTTGTCGTCGAGGACTACTTCAGGCATCAGCGCTGGCATTTGGCGCAACTCACCGCTCCCGTCACTTCCGCATAAGCAGGCCGGCTGAGTCCAGACGCAAAAAAGCCCGGCGTGAACCGGGCCTTAGCAATACGAAAAATGAACGTGTAAAAAAAAAAAAAAAAAAACATTGTTGTTGATGGTCGATGACGGGTATATATTTTAATCAGTTACAATCGCACCGAATTCGGTTGGCACTGTCAGTCAGTTCCAGAACTTCACCACCTACAACCTGCAGAACTGGGCCTCTGATTTTAGATTGTGTTTCAGGTATTATGCATCACCACCACCAAATAATAACTACCAGTATGTTATGAGGATGTGTGCCAATAATGAAGGATGATTTCAAACGACTTGAAATGGTTATGAATGTTGTTCTAACTGATGAGTTTGATTTTTAATGTGAGGCTTCTACATGCTGGTCTTTGAGAAGACATAAATTTTGTTGAGCAGTGTACAACATCCCAGAGTTGGGATGCAGCCCCTGGTTGTGCAGTGAAAGAATCATCGTATTGTTTGGATTGGGCTGACTGTTTTTCATCATTGCTGGTGCTGCTCGGCATGCGGCTGAGCTTCGGCGGGGGCGGTGGTGGCGGCAGCGGCGGTGTTTGCCGTGAGCAGTTGCCGGATCTGGGTCTCGGAATGTCGTGTGTGCTCGGGTCGTCGAACTGGATTGCAGGTAGACGGTGCTGGAGCCACCGCCGGTCTGGTGTATTGTCCCCGTACCGGCGAGGATTGCTGGTGGTTCGGGTTCCGGTGACCACGGGCGGCAAAGCCCGGTGGGCATCGACGGTAGTGGACGGGTTGTCGGAGCGCGAATATGTGGATCTCCGAGATCAGGATCAGTGGTCGGGGCGGGTCAGGAGATGTGTAGGGTCAAAATAGGCATTGCAAGGTTGAGACATATTGCCACAGGAAGATTGGGCACACCACCACCGGAGGCCGGACAGTTGGCCAGGGGATACGGGTTCATCGGAATTGATGGCACGCGAGGAACTGGAATGGGATTGATGATCGGTAGGACTGCATGTCGGGCACATAGCAGGAAGTGGTACCCGGATGAGGGGGTTGAATTTGTCATGTTTATTAGTCGAGTTCACACGTGGCCACGAACATGGTGAATGAGCGCGGCGGGGCAACATGGCGGACGGCGAACAAAGCGGCGAAGATTTGTGGTTGTCATCGGGAATTTGTGTTAATGTTTTGGGCATGCTTGTTTTTCCTTTGATTTGTAGCTGTCACTAGGGTGTTGGCACGGGGTGCTATCGAGGGCAAGGTGGAGTTTGCACTCGGATCTTTGGCTGGGACCATGTTATGAATTCAGGATATCCTGCATGTGTACGGTATACATATGTAACTGAGCCAAAAAAAAAAAAAAAAAAAAACATTTCCACAATACCCACAACAGCATCCATTCACCACCTCTCTAAAAAAATTTAACTGATGATATGCTTCGGCCTCTCCAGCGAGCTTGACAAACAGTCGTTCTCCTGCTTTCTGCAGCTTGCCGGTAAACCTGAATTCGCCGATGTCCTCTCCGAGAGGCTTTCCTCTCAGGAGATCGACTCCTGTGTCAACCTCATCATGGATCTGCTGAGACGCCACCTCTCCGAAGATGAGTACCACCGGTTGTTTCTGGGCGATTCCGCTCCGCACCAGCATTGAGCATTGAGAGTGGAGAACCTATGAACAATCGACTCTATGACCTGCGCCGGTACATCGACCTGTTGCGCCGGGAGAATCAGCTTCTCGTCATAGACGAAGAGGTCGATCCCTACCTGGAGATTGCAGAAATCCATCGACGGGTGATTGCACGGCAGGGCCCTGCGCTCCTGTTCACCAAGGTCAAAGGTTCCGCCTTTCCTGTTGTCACGAATCTCTTCGGCACCAACAGGCGTCTTGAACTGGCCTTTGGCGATAGGCCTCAGCGATTTGTCCGCAATCTGGTCCGCCTTGCAGAATCCATCATGCCCCTCTCCATGGCCACGATATGGGGGCACCGTAATTTTTTCCTTGAAGGCCTGAAAATTGGCCTGAAGACCCGTGCCACCGGTCCGATTCTCGATGTCTGCCAGGCTCCGCCCCAATTGAGCAGCCTGCCGCTGCTGACCTCCTGGAAAAGCGATGCCGGCCCTTTTGTGACCCTGCCTCTGGTTTATACCGAACATCCGGACGGAAAAGGGCATAATCTCGGCATGTACAGGATTCAGCAACATACGACGCAACCACGGGCATCCACTGGCAGATCCACAAAGGAGGCGGCTATCATTATTTCGCCGCCGAACAGCAGAATAAGGCCCTGCCGCTGACCCTAGCAACACCAACCGAGCCAAGAAAAAAAGAACAAAACCCCATTGCCCGGTCACCGAGGAGGACGTGCAGACTCCTTTCCTTGCAGGTCTGGGCTGCTGATGACTGCGAAGTCCTGGCGAAACCGCGCGGCTGTCGTCGGCTACGGGGAGACCGACAATTGGGCGCATCAGGGGCGCTCACAAAAACGAAATCGAAAGGGGGCACCGGACGGACGGCTTCGTCAGGGAGCTGTGGGACGCCATGCAGTCCATGCCGCAGTACCGCGGCACCACGACCTTCATCATCACCACCGATCACGGCCGCGGGAGCGGCCTGACCGAATGGAAGGAGCATGGCGTGGACCAAAAGGGGTCGGAGAGCATCTGGGTCGCCTTGATCGGGCCCGATACCCCCGCGCTCGGCGAGCGGCGGGGCGGCGGCGTGCTGGTGCAGGCGCAGCTCGCGGCCACCGTGGCCGCGCTGTGGGCAGGGATTACCAGGGCGCGGTCCCGCGCGCCGCGCCGCCGATCGCCGACGTGCTGCACCGCTAGGCGGCCGGCCGGGGGCGCGCGCCAGCCGCCTGGTTTTTATATTATAGTGAGGATATTATAAAGCCTCCACGCGGTTGGGGAGCTCGATTCATGCGCAAGGTAAAAACACTCGGTTTGCTGGGGACGGGCGTCATCGGCGGAGGCTGGGCCGCCAGGGCGATGCATTTCGGCATCGACGTGATCGCCGCGGACGTGAAGCCCGAGATGGAGGAGTGGATCCGCGGCGCCGTGCAGAACGCCGAACCCGCGCTGTCCCGCCTCACGTTCGCGCCCCTCCCGCCCAAGGGCAGGCTGTCCTTCACCACCGACCTGCGCGAGATGGCGAAGGCCTCGGATTTCATCCAGGAGAACATCCCCGAGCAGCTGCCGCTCAAGCATGGGACGCTCGCCGAGCACGTTCGTTCATGCACAATCTAAGTCTTTGCCTTGCGAGCGCTCGACGAGGAGCTTCAGCATCTCGTGGCTCTCTTTGTTTTGAACTTCCAGCCGAGTTACCGTCTCCTTAGCCTGAGCAAGGTCGGCAGTGAGCTGAGTGACCTGCTCCTGAAGCATCACAATGTCGTGGTTGGGATCTTGCTTAAGGAGCCAACGCCTCACCTGTTCAACCATCAAAGCCCAGAAAACACCGAGCAGGCTGACACCTATCACGATCATTCCGGAGGTGACGAATTTGCCCATGGGAGTCTTTGGACTCAAGTCGCCGAAGCCGATGGTAGTGATCGTTGTGAGAGAAAACCATGCGCCGTCAGCCCAGAAGTCCTTGAACGTATTCGGTTCGATATGCGTGAGTAATGCCGAACCGGAACAGATCAGGACGAGTACGGCAAAGCCGACAACGATGACAGGATGCTCCTGGAATCGCTGCCCAGTATGACGAACAACACGCCAAGCATGAGCGAGAGTACCAATCAGTTGCAGCACTTCAAGAGGCACAAAACGACTCACTACAAAGATGTCGTTCAGAATCGCGTACGGTCCGTCCGCATAGTGTGGCACCCAAGTTACGCAGATGAGCAGCTCCAAGAAGTGCGTCTGCAGGTAGCGCAACGGTCTGCGGCTAGCTATGCCGTAAACAGCAAAGCTGACTATGAACGCCACCCAAATACCGGTGCGAATCCAAACCTGAACGGATGCAAAAGAACTGTGCAGGTAGGGGATGACAAAGTCACCCTGGACAAACTCGGTCGATATGACCAAGGCGATAGCAGCCATAGAGAGCAAGTCGAGCAAGGCTTCGACTTTCACCTCGTTTCGACGAATCAAATCAAGAATGCGCTTGCTAAATTCCCTAGTCATTGTGGGCTCCCCAAAATAAACAGGGCGCCGATCGACGCCCTGTTTATGACAAAGCCGGCAGCGTAACCGCGCCTCGAGAATGGTACCGCCGGCAGTGAGGGTGGCGCTACGACTTAAAACGGCTCTCGCTCATCAGCTTCTCAACTTCGGCAATCTCTTTGGGAACGGTGTGCGTCAGTACGCGGCAACCGTTCTTTGTGATAACCACATCGTCTTCGATACGAACCGCAATGCCTCGATACTTTTTAGGCACATTGACGTCGTCCGAAGCGAAATACAATCCCGGTTCCACAGTGAAAACCATGCCCGGTTCCAGAGCGCGGAGTTTCGCAGGAGCGCTGCGCTTTCCGTCGTTCGAGACATCGTGAACGTCCATGCCGAGAAAGTGACCGGTACCATGTGGGTAATAGGTCGCCAGCGTCGGCATCTTCTCGATCTTGCCACTCTTCATAGCTTCGATCATCCGGCGTTCGCCCTTAGCAGTTTTCATGTTTTTATCGAGCAAACCAAGGGTAACTAGCCCTTTTCGCAATACGTCCGAAGCGACCTGGTGTATCTCAGCCAGAGTGGTGCCAGGCTTGGCCGAGTTGATGCCCGGCAAGCTGCGCATCCAGTACGAGCTGGTAGATTTCGCTCTGAGCCGGAGAGAATTTGCCGCTGACAGGAAAGGTGCGAGTGATGTCTGCAGCGTAGCCTTTGTATTCGCAAGCCGCGTCGATCAGAACCATTTCTCCGTCCTTCATCTGCGCGTCGTTCTGCACGTAGTGCAGCACCCAGCCGTTGCCCCCTGTGGCGACGATACTGGTGTAGGCAGGGGCCATCGCTCCATTGTTCATGAAGACGTGCTCGATGGTCGCTTGCAGGTTGTATTCCATTAGCCCAGGACGACAAGTTCTGGCTGCTGCACAATGAGCATCTGCCGAGATTCGAGCAGCTTCCTGCATCAAGCGCAGCTCTTCCTTGTCCTTCACCATACGCATTTCGTGCGTGATGTCTTCAGGGTTATGGAGAGTGCGACTCACAGACGAGAGAATCGCATTGACACTCTTATCGAACGTTTCGTTTACGCCAGCCTTATGGTAAACGTGGTCGGCTTTGGCAATTAGCTGACTGACAATGCCCTGGAATTCGGCAGTCGTGTAAGATTCGTCAGCGAAGTAGGCGCTCTTCGCACCTTCTAGCCCGGCGCGCAATCCTGTCCACTGTTCGCGAACGGGATCTTTAGCCGGTACGAACATAATCAGCTTGCCACGCTTGCTGTCCACATTGGTAAAGACAAGGGCTGAATTAGGCTCGTTGAAGCCATTCAGGTAGAGCATGTCGGAAGACTGCCGATACGCGTGATGAGTATCGTTGCTTCGCGTGCGTTCCGGATTACTGACGATGATAGCCACGCTCTTGGGTTCAAGAGCTTTGACAAACCGTCTCATCCTCGCACTGTATGCCTTGTCTGTGGTGCCAGGTTGCGCAGTGCTTTTTGCGTTGTTGGAGCTTTTGCTCATAGTTTCCTCTAAGTTGCGGTCAGAGCACCGCTAAAATAACGCCTGACGCAGCCGCTGTAAAGCATCTCTCGGTGAAGCGCCACCTCCAACTAATAGAGGTGGCGCTTGACCTGTGCAGCGATTACTTCAGCGAACCAGCCACAGCCGTGACGAACAGCTCCGGCCGGATGTACTTACGGATAGCGGCGTTAGCCTCTTCCAAAGTAACCGACTGGATCCGAGTCGCATACTCATCCAGAGCTTCGATGCCAAGCCCGAGGAACTCGTACTCGTTAATCGTGGAAGCGATGGCGTCGAACCGACGCAGCTGCACGATGAACGTGCCGGCCGTGGATTTGGCCTCCAGCGACAGCTCCTCTGCCGTCACGCCGTTCTTGACGAAGTCGTCCATGACCTTGTCGATGATCGACAGCGCCTTATCGACGTTCTGCGGATTGACCGAAAGCTCAATCGTCCACGCTGCACCACCCTTGGTGGTATCGCCGAACGACGAATAGATGCCGTAGGTCAGCCCAGCGTCACGGCGCACCGCCACTCCCAGACGCCCCGAGATAGTGTCACCACCCAGGATGCCATTGACGAGCCGGCTCGCGAAGAAGTCGTCGGCCGTGCGCAACAGCGTGGACGGATGACCGATCACGATCGACGCGTTGGACTTGCCAGGAATGATCACATTGACGCGCTTGCGCTCAGTCGGCAGAGCCACCTGAGGAACTTCCACAGCCTTAACCTCCGGTCCGGTCCAGTCAGCAAACGCCGACCGCACAGGGCCTCAGTCGCAGCCAGGTCGAAGTCACCCGCAAGCGTCATGACCATGCCCTTCGGAGACGCGAAAGCTTCGTGGTATGACTTGAGATCGGAAGCATTGAGGGTCTCAAGCTCCTTAATCAAGTCTTGCGGCGAGTTTTGGTAATAGATGGACTCTGCCGCGTACAGCGCATGAGACAGTGCTTCGCTTGCAGCACTCTCGGTATCCGAGAGCCGCTGCTCGAAGTACGAGCGATACTGCATGCGCGCCGTATCGAATTCACTCTGCGGGAACGACGGGTTTCGCAGCGTGTCGGCAATCAGCGAGATCATCGCCGGCAGGTCGCTGGAGACTATCTGCGTACGGAAGCTCGTACCGAACATGCCGGAATTGAACCCCAAACCAGCACCCATCTCTTCGAGCGTGCTCGAAATCTGCTCAGCGCTTCGCGTAGTAGTTCCAGAAAGCATCTGTGCAGCAGCAAGCGACGGCACCAGGACTTTGTCCTGAGCGGCGTGAGCGGCACCCGCGCGCAACTTGCCCGAAATACCAACGATACCGTTACCGGTCGCCGGCATCAGGACAAGAGTCATTCCGTTGTCCAGAACGATTTTGCTCGACTTCTCAGCGAACTGAGACGTCTTCGCAACGACGACCTCGGGGGCTTCAGCCGCAGCGTCTGACTCCTGGTCCGTCTCGACCTGAGCACCGTTCGACTCGTCCGCCTTGGGAATGAAGTGACCGACGGTGCGATTGTCGCTAGCGAAATACGTCGCGGCCACGCGCTGTACATCCGCGACGGTAACCGCGTTGAACTTATCGGCATACTCGGTGTAGAACGACCAGTCAGCTCCAGCTTCGGCTTCAGCAAGCTGGTTAGCCATAGCCATCGGATCGGCGGAAGCCAAAATGGTCGCCTTGGTGTTAGCAGCCTGAGCACGGCGCAGCTCTTCAGCAGCAACGGGCTCCTTCGCCAACTTATCGATCTCTGCATAGATAGCCGCTTCGACCGCCTCCGGCGTCGAACCAGGTGCGACTGTCGCCAGTACCAAGAACATCCCAGGGTCGCGCAGCTGGAACGATATAACGGACACACCTGCCGCCAGCCCCGTCTCGATCAGCGCCTTGTACAGACGCGTGGTCTTGCGAGAACCGCCCAGCACGTCCGTCATAGCGGACAGAGCGTACGTGTCGGCATGCGCGGCTTCCGGAACGTGGAAGGCGATCCCGACATGAGCCGCATCACCAGGACGATTGATGGTGAACCGACGCTCACCTTCCTGGCGGGGTTCGGTAGTGTGGACACGCGGAATAGCGTGCGGGGAGCGCGTATGCGCACCGTAGTACTTCGCGACAAGCGCAAGAGCATCTGCCGTGTCCAGATCACCCATGAGAAACAAGGTGGTGTTGTCGGGCCAGTAGAAGGTGTCATTAAACCACTTCAGCCTTTCGACCGTGATGTTCTCGACGTCGGACTTCCAGCCGATCGTGGGGTGATGATACGGATGCTCGCGGAACGCGACAGCGAAGAGCTCCTCCATCAGGACCGAACTGGGGTCATTCTGACCACGTTCCATCTCGTTACGCACAACTGTCATTTCGGACGCCAGTTCCTGCTCAGTGAAGATCAGGTTGCGCATGCGATCCGATTCAGCAGCGATACACGCTTCCAGCGCGTCCTTCGGAACGACTTCGAAATAGTTCGTACGATCGAACCAAGTGGTGGCGTTTACGATACCACCGATAGGCTTGACCACGCTATCGAAGACATAGGTTTCTCCAGTGCGGCCGTTCTTGACGCTCTTGAACATCATGTGTTCGAGAATGTGCGTGGCACCGGTATGACCCACCGCTTCGTTGCGAGAACCGACCCGATAGAGGGGCATCACGGTGACGACCGGACTGGCATGGTTCTCGGCGACAACTACCTTGAGACCGTTGCTGTCGAGAACGTACTCCTCGATACCATGGGATTCCTTGACGAACGAAAAGCCCAGTTTGTCTAAAATTGCCTTGTTGACTTTCATCGACATACTCCTGACTTAGCGCCATTTGGCGCATGATTAAGCACGCAAGCAAAGTTCTCTCTTGCGGCCGATATGTAGCTCTCAAACTCGTTCTGCGTAAGCTGAAGCACACTCCACTCAGACACAAACAGCTTCTGTTCGGTCAGTCAGTCACGTCTCTTGGGATAACCAAAACGTATGACAAACCTAGTGCTCAACGCACAAGAAAGAAAACTGATGGTGTGGAGAAGGGAAGAAGCTTGAAGGTAATACTCAAAAAACGAAGTGCGAAACTTACTTTCACCATAAGGCTCATCGCTGTAGAGCTGCAATACTCTCGCGAGAATCAGTGGTGACGCATTATTCAGGGGCAAGCCGGATGCCAAGAAGCAACACTTCACAAACGCGCTACCAGTCATCATCTCAGAACATTGCATCAAGCTTGTGTTGTCAAGATCTGCGAGCGTTACCAATTGCTATGACTAGAACCTCTGCCCTCGTAACTGCAACCGAGCGCTTGCCTTCAATGAGCGCCTGCGTATGACAACCCTTCCGCTGCGCGACCAGCTCTTTACCGCTCAGCTAGCTGGGTGTTCAAAGGTGGCACCTGTCTCAAGAAATGCTATTTCGAAACCTACCGCTTTCAGCAGGGCGGATTTTTTAAATAAGTCACACCGCGCTCACGCCTCGCGCGAGGCTCGCAAGGTGCGCCCAAAACCAAAGTTTTCCAAAACTACGCTACTTGAAGGCTTTTAGCTTGTGACGTATCACGGCAATATTCAGCCTTGAGCAAGTTATCTGTCTGAAAATGTAGTTCATCTCATTCTACATAAAGCGCACATAGCTCCTGTCTTGCTTGTTAGTTTGACGTGCACTTTTTATCTCGAACCAGTTCAATAATTCTCCGTCAAACCAGCCGCTATTAATTAAACCAGCTCCCCGCCCTAAACACGCCGTGTTTTGCGAGGAGCTATTGTGTGCTGGTTAGTTGTTTGAGCTTGAAAGAAGTGCGCCTTTAAATCCACTAAAAGGCTAGGACTCAACAATGTTCACCATCAACGACAAGTTACTTGCAGAATACGTCGACGTCGAACAATCAAATAACGGCAAGTTTTACTTCAAGTCTTCTGATGCCTTGCAGGTCAAAACCGCCATGCGGGTGCTGGACCGCATTGTTAACGATGACCATTACGTAATCGATATCCTTGATACAAACCGCTCTTTGCCCTACTGGCTTTATGCGGCAATCGCCTCGGCCCTGGCGCCCAAAACCGTGTCTCTACTTGTGCCGAACTATAGTCAGCCCGTACTTATTCCCAATACCAATGTCCCCCAGGGCGCCGGCAGTGGTCCTATTAACTTCTACGGACCGGAAACCGAAGACTTCACCCTGGTGCAGTTTGCCAGCCCTCGAAGTCTGCAACCTGATCAGCTTGCAAGCATCATTCCTCAGATAGCCAACCCCCACAAAGGCGTGGTTATTTCAAGTGGCGCTCCTCCGTGGATTATCGCAACCATCGCCCTTGCCTTTGGCAAGACGACGCGCTGGGTGGCGATAACGCAGAAAAGAGGCAACCCTGTCGTTACCATCTCAAATGATAAAAATATGCCGGTCGGTACAGAGTTGGCTCAGGCTAAAGTAGACATTGCCATGCAAATGGTCGGTGTATTTGCAGTGCCACGACGGGGCGAAATCTGGCTCTTTGACGACGGTTACGGCGAGCATCCGGGCATTATCATGTCGAACGAAGAGCGCAATCGCAAATCGCTCGACATTCTCGTAATCCCGACAACCACCAAACCGACGCACGCGCACAGGCATTTGCAAGTTACTCGCGCCGAGACTGGGCTCGACCAGGACTGCTTTGCCGCCTATTCAAACATCAGTCGAATTGCCAAAGAACAGCTTGTTAGAAAGGCTCCCATCGGCAATGCTTCTCCAGCTTTGATGGACAAGCTCGTTGCATTGGTAAATGAATCCATCAGTAATGTGGCTTAATTGAAAGATAGCGAGGATGGCTCTGCCATCTCTCGCTATCTTTCAATAGTCTTAAAAAAATTTGACTTGCAAGGCACCATATACGGTGCTTGCGACGCTCCATTTGTTATAAGTTTGCTGGCGGTCCAGGTCCGGGGGGACTTTTATATACGGACCGCCTGACGCAGGTTAGGCCACGCAAACACGGGCCAGGAATAGACATTCGATACGTACAGGACACCTGTTGTATGATGCGACTTAAATTCTCAAAGGTGCCCGTATGACCTACAATTCGATGGAAATACCTCTGACAGGTGGGCGTATGTCGGCAGGAATCGTTCGCGTTGGCGATACTGTCCGTAAGCCGTCCAGCGCCAGAACTCGGTCCTGGTGAAGCAATTGCTGCAACATATGGAAGCGCTTGGGTTCGCTGGAGTACCGCGTTATTGCGGCATTGATGAACAAGGCAGAACTATTCTCACTTACATTCCGGGACAAGTTTCAAGGTGGAAAAATTTTTCCGAAGTCCAAATCATTGCTGCTGGCAGGCTTCTCCGTTCATTTCACGAAGCGACCAGAGGAACTGCCTTGGCTGGCGCATCTTCCGTTGTCTGCCACCACGACCCCGCACCGAACAATGTCATTTTTCAAGACGAGATACCTGTTGCGTTAATCGACTTCGATTTTGTCGCGCCTGGAGAACCGATTGAAGATCTTGGTTTTATGGCGTGGTCCTGGTGCATCTCTTCGAAGCCCGAGAGGCGGCCGGTATCTAACCAGGCAGCA
>CAWJDN010000272.1:0-6021 GCA_963840985.1 uncultured Acidobacteriaceae bacterium
GTTCAATGCTATGAAGATGCGTCCTGGTACTCAAACCGGCTTTCTGCTCTGCGGCAAGGAATGGATCGAAGGCGAGGCACTCGAGGTCCGCTCTCCTTGGGACCAAGGGCTGGTGGGCCGCGTGACTATCGCCACCCGCGCCGACGCACGCCAGGCCGTCCACCATGCTGTGGCAAGCCTGCGCCGCCTTCGCGCCCTGCCCCGCTGGAAGCGCCGCGAGATTCTCGAGGACGTGGCCGCAGCGCTCATCGAGCAAAAAGAGCGTTTCGCGCAGTTGATCGTCGCCGAGGCGGGCAAGCCGGTTCGTCTGGCGCGCATTGAGGTAGATCGCGCCGTGCTCACCTTCAAAACCGCTGCCGAAGTGCTCTCGCAGTTGGGCGGTGAGAGCATTCCCCTGGACCTGATGGAGGGCAACGAGGGCCGCTGGGGGCTGGTACAGCGTTTCCCCATGGGGCCGGTGCTGGCCATTACTCCATTCAACTTCCCCCTGAATCTGGTAGCCCACAAGGTGGCGCCCGCAATGGCTGCCGGCTGCCCGGTGATTCTCAAGCCGGCTTCGCAAACTCCGTTCACCGCTTTGGCGCTGGGCGAGGTGATTCTCAAGGCTGGCTGGCCGGTAGAAGCGCTGGCAGTGCTGCCGCTCAGCAACGCCGACGCCGCGTGGCTGGCCGAAAAGGAAGACAGCATCAAGCTGGTCAGCTTTACCGGCTCGGCCAGCGTTGGTTGGGAGCTCAAGGCTCACTCCGGTCGCAAGCGCGTCCTGCTGGAGTTGGGCGGCAATGCCGCGCTCATCGTCTGCGCCGATTGGCCCGGCCTGGATGAAGCCGCAGTCCGCACCGCCCATGCGGCCTTCAATTATGCGGGCCAGTCCTGCATTAGCGTGCAAAGAGTCTTTGTCGAGCGCGCCGTCTATCAGACTTTCTTGTGGAAGGTAGTCGAGGCCGCTGCCAAGCTGTCGGTCGGAGACCCAACCGTCGATGCCACCGAGGTCGGTCCGCTCATCCGGCCCAGCGATGCCGAGCGAGTGGACTCCTGGATAAAAGAAGCAGTCAAGGGAGGAGCCAAACTGGTGGCCGGCGGCGAACGCCACGACTCCGTGGTGGCGCCGGCAATCCTTACCTCAACAAAACCGGGCATGAAGGTGCGCGATGAAGAGGTCTTCGGCCCGGTGGTGGTCATCGAGCCCTTCGACGACTTTGAAGAAGCGTTGGCCGAGGTCAACCACTCCAGGTTCGGCCTGCAAGCCGGCTTGCTCACTCGCGATGCCGGACGCATCCTCACCGCTTATCGCGAACTCGAAGTGGGCACATTAATCGTGGGAGACACGCCAAGCTGGAGACTCGATCCCATGCCCTTCGGCGGTGTCAAGGATTCGGGATTGGGACGCGAGGGCATTCGCTCGGCCATCGAGGAGATGACCGAGCCGCGCATGTTAGTGATGGCCACGTTGAGCTAGCAATTGCCGCAGTCAGCTTCTTCCTACTTGCTGAGCATCTCCAGCATGGCTTTCGTGTCGGCGGCGTGAGGGCCGTCGGGGGCGAGAGCAAGATACTTCTCCAGCGCCTCTCGCGTCTCGGGCGAGGCTTGGACCTTGCCTAGTGCAGTTACAGGCAAATCGGCAAAGAGATCCGACCCCAGGACGAACCAGGCATTCGCTCTGCTCGGATCCGCTTGCACGCACTTGCGGCAGGCCGCCGCCGATTCATGCGTGTTGCCGATGTTGTAGAGCACGGCGCAGACATTGAAATAAGCCAGACCCTGATTGGATGCAAATCGGCGGATTGGTTATACGCCACAATCGCCTCGTCGTTGCGCTTGAGCCTGAGCAGCGCATTGCCTTTGCCAATGTAGATCTGCGACAAGCCGTCTTTCCACTCGTTCATTGGCTGGCCTTCGGCGGGCTTTTCCTTTTCCGCCGCAGCCAGCGCCTGGCCATAAGTCGCCAGGGCAGCATCAGCGGAGCCGGAGTAAAGCTGCGCGTTCCCCAGCAATTTCAGGTTCACGGACGTAGCCTTTTGCGCTACCAGTTGCTGCGCGAGCGTGACGGCGCGGGGCCAATCCTTTGACTTCATGGCCTGGTTATAATCAGCAGTCAATGTATCCGAAGTTTGTCCTCCGGCGTTATTGGACACTTGCGGGGCGATCGGTGGAACGAAAAGCAACGGCAACAGAGCCGCCGCAAGAATTGGAATGATCCTGCGCATCGCATTCCTCCGTTCATTGGAGATGATTAAATTGCAAACTTGATAGGTACGCCTTGATCGTAGGAGACACGCCAAGCTGGCGCATAGACCTATGTCCGGCGGCGACGGCAAGGATGCGAGACTTAGACGCGAGGGCATTCGCTCGGCCATTGAAGAGAAGCAAGAGCCGCGTATGCTGGTGATCGCAGGATTATAGCCCAGCGCGGCTTGTGGGGGTTTGCCTGCCGCTCCGGGGCGAAAAGATAAATCTCGACCTCAACTGCGCGTCTTACTTAGCCTTGGCCTTCTGTGCGGCCCACCGCTTGCGCTGCGCGTCGGCAATCCGCTTGCGCGCCTCGGCGCTCAACACGCGACGCTTCTTCCCTTTCTTGGGAGCCTTCGCGGCCTTCTTGGTTTTGTGTCCTGTTTCCTTGACGGCGACTTTGCCGGCTTTGGCCAGTATGGAGCGAACCTGCTCGAGGCTGGCAATTTCGGCGTCGATTAGTGCGAGAATTGATTCAATAGCCATAACTCAAGCATAACTCATAATTCCGCTTTTGCACAGTCTGATAAATCACTTAGTTCACTAAGCCTGGTGCGATCCTGAACATTCATTCCGGCTTACCTACACTTCCCTCCTTGTAAGCCTTCTGCAAAATGAAATATGCCTGCTTTTTCTTGCCTTGGTCGGAGATAAGTCCCTTGCGATTGAACTCATCCTGGATGCCCGCCAGCGTCCGGTTCGGTGAGCGAAAATCCATCAGTATCCACGGGCTCATGCCTCTTAGTTGTGGTATCCGATTCAACATTCCCAGTTGATGGCGATAGATATTAGCCTGGTACTCCTCTGTCCAGCGCTCGTTTTCCCCGCCATGCAGACCGGCTTTGGCGCCGCCGCCAAACTCGCTCACTATCAGAGGTTTCTGGTAGTCAACGCGCCATTCGGTTGTATCGGCGCTCTCCGCATGACCTTCATACCAGCCGATATATTCATTGAAGCCGATCACATCCAGCGATTTTCCCAGCGGATCATCGATGATTTTTGTTTGCCCCTCCGCGCGCACCAGCAGCGCGGCGGTAATCAACCGCGACGGGTCTAGCTCGCGCGCATGTGCCGCCTCGCTTTCAATGAATTTCGTCCGCACATCGGTGTTCGGCGTTTCGTTGGCCATCGACCACATAATAATCGCCGCGTGATTCCGCGAGGTTCCTATCTCCTCGTCCAACTGCTGCTCCGCCTTGGCCAGCACCTTGGGATTGTCAAACTGCAACGCCCAATAGACCGGATTCTCCGACCACACCAGCAGTCCCATCCTGTCCGCCGCGCGCAGCATCGTCTCGTCGTGCGGATAGTGCGCCAGCCGCACAAAGTTGCAGCCCAGCTCCTTGGCCCAGCCCAGCAGCGTCTCCGCGTCTTTGTCGGTGTTCGCCCGGCCGGTGCGGTAAGGCGCTTCGGCATGAATCGAGATGCCGCGCAAAAAGATCGGCTTGCCATTCAATAAAATCTCTGTCCCGTGCGTCTCCACCGTGCGGAAGCCGATCAGTTCCTCAATCGAATCTTGTCCGGCACTTATCTTAACTTTGTATAGCTTCGGCGACTCCGGCGACCAGTGCTGCAAATCCGATGCAACCAAGAGAAACTTTGCGCGGCCATTCGAGTCGATAACACCGGTGCCGTCAGAATTCAGTTCAGGAATCTCCACCTTCACTTTGTCGCCGGTGTGCCCACCTTCAACGTGGACCCAGCCCTCGATGTGCGCGAGATGTATGGAGCCGATAAGTCCGAAGTCGTTGCCATGGGGCACAAGAGTTGTCTCTGGCGTGCGGCTCAAGTGCACATCATACTGATCGATAAATGTCTCCGGCACATCGATCAGCGACACCGAGCGCGTCAGCCCGCCATAGTTCCACCAATCGGTTTCCAGCGTGGGAACCCCGTCTTCGTGCCGCGTGTTATCCACGGCCACCACTACAAAGTTCTCTCCCGCATGAATCGCCGCCGTCACTTCGCAATTGAAGCTGGTGAATCCTCCCTCGTGCTCACATACCTTCTCGCCGTTCATCCAGAACCACGACTTATAGTTAGCCGCGCCCACATGCAGAAATACGCGCGTGTGCTCCTTGGGCTGATAAGTGAAATCGCGCTCATACCACACCGGCCCCTCATAGTAAAAGAGCGACTCGCGCTGCGTGTTCCAGTCGCCGGAAACCTTCAATTTTGATGCCGTGGAAAAATCGTATTCGGTGGGGAAGGGATCGCCGGGCTTGGCTTTCTGATTCATAAACCAGCCATCCTTCTTTTCTTCGTGATGAAAGTTCATGAGTCCGGAAAAGTAAGGGTCAACGATGGCCGCCCACTCGCCATCCAGCGAGATCGCAGGCCGCCGGTCGGCGCCGGTGAGGATGATTGGAGTTTGGGCTTGTGCCGTCGCGGCCCACGCAACAGCACCGCTTAGCATCATGGCGGAAACTGCGGCAAGAACCACTCGGTGGGTGATCCGTAAATTCATCTGTGCAACCAGGCAATCAGGCAGAAGCTTCATTTCAGACCTCGGTACTTTGACATTAGACTGAATCATGGCCGCATCGCAATGCGCTCGCACCGCGTTAGCCCCGCGCAGACAACCTATTCTATCGCCAAACCCGGGATCGTTGTTTCCCTCATAAAAACAAAAAGGACAAGCCTCGCGGCCTGTCCCTTTTGGGGTATAAACCAATTACCGTTCTGCTGCCCGCCTATGTTCCCAGATACTGCACGTGCACATATGTACCGAGGCGTACGTTGTAGGCCAGGTACCAGCCATCGTGGTCCGGATCTTCGTAAATCACGATATCATCGGAGTCCCACAGCCAGCCGTCGCAGAAGGCAACGTCAAAGGCCGCTACGTTCCAGTACCAGCCGTTGAACCAGAAGCGGCCGGGGCCGCCGCCGCCAAGATGCCATACGTGGTCGCGGCCAAATCCGCCGGGAAAGTGTCCATGCTCGAAGGGGTGGTCAAGATGATAGTTTGCATCGCCGCGGCCGGTGTCGTGGCCCACCCAGTTGTCGTGCCCGCCCAGAATCGACTTGCTGTGATCCACGTGCGGAACGCTGGGGTGGCCGGCCTGATCGCTGTAGTTGCGCTTTGGCTCGGCCGCATGCGGCGTACCGGTGAACGCCTTGGGCCCGCTCTTGGGAACTGCCTGATGCCCTCCGCCAGAGGGGTGGGATTGCCCTCCTTGATTATGCTGAGCGAACGCTGGAACGGAAAGAACCAGCAACGTGGTCAATGCTAGCTGAGTAATCTTCATCGTCTCCTCCAGATGCCCTCGGGTAGAACTGCGTTCCTCTGCTGCCCTTATCCCCTCGCTGGTCATCTCCAAACAACATTAAATACAACCCGGCTCATCCTCGCAAGTTGCGGACAATAAATTTATGAGGATGGCGGTTAAGGAAAGACTTGTATGAACTGGCAATTTCGCGTCATTCTTTTCCCTGAATCGAAAAGAATGAAAAGAATAGGTTCATAAGATTCAATAAGAAACATACTCCCAAAAGGACGGTCATGAAGTACACACCTCTACTACTCTCCTGTATCCATGCATGGACAAAAACAATCGCAATACAGGTACACGCAAGTGCAGCGATAAACACCCTCCACCATTTCCTCATACATCCTCACAACTGCTGGGTGCCCCCTCCATTTCGCTGCCTTTGCGAAATGGGTGGGAATCCACGAATCTCCCGGCGCGCAAGCGCCGTATGCCTGGACGGCAAGTCCTGGCGCGCAAGCGCCCTACGCCTGGACGGCAAGTCCTCTTCGCCACGCATACAGCGGGAAGCGGTTGGCCAGTTCAG
>CAWJDN010000273.1:0-4440 GCA_963840985.1 uncultured Acidobacteriaceae bacterium
GAGAAGGTAATTTGCTTCAATGCAGCAGTGGCGAGAGGAGAAGGCGCGATGCGGGGAAGGGTGTTCGGGCTAGTAGTTGGGCTGGTGTGCGGAATGTCTTTGGCGTGCGGAGTGGCCGCAAGGCGCAGACGCGGATTTGGTCGGTGCGGACGGAGACGCTGGGCTGGCAGGATCCTTATGCCGGGACGGGGACAACGGCGCGGCGGGAGCCGTGGTACGAAGCGAACGACTTTGACCTAGGCGAGATATGGAGTCATGAAGTGGCCGTGGATACGTCCGGAGAGGTGTATGTGGGCTTCGGGGTGAAGGGTTCGGGGCCCGGAGTGGACAAGTTGCTGCGTGTGGTTGCGCTGGAAGGCGAGCATGGGGCGGTGAAGCGGCGGATGGATTTTCCAACGCCGAGGCTGGACCGGACGGCGGTGATGTGGCCGCGGACGGAGTGGCGCTGGTGGTGGCGGGAGACTGCGTGCAGAGATGGAACGGCGATGGGACGGTGGGAAACTCGATTCCCATTCCTCCGCAGCCGAAGATCAATCCGAGCTTGTGGGTGAGACCGTCACCGAGCGGGCGGACGCTGCTGCTGACGACAGACGAGATTTCGTTCCAATTTGTGCGCACGGATACGCTGGCGACGACAGCGGAGTGCAAATTGGAGAACGACGAGATCGAGACCATCGCGGATAACATGGCAGTGAGCATGGCCGAGGATGCCAATCACCAGTTTGAACTTCATGCGGGAGCGCCGTGCGGCGCGATGCCCCTGCTGTGGAAAGTGCCCTATAGTCGCAGCTCGCGCGTACACTTGCTGAACGACGAGGCGCTAGTGGAGATTGGGGGGCGAGGAGTCAAGCGACTGACGCTGGGCGACAAGACGGTGTGGAGCTGGAGCGCGCCGGGAGAGCTGATTCCGACCGACATTGCGGGAGTGGCTATCTCGCAGAACGGCGAGCGACTGGCAATGGAGCTGGAGGTGGTTCATCGGCTGCGGCCAATTGGCTGCATGGAATGCAAGGGGCCGGAATATGAAAGCTGGGGAGTGTCGGTGGCGGTGCTGGATGCGGCGACGGGGCGGCTGGTGGCGCAGGTACCGCTGGACCACGCGAAGCTGAACAAATTGGGGCTTGCGCTGAGCCCGGACGGGCGGAAGCTAGCGGTGCTGAATGGAGACGTGCTGGAGTTGTGGGCGCTGTGAGGGAACGCCGCGCAGGGCGGATGATGTGGGGGATGCGGTAGACTCCAGCTTATGATTCATGACGGACGCAGCCGCAAACTTCCCTTCGACGTTGACGAGGCGCTGGCGCATCTGCGGGCCTGCGACGCGAAGCTGGGTGCGCTCATAGACCGTGCGGGCGCGTTCACGTTGCGGCTCGATCCGCGACCGTCGCCGTTTGAGTCGCTACTGGAGTCGATTCTCTATCAGCAGTTGCACGGCAAGGCGGCGGCGACGATTCACCGGCGGGTACGGGAGTACTATGGCGGCGACCCAGCGCCACAACTGCTGCTGGATACTCCCGATGAAGTGCTGCGAGCGGCAGGAGTTTCCTTCAACAAAATCAAAGCGCTGAAAGACCTGGCGGCGCGGACGCTGGACGGAACGGTGCCCAGTCATGCGGCGATTCGCAAGATGACGGATGCGGAGATTGTGGAGCGACTGACCGAGGTGCGCGGCATCGGCCCGTGGACGGTGGAGATGCTGCTGATCTTCCGGCTGGGAAGGCCCGACGTGTTGCCGGTGACGGACTACGGGGTGCGCAAGGGCTTCGCGTTGACCTTTCTGCGCGTGCCGAAGAGCCGTCCGCTGGAGGCGAAGGATCTGCCCAAGCCGGAGGTGCTGCTCAAAAGGGGAAAACGGTGGGCGCCGTTCCGTTCCGTGGCCAGTTGGTACTTGTGGCGGGCCTGCGATTTGGCGAAGAACACAGCGCCCACGGGGCGGTCCAGCCTACAATAATCAAACACAGCCGACGATGATTGCAAGATGCCGGCGCGAGACAGGGAAGGTTCATGGCCGCCAGTAAACGATTTGTCTGCATTCACGGTCATTTTTATCAGCCGCCGCGGGAGAATCCGTGGCTGGAGACGGTGGAGACGCAAGACTCGGCCGCGCCCTACCACGATTGGAACGAACGCATCTGCGCGGAGTGTTACGCGACCAACGGCGCGGCGCGCATCGTGAACAACAAGAACCAGATTATACGCATTGTGAATAACTATGCGCGCATGAGCTTCAATTACGGCCCGACGCTGCTGAGCTGGCTGGAGGAGAACGCTCCGCGCACCTATCGCATGATTCTGGACGGCGAGCGGCGCAGCCGCAAAAGCTTCAAGGGTCACAGCTCGGCGATGGCGCAGGTGTACAACCACATCATTATGCCGCTGGCCAACCGCCGCGACCGGATCACGCAGATTCGCTGGGGCATCGCCGACTACCAGCGCCACTACGGCAGCGCGCCGGAGGGGATGTGGCTGGCAGAAACCGCGGCGGACAACGAATCTCTGGAGCTGCTGGCGGCGCACGGCATCAAGTTCACGATTCTGGCGCCGCACCAGTGCAAGCGGATTCGGAGCTTGAAGGAAGGCACGAACTGGACGGAGACGCCTAACGCGAGCGTGGACACCACTCGTCCGTATCTTATCCGCTTTGAGTCCGGGGTTTCGATAGCTGTGTTTTTCTACGACGGCCCCACATCGCGAGCCATCGCATTCGAAGGGCTGCTCGACTCCGGCGAGCAACTTGCCGCGCGGCTCAAAGGCGGCTTCAAGGACAACGCACAGCCGCAACTGGCGCACGTGGCGACAGACGGAGAATCGTACGGCCATCACCACAAATACGGCGAGATGGCGCTGGCCTACGCGCTGCGGCTGCTGGAGGCTGATCCGACCGTCAGCCTGACCAACTACGGCTGTTTTCTGGAGCAGTTTCCGCCGGAGTACGAGGCGGAGATCGTGGAAAACACCTCGTGGAGCTGCACGCACGGAGTGGAACGCTGGCGCTCAAACTGCGGCTGCAACGGCGGCAAAGCAGGGTGGAACCAGGCGTGGCGCGCGCCGCTGCGCAAGGCCCTGGACGAGCTGCGCGACGCGCTAGTTCCGTTGACCGAGCAGGAGGGCGCTACGCTCTTCAAAAACATCTGGGCGGCCCGCGACGGATACATCGAGGTGGTGCTCGACCGCAGTTCGCAATCGGTGGAACAGTTCTTCCAAAAGCACCAGACGCGCACGTTCAGCGTGGAGGAGCGTGTGCGCGCCCTGGAGTTGATGGAGATGCAGCGCCACACGCAACTGATGTACACCAGTTGCGGCTGGTTCTTCGACGACATTTCGGGCATCGAGTCGGTGCAGGTAATTGCCTATGCGGCAAGGGTGCTGCAACTGGCGCGGAAGGTCTTTGGCGAAGCAGCCGAGCCGCTGGAGCCGGCGTTTCTGACGCGCATGGCCGAGGCCCGCTCCAACGTGGCTGCGGCCGGGGATGGCGCCAAAATCTACAAAGAGCAGGTCAGCAGCAAGCAACTGGGCCTGGAGCAGGTAGCTGCGCACTACGCTATCAGCTCCGTCTTTTCTTCATTTGCCGAGGAGATCGACCTGTTCTGCTTCCGTGTATGGCGCAACTCCTACGAGGCGTACTCTTCCGGACGGGGACGGCTCGCGCTGGGCAGGGTCAAGGTTGTCAGCGCAATTACCGGCAATCAGCAGAGCTTCTCTTTTGCCGTGTTGCACTTTGGCGATCAGAACATTACCGCAGCCGTGAAGACGTATAACGCGGAGGACGCGGCCGCCTTCGAGGCTTTTGCCAGCCAGGCCGCAGAGCACGTGCAGAGCGCCGATTTCCCCGAGGCGATTCGGCTGAATGCCAACTTCGGGAAGTCCCAACACGGTGGAGTTGTAACAAAGTGGCCGGAGGTGCTGACCAACGACTTCTTCGTGAACCTGCTCGACATGGGCACGGAGTGGAAGGCGGTATCTGACGCCAAGGACGTGTTCGAAGGGCGCGATCGCAGGACGGGTGAACTGAAGTGGACCGGCACGCGTGTCGATCTCATCTTCGGTTCCAACTCCCAGCTCCGGGCCCTGGCCGAGGTCTACGGAAGCTCGGACGCCCAAGTGAAGTTTGTCCAGGACTTTGTGGCGGCATGGGACAAGGTGATGAACCTTGACCGTTTCGACCTCGCCTGATCTTAGCATAAATGTCTTTGAGAGCTTCTGACTGGGCGGCGATAAAACGATCAACTAACAAGAGGGTGCGGGCGACGCTTCACAGCGCGCCTGCCCCTTGGCGCTGGTCGCTTCTGCACGAAAGCGTTACTGGGTCAGCTTCGTATCGCCGCTTGTTTCCGAAAGACTAGCTTCCTAAAAGTCATCACCTGGGGATACAGCTCATTACACAAGCTTTCTACCAGTAATGTTAATAGCATATGTCCGCCAAGCCTAACGATTCCTACAAGG
>CAWJDN010000274.1:0-5456 GCA_963840985.1 uncultured Acidobacteriaceae bacterium
TTGTTCTCACCGAGGAAGGACTAGTTTTCTGATATCGTTCCTCACTTTACTAATATGCAAAGCGACATAAAGGAGCCGCAAAGGAAATGCAGTGTTTTTGAAAAGGCTTTAGTAGCATTGCGCCTTTAGGTATGTGTATCCCTTGGCCACTTACATACACTATGGCTTCGAGAAGGGGGCGACTTACATAGACATTAGCGTCGTGGCCGTAAAGAATCCGTATGTGTGTTGAAGATAGTTATAAACAAGGTGTGAGATTTTCATAATGAAGACATAAATATCTACACTTACAGTTGTGACTTAGCCTGCTTTATTCGGATCTGCCGATTTCAGAATGGATGGACCTTGTACTCGCTGCGCAGTTCGCTGTAATTATCTAGAGTACGCGTCATAAATTCCTCCGGAGGGTGATCCAGAAGCAAGCGAGGTAGAAGAAGGCATGGTAAAGGAGAGCAGATGCTCATGACGAACCAGAAAGCAGCGAAACTTTCTGAACCGGGCAGTGGCTCTTTCTATAATCCATCGACGTCTGTAGCAGAGGAGCTCGAGTCTATCTTTATAGCGCCGTCGCTTATTGTTCTTTCTTTACTCCGCAATAAATTAAATGCCTCCCCATTTGAACCGTTCGCGGAGCGGGCTGGAATCGTAGCCGCGGTCGGCTATGATCCGCTTCGGCTTTTACCGAGACCGACCTCGGGGCAGCGGGACGCGGATTTACGCGACTGTGGCTTTTGACCGTCTGGGTATAAAGCCGGATTATCTTTTCCTCCTGTAGATGTTTTTGTAGATGGTGTTGCATTCAAGATTCGGCGAGAAACCCAATATTGACGCATCTACGGGCACTAGACCCCCTGGGCTAATACCAGAGGGTCTAGTTTCAAGCATGTTATGAGATTGTAAGTTATTGAAAAAATTGGTCGGGGAGAGAGGATTTGAACCTCCGACCCCCTGGTCCCGAACCAGGTGCTCTACCAGGCTGAGCCACTCCCCGAACTTGGGTTGCAGGAGCGCATCTTTAGGGGCGCGGCCTGGCGCATTTGGCCCCTCGATTACGCTTGAATCAGTGTAGCAGAAACCGGGATGCTGCGGGGTGGCGTCCCGCTTCGCACGCATCTTACAAGAAATATGTGTTTGCCCGGCTCCGTCAGCCTTCAGCTTAATTCATTTCCAAAGCAACTTTTTTAACACAAAATGGTTAATTAAAGAACGGTTTTTGGTTGACAGCCGTGGCGTGCTTTCGCACAATTAGCTAATAGTCTCCTTGAAGGCGGATCAGCAACTCCCCCGCTAACAAGTCCCGACAGGAGGTAGTGTGAACAGAAGAATCGTAGTATTTGTATTGACCATCGCGGCGATTGTATCGGCCGGTGCTTTAGCCGGCAATGCGCAATCGCTGATGACGCGCCATGTGCGCGATGTCGTTAACAACGGGCAAGCGCAATTGTTCGGGCGCCTGCATGAATCGCAGCAATTACAGCTGGATCTCGTTCTGCCTCTGCGTGATCAGGCCGGCCTGGACCAGTTCCTTATCGATCTCAACAATCCGGCCAGCGCCTCCTACCGGCAATACGTCACGCCGCAGGAGTTCACCGCGCGCTTTGGCCCCACTCAGGAACAATACAACGCCGTGCTAGCCTTTGCGAAGGCAAACGGACTAACGGTTGTCGGCGGCTCGCGCGATGGAATGGATGTGCAAGTTACGGGCTCTGTTGCGACTATCGAGGCAGCCTTCCACATCAATCTGAAGACCTACCAGCACCCCACCGAGGATCGTGTCTTCTATGCTGCGGACCGGGAACCTACTACGGACCTGCCCTTCCAACTGTGGCACATCTCCGGTTTGGACAACTACTCGATTCCGCATCCCATGCTGGTCAGCAGAAGCGATTACGCGGCGGCTCATGGCATTGATGCGAAGGAGGCCGTGACCCATGCCACCACCGGCTCCGGCCCTTCAGCTTCGTTTTTGGGCAGCGACATGCGCGCGGCCTACTACGGAGGAACGGCTCTGACCGGCGCCGGCCAGAACCTCGGGTTGTTCGAGTATGAAGGCACCGACCTGGCTGACCTCACTACCTACTACAAAAATGTGAAGCAGACCAACAATGTTCCAATCACGTTGCTTTCCGTGGATGGAACCAGCACAAGCTGCGTCTATTCGAGAGCTGGCGGCTACTGCGACGATACCGAGCAGACCCTGGACATGACCCAGGCTCTTGGCATGGCGCCGGGGCTGGCCAGTCTGGTGGTGTACATCGGCTCAACCGATACGGCCATCATCAGCGCCATGACCACTCACAACCCTCTACCCACCACCATAGGCTGTTCGTGGGGCTGGACTCCAGCCGATCCAACCACGCTTGACCCCTACTTCCAGAAGATGGCGGCGCAGGGCCAGAACTTCTTTGCAGCCTCGGGAGACAGCTCCACCTGGTCCAGAAGGGTTGAGGCCTGGCCGGCAGACGATGCGTATGTCGTTTCTGTCGGCGGCACGGACCTGATAACCGCCAGCGCGGGCGGCGCCTGGAAGTCGGAAACCGCCTGGGCAGATTCGGGCGGCGGCATCTCGCCGGATAAGATCGCCATCCCTGCATGGCAAAAACTCTCAGGCGTGATCAACTCTACCAATAAGGGTTCGACCACATATCGCAATGGCCCGGATGTGTCGGCCAATGCTAACTTCACCTTCTACACCTGCGCGGACCAGACTACGTGCCTGGCCAACGAATATGGCGGCACCAGCTTTGCCGCTCCTATGTGGGCCGCTTATATGGCTCTGGTCAATCAACAGTTGGTGGCCGATGGCTACAAGAGCCTCGGTTTCATCAACCCCTATCTCTATGCCTTCGGCGTGAGTTCCAGCTACGGCACGGACTTCCACGACATCACCAGCGGCAAATCCGGCAGCTATTCGGCTGTGACCGGCTATGACCTGGTGACCGGCTGGGGCAGCCCCAATGGAGTCAACCTGATCAATGCACTGGTGACTGAGAAGTAACGTCAGGGACGCACATCCGCGCTCACAACGCGCGCTCAACAAGAAAAGGCCCGGACTCACCAGTCCGGGCCTTTTGTTTTCATGTGCGGTCGAACGGCACTAGCTCTTGAGCGCCACGCGGATGTGCAATTCCTTCAACTGCTGCTCGGTGGCCGCGGTGGGCGCATCCACCATCAGGTCAACCGCCTTGGCGGTCTTGGGAAAAGCAATCACCTCGCGCAGGCTGGGCGCGCCGGCTAGCAGCATCACGATACGGTCAAGGCCGAGCGCGATGCCGCCGTGGGGTGGCGTGCCGTACTCAAGAGCGTCGAGGAAAAATCCGAAGCGCGCGCGTGCCTCTTCGTCGCTGATTCCCAGCGACTGGAATATTTGCTGCTGCACATCCTTGCGATGGATGCGGATGGAGCCAGAGCCAAGCTCCAGGCCGTTCATCGCCAGGTCGTAACAATTGGCGCGCACAGAGGCCGGGTCGGAGACCAGGTTCTTCATGTCGGCCTCGTAAGGCGCGGTAAACGGATGGTGCGCCGGCATCCATTTGGCAGTTGCCAAATCGTACTCGAACATGGGGAAGTCCGTGACCCAGATGGGATGGAAGGCCGCCGCTCCATCAACGTACTTTCCACCACTCCGCGCATTCGCCTCCTGAACGGCTTTTTCCGTGACGGCAAAAGCTCCGTGCCGGTCAGCGTATTTTTTTGCCAACTCAGTGCGGAAGTTGCCGGCGGCGGAGTAGACGTTAATCTCGCGCTCGCTCAGACGGCCTGCGAATTTCGTGTCGCTGGCCTTGACCGGGTGAGCCGGATCACCGGCGACGATGATGACGAAGTCGGCCTCGCCCGCGCCCACCATTTCGCGCACCTTGACCGCGGCCTCGGGGTAGCCCTTGGCCAGCCGCTTGAAATCGTCAATGAACTTGGCGCCCTTCTTTAGGTCGAAAAGCGGGTGGTTGTCTTCGCGCTCCTTGCGGCTCAGCTCGCCCACGTTGGGAATGCGCAACGCCACCACGGGCAGCGCGGGATCGATTTGCAGCGCGGCCAGAGCCTCATCCTTGAAGGCCGGGCGCACATCGACGAGTTCGGGCAGACGCAGGTCAGGCTTGTCGCTACCTAAGCGCCGCAGCGAATCATCGTAAGTAATGATGGGGAAGGGCGTAGGCAAAGTAACGCCGGCTGCTGCAAAGGCCGCCGCAAGAAATTGCTCAACCACTGCAAAGACCGTCTCCTGACGCGGAAAACTCATCTCCAAGTCAACTTGCGTAAATTCAAGCTGGCGGTCGGCTCTCAAATCCTCGTCACGGAAGCAGCGTGCGATCTGGAAGTACCTGTCGAAGCCGGAGATCATCAAAATCTGCTTGAAGATCTGCGGCGACTGCGGCAGCGCGTAAAACTCGCCCGGATGTACGCGGCTGGGCACCAGAAAATCGCGCGCGCCCTCCGGAGTGGATTTGGTGAGGATGGGCGTTTCGATCTCCAGAAAGCCCTGCTGGCTGAGGTTGTCGCGGATGGCCAGCGTGATGTCATGTCTGAGTCGAAAGTTGCGCTGCATCTCCGGGCGGCGCAGGTCCACGTAGCGGTACTTGAGTCGTACCTCTTCGTTCTGAATGGCTTCTTCTGAAGGCGAAAAAGGCGCCAGGCGGGTGTCGTTCAGGACGAGCAGTTGCGTGGCTTCGATTTCGACCTCACCAGTCTCCATCTTGGGATTGATAGAGTCAGCGTCACGCAGGCGCACCTTGCCCACGGCGGCGACCACATACTCCGGGCGTACCTGCTCGCCCTTCACGTGGCCGTCGGGCGTCAGTTCCTTGTCCAGCACAATCTGGCTGATGCCGGTGCGATCACGCAGATCAAGAAAGATCAGGTTGCCGTGATCGCGCCGCCTGTTGACCCAGCCCATTAAAACTACAATTTGCCCGGCGTGGGAGGCGCGCAACTCGCCGCAATAATGCGTCCGTTCGAGATTACCTAAAAAATCGAGTGACATTACATTTAGATTGTAACGGAAGGGAGTAGCTGGTTCGGCTTGCCGCAACTGAAAATTAAGAGGCTCTTTCGCGCTCAAACAATAAGAATACAATTTCCAATCTGGTTATATGCACGTACGATGGCTCCTGAACGTTATCGATTCTCCAAGTGTACGAATCAGGAAGCTGAAACTTGAGATTACTCCCTGAAATGCTAAGCAGAGCTGAACTTATTCCCCTCTGCATTTCCAGGGAATTGAGCATTCTGTTGAATACCTGATCGTCGAGGAACACCGAAGCGTCCAGTTGAGCTGGAGAGAGAACTACATCCGAAGAGAGCATCTCACTCGAATAAAATGCAAGCCGCCCAATTATTTCTTGATTCAGGCCCTGCACTGCGACATTCTCATCGGTCAAACTGCTCCTCGGCGCAACTCTCAAGTTCAAACCGCAACGCTCAAGGCCTTGTTCGTACCCCCTAGAGAATGCATATTTCCC
>CAWJDN010000275.1:0-7931 GCA_963840985.1 uncultured Acidobacteriaceae bacterium
CCCGATTTCGACAGTGCAATTTCCTCCATTTGTGCATGAAAAGAGCAGTGTTGTGAATGATTTATCGCCAAAGATGTTATGCACGATTTCAACCCGCTCAATCGCCAAATCGAGTAACATTTCATCCCCCTTTCACCCGAAGTCAAGAGCGTAATCTGGGCCGAATCGACTTAATTGTTCTCTCACCGTGGTTAGCGCGCATATTTAATCCTTCACAAAGGCGAGAAAGGAAGAAAGCTCCTCACGAGGTACCTTACTTTGTGCGCCTGAAAAGAAGTCCTTTACTGTGAAAATACCAGATTTTACCTCATCTTCTCCAAGAATTACGATTTGGCGGGCGACCTTGTTCGCCACTTCAAATGACTTCTTGAGACGGAAAGAACCATCTCCGATTTCAACACGGAGGCCAGATTTTCGCAGTTCACGAGCTAGGGCCAAAGCAGGCGCATTTTGGGTTTCACCTAGCGGCGCAATGAAAGCGTCACAAGGGGTGTCGATATAGACGGTCTCCAAGACCGTTTTTGGCTGCGCCTGGAGCGTCAGCACCAGCCGGTCCTCGCCCATGGCGAAGCCGATGCCCGGCGCCTTGGGTCCGCCAATGGCCTCGCTCAGCCCGTCGTAGCGCCCGCCGCCGAGCAGAGCATTTTGCGCGCCCAACCCGCCATGCGTGAACTCAAAGGTGGTGCGGGTGTAGTAGTCCAGCCCGCGCACCAGGCGGTGATTCAGCGTATACGGGACGCCCGCCGCATCCAGAGCCGCGGTGACTGCCGCAAAGTGGGCGCGGGAATCCTCGTCCAGCGAATCGGCAATCACCGGCAGCTTCTCGATAATCGGCTGATCGGCGGGAACCTTGCAGTCCAGCACGCGCAGCGGGTTGGTTACGGCGCGGCGCTGGCAGTCCGCGCACATCTGCCCTACCACGGGAACAAGCGCGGCGCGAAGCGTTTCGTTGTAGCGGGCGCGGTCCGCCGCCGAGCCAACGGAGTTCAGTTCCAGCGTCCAGCCGGTGATGCCCAGCTCGTCGAGCAGCGTGGCCAGCATTTCCAGGATTTCCGCGTCGCGCAGCGGCGATTCGCTGCCCGAAGAAGGCGGCCCGATAACCTCCGCGCCGATCTGCGAAAATTGCCGGTAGCGCCCCTTCTGCGGGCGCTCGCGGCGAAACTGCGGGCCGATGTAATAGAGCTTCTGCAACTGGCCGCTCTCGAAGAGATTGTGCTCTAGAGCGGCGCGGACCACGCCGGCGGTATTCTCCGGGCGCAGGGTCAGCGACTGCGTCTTCTCCGATTGCGCGCGGGCGCGGTCCTCCCACGTATACATCTCCTTGGAGACGATATCGGTCTCCTCGCCCACGCTGCGGGCAAACAGGGCCGTCTCCTCAAAGACAGGGGTGCGAATCTCGCCGAAGTTGTAGCGGGCAAAGACGTCCCGCGCGGTCGCCTCGATGCGGTTCCATAGCGCAGTCTCCGGCGGCAACAGGTCGCGGGTACCACGAACGGCTTTCAGTGTACCCATAGCAATTCCATTCTAAATGGCTTAGTGGCGCCGCAGACTGCCGGTAAGTCAGCCGGCAGTTCAGTCGCTAATCGTTTAATCCCTTGCCCTTGAGAATGAGCTTCATGCACTTTTCAACCCTGGATTCCCGCGTTTTGGATTGTTTGGGCGCGGAAATGTGTAAGAAGTAGCCTCTTTGCCTTCCTGGCGTCAGTGCATTAAAAGCAGATTTCAAGGCCGGGATTTCATCTAATTTCTTTTGAAGTTCCGCCGGGATTTTGTAATCAGAATGCTTTTTTAATTTCACTTTCAATCCGGCTTTTTCCACTTCAATGGCTTCATTGATATAGGTCTTCAAGATAGGTTCCATCTCAATGATTTGTCGCACACTGGTGAGCCGAATCTGGCGCCCCGCCTGCACTTTCCCCGGCGCAACCAGAATGTCATGGCCATCGCCGAGCAAGGCTCCTTTGAAAAACAACAGCGAGCAGTATTCCTTAAATGCACCGATCAATACGATGTTTTTCCCCTGATACGTATAACAAGGTTGACCCCACTTCAATTCTTCGGTCAGCGGGCAGTCAAGAAGGATCTTCCTCAACTTCTCCGATTCTTTCTGCCACTTTTTAGCTTTCCGCAAAAAAACGTCAACCTTCGGATTCATCCAAAATCTCCTTGTGCATCATCGGCTGCGCAGCTGCGCTATCGTCCCTTGAGGATGATTGCCAAGCCAAATTGCCGATCAGAAAAAGTGCGTTTTTCTGGCATTGAAATTCCTCACGCGTTGATCGCCATTCCCTCCACCGCTCCATAGGCATCCAGCAGGGACTCGGCCAGTGTTGGATGCGCGTGGATGGTAAACATCAGCTCCTCTACCGTGCCTTCCAACTCCAGCACGGCAACCGCCTCGGCGATCAGTTCCGTGGCTTGGGGCCCGAGAATATGTACGCCCAGAATCTCGCCGTACTTGGCGTCGGCGACCACCTTCACAAAGCCGTCGTGACTACCCAGAATGGTGGCCTTAGAGTTGCCCGCAAAGGGGAACTTGCCCACCTTGACCTCGTAGCCTTTTTCCTTGGCCTGCGCCTCGGTCAGCCCCACCGACCCGATCTGCGGCTCGGTATAGGTGCATCCGGGAATGCGGTCGCGACGCACCGGGCGAAAAGCGCGGCCGGCAATTTTGGCCGCGGCGATCAAACCGCACGTCGCGCCCACGTGCGCCAGCTGCGGCAGCCCGGCCACAATGTCTCCAATGGCAAAGACTCCCGGCTCGGCCGTCTCCTGCGCCTCGTTGACTTTGATCAGCCCTCGGTCGAGCTCGATGCGCGTCTTTTCCAGGCCAAGATCGCCGGTCTTCCCTGCCCGTCCCACGGCTACAAGAACCTTTTCGGCTTCTTTGATTTGAGGATTACCGTTGGTGTCGATGAATGTGACCTTCACTCCGGTTTTAGTCTTTTCAACCTTCTCGACTTTTGCGCCTGTATTCACGTCGATTCCGCGTTTCTTGAAGAGGCGCGTGATCTCTTTGGAGATTTCCTCGTCCTCCACCGGAACCACACGCGGCAGAAACTCGACTATCGTTACCTCAGAGCCAAAGGTGCGGAAGAGGGAGGCGAACTCCATGCCCACCGCGCCCGCGCCAATAACAATCAACGACTTGGGCACCTGCTCCATGGCCAGAATTTCGATGTTGGTCAGGATGCGGTCATCGGGTACGATACCGGGCAGCATTTTGGCCTCGGAGCCAGTAGCCAGAATGACGTATTTCGCTTTGATCAGGCTAATTTCTCCGCCCGCCGCTGTCACCTCTACCGTGTGAATGCCGGTTTTTGCGGAGCCGGCGAGCCGCCCATGGCCCTCAATGCGCACGATTTTGTGCTTCTTCATCAGAAAGTCCAGGCCCTTAACGTGCTTGGCGATGATGGTGTTCTTGCGCTGGAGCACCGCCGCCCAGTTGAGTGTGGGCGCGCCAATGCCCTCAATGCCGAATTCGGCGGCGTGCTGCAGGTGGTCCCAGATTTCGGCGTTGAAGAGCAGAGCCTTGGTGGGAATGCATCCCACGTGCAGGCACGTTCCGCCCAGCTTATCGGCCTTCTCAATCAAGGCGACATTCAGCCCGTACTCCGCCGCGCGAATGGCCGCCGTGTAGCCGGCCGGCCCGCCGCCAATAATCGCCGCGTCGTAAATCGTCTCTGCCAAAGTTTTTTCCTCGAAAAGTATCATTCCGGGGCGCTTCTCATGAGCCGCAAACGCCGCACACCACCGTCCAGTCTAATGGATGCGCCAGCGATTCACTTCGCTTCTGCGCCAGTGCAAATCAGCCTGCGAAAACGATCGTTACAGGGTTTTCTGAACCATTTCCATCGCCGTGCGCAGCACCTCCGGCTCATCACCGAAGCCCGCAATCCAGTGCACTTCCGGCTCGCGGCGAAACCAGGTCATCTGCCGTTTGGCGTAGTTGCGATGGCCCTGCTGGGCGGCCACTACCGCCTCCTCTACGGACCAGGACTCCTGCAGCACGGCCAGCGCCTGCCGGTAGCCGAGAGAGTCGAGCGCCTTCACCGGCCCGTAGCGTTCGAGCAAGCCGCGTGTCTCGTCGACGATGCCGGACACAAACATTTCAGCGCAGCGGCGGTTGAGCCGGTCGTAAAGCTCCTGGCGCGGTGGATTGAGGCCGATGCGCAGCAACCGAAAGCCGGTGAGCGGGTTACGAGCCAGCACCTCTGAGAGCGGCTTGCGCGCCGTCAGGCAGACCTCAATGGCGCGAATCAGCTTGGATGCGTCGTTCGAGTGAATGCGCGCGGCCGAAGCCGGATCGAGCCGGCGGAGCAGCAGGTGCAGCCAGGCTTCGCCGTGCCGCTTGCGACTCTGTTGCAGCTGAAGCCGCAACTCCTGCTGCCTCGCAGGCCCGGCAAAAAGCCCCTCGGTCAATGCGCGCAGGTAGAGCCCGGTTCCGCCGGTCACAATGGGCAGACGGCCCCGCGCCGCAATCTCCCGCAAAGCCGTCCGCGCCTGCCTGCTGTATTCGCCCGCAGTAAACGGCTGGTCCAGGTCGGCCACGTCGATGAGGTGATGCGGTAACTGCGCCCGTTCTTCGGCAGTGGGTTTGGCCGTACCCAAGTCCATGCCGCGATAAACGGCCACTGAATCGCAACTAACAATCTCGCCGCCGAAGCACTTGCCAAGTTCGAGCGAAAGCGCCGTCTTGCCGCTGCCCGTGGGGCCGAGCAGCAGAACTGCGAGCGGGTCCGCCGCGGCGAAGCCGCCGTTCGCCCTCCGCGAAGGAGTCATGGCCGCCACCATCCCGGCGGAAAGATCCACTTGGGATTGGTACGCAAGAGCCAGAAGATCAGAATCGCCGCGGCCACCAGCACCAGTCCAAAGACCTGGTTGCGCCGGAAAATTCGCCGCTGCTCCCGGCGCCGCGCCTTCTCGGCAACTTCCTGAAAGTAAGGCTTGATCCGAGTCTGCACCATGACGCGGCACTCCTGCTGACCGGCACAACACAGCACCGGATCACCACGCATCAGTATAGGGGAGTAGTGTACGCATCAGGCAGCAGAAAACGCTTTAGTCACCTTCCACGTGTTGTGGCTCCGAACTCGGCTCGGGACTAGGCTTCGGGACGGGAGTGGCCCCGTTTTGCGATGTATGTTGTTTGAAGCAGGAGCGGCACAACACCGGCCTGCCCTGCGTGGGCTTGAAGGGAACCGTTGTCTCCGCGCCACACTGCGAACAATTGGTCCGAGTCTCCGGGCGCACCCTGGAGCCTCCGCGGACACGCTTCGCCTTGCACTGTTTGCAGTGCTTGGGCTCGTTCTTAAACTGCTTGTCGTGAAAAAAGAGTTGCTCGCCGGCGGTAAAAACAAACTCGGCGCCGCAGTCGCTGCACTTTAAAACTCTGTCGGTAAATTCCATGGCCGTCTTCCCCAAAGAAGGGAATTGATTGAAATCGGCCACGAACACTATCAGCTTGCCGGTCCCGTTTCCCTGCTTCGTGCTGTGATAACAACCAGGGCCCGGGCCGCAACAAGTTTAGCGGCAAATAGTATATCTGTCCGGCAAGCCGGCCAGATCTGAATACAACCTCCAAGCAGCCTGCATGCAGGAAGTTGGAGTTAAATTAAAAACGCGACAAACCGCCCCGGCCTTGCCTGTGATCTCTGGTTTCCTGCCCACATTTTGATGTGGGGGTCGCCGGAGCGGTATATGTCACGATGGTTTTGAAACTAGTCCTGCTCTTTACGAGCCTTCTTGCGATTCCGCTTGCGCGCTAAAGCCGCCTTTACGCGTTTCTTTTCGCCGGGCTTCAGGTAGTAGGAGTGACGCTTGACTTCCTTGATGATGTCCTCCTGCTGTACCTTCCGCTTAAACCGGCGCAGCGCATTTTCGAGCGGTTCGCCTTCTTGTACACGAACCTCCGCCAAAAAATCCCACCTCCAAACCCGCCATCTGGCATCTCCTATGATACTGGAAACATTGGTCCGCAGGTTAAGCGCAGAGGCCTAGCCTGATAATTTCTATTGTAATCGCGTGATATATCGCACAAATAGCCCTCCAAACCCCATGATTTCCGAGATAGAACGGCTTTTGTGCCTAGACGGGCTGATTCGGCGGCCTGGGCCAGGCCAGCTCGCCACTTCTGCCGCGCACCATACCTTAGACTTGACCAGGAGGTCTTGAATCCATGATCCGCAGCTTCCAGGGGCGGCTGCCTCAGATCCCCGCCAGTTGCTACGTTGACCCTTCCGCGCAGATTATCGGCGATGTAACCCTAGGCGAGCGCTCATCGGTGTGGATGAACGCCGTTCTGCGCGGCGACGTCCACTCCATCCGCGTCGGCTCCAACTCCAATATTCAGGATTGCGCCGTCCTCCATGGCCAGCGCAATCTTTATCCGGTCATCGTGGGCGACTGGGTCACCATCGGCCACAATGCCACCGTGCATGGATGCGTGGTGGAGGATGCGGTTCTCATCGGCATCGGGGCCAGGGTATTGAACAACTGCCGTATCGGCGAAGGCTCTCTCATCGCCACCGGAGCAGTGGTCCCCGAGGGAACGCAAGTCCCTCCTCGCACTCTCTGGGCCGGTGTCCCCGCTAAACTCCGCCGCCAACTCAGCGAAGCCGACCACGCCAAAATCATCGAATATGCCCAGAACTACCTTGACTATGTAGAGATCTTTCTCAAAGAACCAGCGAACTAAGCCTGCCTAGCAGCCTGACGCAGCCCATTCCTGCTACAGGTTCAACCCAAAGTCTGTCGGCTCACAGTTCCGTCGATTGGCTCTGAACCAGCGCCTTGCACTTGGCGATGAAATCGGCCAGCGGCGTGGAGCCCTGGTCGCCTTTGCCGCGGGTGCGAACGCTGACCGCGCTGGCTTCCTGCTCCTTGTCGCCGAAGACCAAAATGTAGGGCGTCTTCAGGTTGGCGAAGTCGCGAATCTTACCGTTCATCTTCTCGTTGCGGATGTCGGTCTCAACGCGCAAGCCCGCGGCTTTTATCTCGACCTCGACCTTCTGCGCGTATGCGTGATGCCGCTCGCTAATCGGGACAAGGCCAATCTGCACCGGCGCAAGCCATAGCGGGAAAGCTCCGGCGTAATGCTCGATGAGCACGCCGAAGAAGCGCTCGACGGAACCGAAGAGGGCGCGATGAACCATGACCGGCTGGTGGCGCTCACCGTCCTCGCCCACGTACTCCAACTCGAAACGCGCCGGCAAGTTGAAGTCGAACTGCACCGTGGAGAGTTGCCACAGGCGGCCTAACACATCCACAAGTTTGATGTCGATCTTGGGGCCGTAGAAGGCGGCTTCGCCAGGGATGGTCTTGTAGGCGATGCCTTTCCGGTCGAGAGCGCGCTGCAAGGAGCCGACCGCCAGGTTCCAGTTTTCATCGGAGCCGGCGTAGTGCGCGCGGTCGTTGGGGTCCCAGGTAGATAGCTCGACGATGAACTCGTGGAAGCCGAAGGTCTTCAGCACCGCCTCGGCAAAGTCGATGCAGGCGACCACCTCGTCCTCAATCTGGCTGGGGGTGCAGAAGATGTGCGCATCGTCCTGCGTAAAGCCGCGCACGCGCAGTAGGCCGTGCATGGTTCCGGAGCGCTCGTAGCGATAAACGTTGCCCAACTCGGCTAGGCGCACGGGCAAGTCGCGGTAACTGCGCGGCGAGTTTTTATAAATCAGGATGTGGCCGGGGCAGTTCATCGGCTTCAACCGATATTCGGCATCATCCAGTTCCATGGGGGTGTACATATTGCCCGCGTAAAATCCCTCGTGACCGCTGATCTTCCACAGCTCGCGGCGCATGACGTGGGGAGTGAACACCAGCGAGTAGCCGCGCCTCAAACATTCCTCGCGCATCCAGTCTTCCATCACCTTGCGCACGATGCCGCCCTTGGGATGCCAGAAAATGAGTCCCGCGCCGGCTAGCTCCTTGGA
>CAWJDN010000276.1:0-3949 GCA_963840985.1 uncultured Acidobacteriaceae bacterium
CAACGGAATCGTGGATGAATCGGCGGGCACTCCGCTTTCGTCGCTGGGCATCGAGCTGTTCAACAACAGCGTAGTCACCGGCCCCAACCTTCTGGCGCCGCAGCAGACCTATCAATCCGACAAGCAGCTCCGCTATGACGGCAGCACCACAATCAAAAAGCATGCCATCAGCTACGGGATCAGCTTGAACCGCATCCTGGGCGGCGGCTTCGCCAGCTTCTTCGGATTTGCCCCGGAAGTGAATGCCGACTATAACGACGGCCCAACTGGAGCCGGCGGCAGTGGCCTTGCTACCGATCCAACCGCCTACACGACCGCCTATATCGTGATGGGCAACGGCGAGGGTTTCAACACGGAGAAGTCGGGATTCGGTTTCCCGGCAGGCGGCCAGGGCGATTGGCGCGTGGGCATGTATGTCGGCGACACCTGGAAGGTGCGCGCCAAGCTGGCGGTGAACTTCGGCCTGCGCTACTCGCGCGATACCGGCCGCAGCGATTCCGATTTGGCGTCGATTCCCTGCTCTGTTGCGAACAGCAATTGGGGCGGCAGTTCCCCCTGCGAACAGATTGGCGCCAACCCCACCGGCAACCTGCTAGACGCCTTGCAGCCGGGCCTGGGCGCCAGGATTCGTCAGCCGAACAGCGATTTCGGGCCAAAGGCCGGCTTTGTTTATGACCTGAAGGGAGACGGCAAGACCGTCATCCGTGGCGGTATGGGTCTCTACTTTGAAAACAACATCTTCAACAACGTGCTCTTTGACCGGCCCACGCGCTTAGCGACTGGCCTGTTCTTTGGCGATTCTTATGATCCCACCGGCACCGCCTCGATTCCCATGCCCGACGGCACTATCTTCACCACATTCCCCGATTCAACAACACTCGCCTCACTGTGGGGTGACGCCATCAGCGTGTCAGCGCCTTACTTCGCTGAGTTGTCGAACATCTACCAGACCAAGACCAGGTCAGCCGGCGCAGCCGCCAACGCCGAATATGTGGCCAACTCTCTATCGGAAGGCCCCAACGGCGAAGCAATGTACGTGCCGAACTTCCGGACAACGCGCTCTCTTCAGATGAACATTGGCGTGCAGCGCGAGGTTTGGAAGGGCGGCATCTTCAGCGCGGATTATGTGCGCAACGTGGGCGATCACTTCATGCAGGCGGTCGACCTGAATCACGTCGGCGACGCCAGCACGCTGAACACAACGGCGGCTATCAACGCGATTGATGCAACGCTCTCCGCTTGCCATCGTGGGTCAATCGAATTAGCAATCCTCTTTTGCCCTGGGCTATATCAGCCAAATCCCAATTTGCCATATTACCACCCAGGCCTAGGTGCCAACATCTACGACTTTGCTGGCAACGGCCTGGACTCTGGCAACGCTTACCTTTACGGCGACCCCGCCGCCACTTTCCACGCAACGCCGGATGAAGGCGCGGCCTTTCCTGGCATCAATCCGTACTTCGGACAGATGCGCTTCAACATGCCGATTGGCCGTTCGGTGTACAACGGCTTGCAGACCAACCTGCGCCAGAGCGCGCGGGTGCCGCTGCCAGGCCTGAAGAGGTCCAGCTTCGAAGTGTCGTACACGCTGTCGAGGTTTATCAGTTCCGGCGGCGCGGACCAGAACTTCTCGCCTCTGGTGGTTGACTATAACAACCCGCTTGGTTATGTTGGCCCTGCGGGCACGGACCGCACTCACATGCTCTCCTACGGCGGCACCTTCGAGTGGATTGGCGGCGTCACCACCGGCATCATCGGCCACTACTACTCAGCGCTGCCTACGACCCTGTATCTGGACAATAATGGAACCCAGAGCGGCCCGGCCGAAATCTTCTTTTCGGATATCACGGGTGACGGCACCACCGGCGACATTCTGCCCGGGTACAAGTCCGGCTCCTTCATGCGTACGGTCAAGCCGAACGATCTGGGCAAGGTTATTGCCAACTACAACCTCACTGGGGCAGGGCGGCTGACTCCGGCCGGCCAGGCGCTGGTGACCGCCGGGCTGTTCACTCCCAACGAGCTCACCAATCTGGGCGGGGTCACTCGCACCATCGCCGCGCCGCCTGCGGGCAATGTCGGCAATGGAAGCCTGCGCACCTTCGACCTGACGCTCAGCCGGCCCATCAAACTGCCCTGGCTGGGCGGAGGCATCTCGGTGGAACCGGGTTTCAGCGCCTTCAACCTGTTCAACTTCTCTAACTTCGGCGTTGAGACCGGTAACCTGGCTCCAGTTCAGAACCCCGCCTCGGCAAACGGCACCAGCAGCGCGTTGGATAGCCGCGGCAGCCTGCGCCTCGGCAACGGCTCTGGCGTATTTGGCCAGGGCACCTCCCGCGTGATCGAGTACGGAATGAAGATTAACTTCTAAGCCAAGCAGCAACCAACACAAGGGGCGCCCTTCGGGGCGCCCTTTGTTATTGCAGTGCAGATCAATTGGAATAGGCCGGCGCGGGATGCGGCGCGCTGCAATTTCTCAGGATTTTTTGCGGGCTGGCTTCCTGGCGGCAGCTTTCTTTGGCGTTGCTTTCCTGGCCGCGATCTTCTTCGCCGGGGCTCGCTTGATTGCAATCTTTTTTGCCCCGGCCTTCTTCGCCGGCGCACTCTTTTTGACCGTCTTCTTCGCTTTGGGCGTGGGCGCTCGCTTGCCGGCTGCTTTCTTGGCGAACTTTTTCGGCTTGGGCGCGGGCTTGACGCTGGACTTGGAGGCTTTGCCTCGGGCGGCGCGAGTTTTAGCGGCCAACTCGGCTTTCAGCTCTCCGTCGAACTCGGCCGGGGAGAGCGGGCGGGCGGATTTGCGCAGGCGCTCGATGTCGTAAAAGGCGCGGCGGTCGGCGAGGAAGACGTGGACTACGAAGTCCACATAATCGAGGAGAATCCACTGGCCGTGGCGACGTCCCTCGACGGAGTTGGGGAAGACGCCGAAATGCTTTTTGAGGCGGTCTTCGATCTCGTCGGCGATGGCGATGGCCTGGCGGTCGTTCGAGGCCGAGGTGACGAGGAAGAAGTCGGAGAGGCCGGAGTCGATGGGGTCCAGCTCGAGGATGCGGGTGTCGATGCCCTTTTTTTCTTCACAGACCGCGGCGGCGGCCTGCACCTGATTGCGGGTTTGCTGCTTGGTTTGAGTCGTCATTCGTTGTGATTGCTCTCTGAGCTTCATCGTAGCCCCTCAAAGTGGGCGGGGCAAGTCAGCGATAGAGGCGATGGGCGCGAATGTACTCCAAAACGGGAGGGGGAAGCAGGGAGTGGTCGGGCTGTTGGGCAGCGGCTGGAGAGGGCTCGGAAAGGCGGATTTGCTCACGAATATCGGAGGCGCTGATCTCGATATGCAGGCCGGGAAGCAGGTAGAAGGGGGCTTGCTGGCCGGCCGGGTTGCGCAGGACGTAACGGCGCAATTCGGTTTCTATCTCCGAAACGCATACCTCAGGGGCTAAAGCCCCAGCTTCATTCATGCTGTGTGTGTCAGGGCTAAAGCCCTGACCTACCAGTGTCAGGCCATTGGGCAGAGCGGAGTCGAGATTGCGTAAAAGCTGGCCGGGGCGGGAAGCGACGATCAAGTGCGCCACAAAGGGGATCTCGGCGGCGCGATGCCAGCGATTGAAGCCGGCAAAGGAGTCTGCGCCCATGAGGCAAAAAAGGACGCTCTGCGGAGGCAACTCGGCGCGCAGGGCGAGGAGCGTCTCCAGTGTGTAGTTGGGGGCAGCTGAGGGGCGGGGCGCATCGGCCAGAGAAAGAGCAAATCCCGGCTCGTCGGCGATGGCCAGGCGAGTCATGGCCAGGCGATCTTCAAAGCTGGCCACCAAACCGTTCGGCTTGAGAGGCTGCGTACCCACCGGCGAAAAAAGGACGGTGTCAAGGCCGAGCGCTTCACGGGCGGCGCGCGCCACACCGAGATGGCCCAGGTGGGGCGGGTCGAAACTACCCCCGAAAAAGGCTACGCGACCCCTGT
>CAWJDN010000277.1:0-10346 GCA_963840985.1 uncultured Acidobacteriaceae bacterium
CTATGAGGGCGGTGACGCTACCGGTATTGCCGCCGTGACCGGACTGCATAAGATCTACACAGCGGAGGGCGGCCAGGTTTACATCTATTCGACCGTGAATGGTGATGCAATCGACAACCAATTTGTGATGGTGACCGGCACGGCCATTGACGTGGCCTACATGGACGCGGATAGCGACGGCGATAACACGGTTTACTAGGTTCAGCGATCAGTAACTTCGACCATTGATTTGCGGCGCCTCAGGCCTCGATTCTGAGACCTGGGATTCGATCAATCCAAGATATGTCTGCAATGATCGGGAGAAATTGACAATGATCCCCGATTCCGCTCCAAATCCACCGATAGCCGATATTCTGGCCATCGCCGCTCACAGGGATGACGTGGAGCAGACCTGCGGGGGAACTCTGCTGCGCATGGGCGCACGTGGCCTGCGCACTGCCATCCTGGACCTGACGAAGGGCGAAGCCGGAACGCGCGGTAGCGCGGAAGAGCGCGCCCACGAAGCAGCCGAAGCCGCGCATCTGCTGGGCGTTGCCTGGCGGCAGGCGCTTGACCTGCCCGACGGCGCGGTGGAAAACACGCTGGAAAACAGACTCAAAATTGTTCATGTGCTGCGTATCCTCCGTCCGCGCGTGGTGATTTTGCCCTATTGGCAGGCACGGCATCCGGACCACGCGACAACCGCTACGCTGGGCTACGAGGCATGCTTTCTATCCGGCCTAACCAAAATCGAGGATGGCGCAACCACCGCATCGCCCCTTCAAGATCGTTTACGCCAGCCTCTACGCCGACGTGCGTCCCAGCTTTGTCGTGGATATTACGCCCTTCATCGAGCAGCGCCACGCCGCGTTGATGGCCTACCGCTCGCAATACGCCAACCAGGCGGCCGGCTGGCGGACTCTTTGTCCCTGAAGAAGAGATTCGCGAGCGTACCTTTGCCGAGGCCCGCCACTACGGGTTGCTGGCCGGTGTGCGCTACGGAGAGCCCTTTGTGCAAAAGGAAGTGGGCCTGGTGGACGACCTGACACTGCTGCCGGTGCAGTCGATCTGAGGCAAGCCAAGCATTATTAACGCCGTTTTTTCAGGATAATAATTACTTATCAGAACTGAATATTAAATAACTTTGATTTATGCCACTCCTTCCGCCACACTGAGAGTGGAGGCAATAGATGACGCAGACTTGGGATGCCAACGATTACGGAAAGAACGCCGCTTTTGTGCATGGATTGGCTAGTGGAGTTCTCGATTGGCTGGATGCAAAGCCCACGGAATCGATCCTCGATGTGGGCTGCGGCGACGGCCAGCTCACTCTGCGTATCGCCTCGACCGGCGCCCGTGTGGTGGGCGTCGACAACTCGCAGGAGATGCTTGCCGCAGCGCGCTCCAGGGGAATCGATGCCCATGAAGGCAGCGCGGAGTCGCTGCCCTTTGCGGATCGGTCCTTCGATGCCGTCTTCTCCAACGCCGTCCTGCATTGGGTCCACAAACAGGATGCGATGATGGGCGAAGTGCGCCGCGTACTCAAGCCCGGTGGCCGCTTTGTGGCTGAGATGGCTGGCCACGGCAATCTCGCCGCCGTTCGCGTCGCGTTCATGACGGTTCTGGAGCGGCACGGCTGTTGCGACGGCGAGGAGGGCGTAAACTGCTATCCCACTCCGAAGGACTACCGGCAGAGGCTGGAGCGCCACAGCTTCCAGGTCGAGCGCATCGAGCTGATTCCGCGCCCCACACCGCTGCCGGAGAGCGGCATGGAGGGCTGGCTGCGCACATTTCGTCGTGGCGTTCTTGCGGAGGTTCCAGAGCTGCTGCGCGATACGGTGGTGCGAGAAACAGTCGCAATGCTGGTTCCGGTCCTGCGTGATGAAGAGGGAAATTGGACTGCCGATTATATTCGCCTGCGTTTTATCGCAAGAGTATGACAAACCTAGCGGCTGAAGAGCATCTGGCCGCCCACGGCGATCAACGTCAACGCAAAGATGCGCCGCAGCCAGAGGTCGGGGATGTGTTGCGCACCCGCGGCTCCAATGTATCCGCCGATCAGAAACCCAATGGCCAGCAGAATCGCCACTCTCAGGTCCGCGTTGCCATCGCGGTAGTACTCCATGAAGGCAAGGATACCCACCGGCGCCAGCAACGCGCCCAGCGAGGTGCCCTGAGCCTTGTGCTGGTCCATGCCTGCGAGCCAGACCAACGCGGGAACGAATAAAATACCACCTCCAATTCCAATTACGCCGGAGACCATGCCCACCACGAGCCCAATCAACAGCATCATCCAGTTCACAGAAGCCTCCTTCGGACGCGGTGTAGTGTGAACGCCGCCCGCGTATTCAGCGTAAACCAATGGGCGGAAACGCCGCCGCCTGAGCAGGGCATACAACCATGCACCGATGAAACACCGGCCGGGGAGCGATCTCCGGCCGGTTTTCTAATGGTTTATTCTAGATTCCATTCAGGTTAAGTACTTGTTTTGCTGCTCCGATTTCCGCCCATATTTACACAACGTTTGCAATCTCTTTGCCTGGTTACAGTAGTCTATTAATAGTTCCGTGCGGCCTCCGCAACTGAAGCTCAACGGCCGCCGGGCGAGGGCAGACCGGTTGAGCCAGACCATTTTTGTACTGGAAGACGACACCGACATCGCACGCCTGGTGCAGCATCACCTGGAAGCAGCTGGGTTTGCGGCGCGCCTGTACAGCACTCCCACTTACCTGATTCCCGATGCCGAGCGCAAAGCGCCCTCGCTGTTTCTACTGGACATTATGGTGCCCGGCGGTGATGGACTCGACGTCTGCCGGCGATTGCGCAACCACCCAGGTCTTTCCTCCGTGCCCATCATTTTTTTGACCGCGCGCGCCGGCGAAAATGACCGGGTGCTGGGCCTTGAAATGGGGGCTGACGATTACATCACCAAGCCATTTGCCACGCGCGAACTGGTGGCGCGCGTGAAGGCCGTGCTGCGCCGATTTGAGCGGCCCGAGACGATCTCGGTCATCCGCTTTGAAGAGGTCATCATCGATGCCAACGCCATGCAGTTGACGGTACGCGGCACAGTGATGCCCACCACGGCTACCGAGTTCCGTCTGTTGGACTATTTGGCGCGTCATCCTGGCCGTGTCTTCAGCCGTGATCATTTGCTGGATGCTGTCTGGGGCGATGCCCGCTTCGTCACGCCCCGATCGGTCGACGTCTATGTGAGCCGCATCCGGGAGAAGATCGAGGCCGATCCGGAAAACCCGCGCCACCTGAAAACCGTGCGCGGCGCCGGATACCGCTTCGAGTTTCCCAAGAGCGAGTAGGGCGCCTTGAAATCGAAGATTTTCATGAAGCTGCTCGGCCTCTTTCTCCTGCTACTGGTCTTCCAGGCGGCGGCGATGGAGTTTGTCGTCATTCCTTTTATCGCACGGAGGGTATTGGAGGTTCCTCCCGGCGGGACCAACCTGTATTTTGGCAATGAGATTCTCTGGGCCAGCTTGATCGCGCTGGCCGTGGCGCTGACTCTGGCCGTATGGGTTGCCAGCCGCATCACCACTCGGCTTGATCGGATCGTCGCCTTTGCGCGCCGCATTGCCGCGGGTGAGCCGAACGCCCGCCTCGATTACGACGTCGAAGATCCACTCTCCTCCATCGAGGCGGCGCTGGACCAGGCCGCCCAGCGGCTCTCTCAGAGCATTGCCGAGATCGAAAGCCACCGCCAGGAGCTAGCAGCCATGCTCGATTCCTTGCAGGAGGCAGTGGTTGCCATCACCTCCGAGGGGCTGGTCCGCTGGTCCAACGCCGCCATGGAGCGCATCGCCGGCACACAGATTCGCACAGGCCTCTCGCTGGTTCATTCGGTGCAGGATCCGGAACTGCTCTCCTGCGTGAAAGCGGCGCTGGAGAAGCGCGAGGTCTTCTTTGGGCGTGCCAGCACGCTGGCCCCAGGCCGCATTTTTGAGATCCATGCCGTTCCCATGACTTCCGGCGGAGCACTTGCCGTGCTTCACGACATGACCCGCATCGATGCCGCGGAAAAATCCCGTCGTGAGTTTGTGGCCAACGTCAGCCACGAGCTGCGCACCCCGCTCACTTCCATCCAGGGTTACGTTGAGACGCTGCTTGAGGAGCCCAATGTCCGCAAGGAAACCAGCCGTGAGTTTCTCGGCATCATTCTCAAGAATGCCACCCGTATGAACCGCCTTACGGAGGATCTGATCGCACTAGCCAGCGTGGAGAGCCCGGATTACAAACTGGCGCTCCAGCCTATGCGAGCCAGTTCGCTGGTTCAGGACGCCGTTAAATCGCTGGGCGGCATGGTGGTAGACTCTGGCGTCGCGCTGGAATCAGCCGGAGCGCCGGAGGCACTGGTTTTGGCCGATCCCGACCCCATGAGTCAGGTCTTCGGCAATCTGGTTGAAAATGCTCTCCGCTACGGGAAGACCGGCAAGCGCATCCTGGTCGGCGCGCGGCTTTTGGAGGCTGAGGTGGAGTTCAGCGTGCAGGATTTCGGCCCGGGCATCGCCAGCGAGCACCTCACGCGCATCTTCGAGCGCTTTTATCGCGTCGACAAGGCCCGCTCTCGCGAGTCGGGCGGCACGGGCCTGGGGCTGGCCATTGTCAAGCACATCGTCCTGGCCCACGGCGGACGTATATGGGCGGAAAGCGAACTCGGTTCCGGCGCTACCTTCCATTTCACGCTGCCACTGTATACGCAGTCTCAAGCGCTCGAAGCAAAGCAGGCGCCCGATTCAGGCGCATAAAATTATGGAGGAATTCGGCGACCGTGAGGAGTGGTGAGCTCGCTGGGACTCGAACCCAGGACCCACGCCTTAAAAGGGCGTTGCTCTACCAACTGAGCTACGAGCTCTCACAAGACCACTACATTCAAATTATCACAGAGATGGGTTTGGCGCTTTGATCGGCTCCCGCGGCGGCACTTCGATCTATCGCTTCTGACCCTAACCGCTTCACTAGTGAGGCGACCGTTGCGCTGCCTGTGTTATAGTTTCTGGCGGAGAAGAATATGACTCTCGGACAGTTTCTAGGCAAGCAATTCATTGCTGTCATTGAGTGGAATGAACCGGCTGACGGCATTCTTACCTATCGCTATCCCATGCGCGACCTGGAGATAGAAAACGGCGGCAAGCTTACCGTAAGCGAGTCGCAGATGGCCGCCTTCGTCAACGAAGGCAAGATTGCCGATGTCTTCGGTCCCGGCTTGCACACGCTCAACACCCGCAACCTTCCCCTGCTCACCGATCTGATGAACTGGGATAAGGCCTTCGAATCGCCCTTCAAGTCCGAGGTCTACTTTTTCTCGACGCGCCTGCAGATCGACCAGAAGTGGGGAACGTCCACGCCCATCACCATCCGCGACAAGGAGTTCGGGGCGGTCAGGCTGCGCTGTTATGGCATCTATTCCTATCGCGTCGCTAATCCGCGCGTTTTCTTCAACCAGATCAGCGGCACCCGCGATACTTACCTGGCCGCCGATCTCGAAGGCCAGTTGCGCAACACCATCGTTGCCCGCATGACCGATATCTTTGCCAGCAGCGAAGTATCGTTTCTCGACATGGCCGCCAATCAGGCCCTGCTGTCCTCCAAGATTGCCGATGTGATGAAGCCGGCATTTGACGCGCTCGGCCTCGAACTGAATCAGTTTGTCGTCCAGAACATCTCCCTGCCCGACGAGTTGCAAAAGGTCTTTGACCAGCGCGTCGGCATGAATATGGTTGGCGATCTTGGCCGCTACACGTTGTACTCGGCGGCGGAGTCATTGGATTTGTCGGCGGCCAACACCAGCGGCGCGGCCGGTATGGGCATGGGACTCGGAGCGGGCGCTGCCGTTGCGCAGGTTCTTTCCAATGCTCTCAAACCGGCGATGACAGCCCCCGGCGCAATCCCCTCCCAGCCGACAACTCCCGCTCCAGTTCTGATTGGCGCTCCGGCCGGCTCTGATGCATCCGCGTCGGCAGACACCAAATTTTGCATCGAATGCGGAAAAGCCATTCCTCAGCGCGCAAAATTCTGCGCAGAATGTGGAAAGCCCCAATGAACTGCCCCTCCTGCGGCGCTCCCATGCGGCTCAAGCCGGATATGGAGAGCTACAAATGCGACTTCTGCCAGAACACGTTTTTTCCGGAGAAGAACGACGACGGCGTTCGTGTTCTTGGCGAGCCGAGCGGACAGGATTGCCCGCTTTGCAATATTCCTCTCGTCCATGCCGTCCTTGCGAAGAACCCCATCATCTACTGCACTGGATGCAATGGCATGCTGATTCCAATGGCGATGCTGGAGGGTTTGATCGAGGAGTTGCGCGCTGAGCAGGGGGCCGGAGCCGCTCCGGTTGCTCCCGATCAAGAAGATTTGCGGCGCAAGATCAACTGTCCGCAGTGCCACCGTCCGATGGACGCGCACTTCTATGCCGGCCCGGGCAATGCGGTCATCGACTCCTGCGAGGAGTGCTCTCTCATCTGGCTGGATCGCGGCGTACTGATGCGCATTGTCCACGCGCCCGATGTCTCCAGCCAATCGAACTCAGAGTGGGAATAACCTATCGCGTCCAACAGTGATTTGAATCTTTCGCGAGAAAGAAACTCACAGCCGCCGCGTGGACTTTAGCTCTTGCATGGGGACCACCTGCACGGTGACATCGCGAATCTCGGAGAGGAAGCGGTTGAGCACCGAGCCGTGCAGCAGAACGTCCCAGCGCGAGCGGGCCGACTGGCCGAAGACCACGTGGGAGATGCCCTCCTCCTGGGCAAAGCGGATGAGAGCGTCGGCGACGTTCTTGCCGGTGAGCGAGACCACCTGTGCACCGAGGTCACGGGCCATGCGCTGGTACTCTTCGAGGCGGTGGTAGGCCTCGGGATCGCCATGGCCTTTGTCGTCCTCGGGACGAGAGACATAGACGGCGTACCAGTTACTGGCCAGGCGGCCGGCGATGCGGGCGCCTATGCGCAACAGACGTTCCGTGCCGGGCCGGGCGCTGAGGCAAACCATCACCTTCTCCGGAGTGGACGCCTGTTCCAATCCTTGTATGCGACGGTACTGAGATTCCTGGTTGCCCACCTGCTCGGCGGTAGTGCGCAGGGCCAGTTCGCGGAGCATGTTCAGGTTGCCTTTGCGGAAAAAGTTGGCCAGCGACTGCTCCACCTTTTCGGCGGCGTAAATCTTGCCCTCGCGCAGGCGGTTACGCAGCTCGTCCACGGTTACATCCACATTCACCACTTCGTTGGCGCGCTTAAGAAAACTGTCGGGGACGGTCTCGCGGATGACGGTGTTGGCGGAGCGATTGACGGTATCGTTGAGCGTTTCCAGGTGCTGGATGTTGACCGCGGTCATGACATTGATGCCAGCGTCGAGCAGTTCCAGCACATCCTCGTATCGCTTACGGTTCTTGCTGCCGGGAACATTGGTGTGGGCTAGTTCGTCCACAACTACGGTTTGCGGACGTCGAGCCAGGATGGCGTCCACGTCCATCTCTTTCAGAGTAACGCCGCGGTAGGGAATCTCACGCTGGGGAATAATCTCGAGGTCTCGGATACGGGCTGCGGTTTCATCGCGCCCGTGAGTTTCCACCAGCCCGATTACCACATCCATGCCCTGTTGATGCTTCATCCGATAAGCATCGTTGAGCATGTCATAGGTCTTGCCCACTCCCGGCGCGGCGCCGATGTAGACGCGGAGTCTGGCAGGTTCCTGCTGGCGTTCCAGTTTGATCTCTGCCACTGCTCAGCCCTCCTCGACGGGATAGCGGACTTCGTTGACTGCCGCTACAGGAAGAGTAAAGCGGAAGGTAGTTCCGTGTCCCAGGCGGCTCTCGACGGCAATCTGACCGCCCAACTGCTCGACCAGGCGGCGGACCAGGGCGAGTCCGAGGCCGGAGCCGCGCTCGGAGAAAGTGCTGAAGCGGTCGAAGATGGTTCCCAGCCGGTCGGCCTCGATGCCGCGTCCGGTATCGCGCACCGTGAACTGCAGGGAATACTGGATCTCTTCGGCGGCCAGCAGAATCTCTCCCTCAATCGGCGTGTAGCGAAGGCATTGGACAGCAGGTTGTCCAGGATGGAGCGCACGGCGCGCCGGTCAGCCTGCACAAAGGAGAGATCTTCGTAGGCCTTGACCTCGACGCGGATGCGCTTCTGAGCCGCGTCCTCGAAGAAGCGATCGCGGGCATCGTTCAGGAGCTGCAGAGGGCGCAAGCGTTCCATCGTGAACTGGCGGCGGCCTGCGTCAAGTTCTGCTACCTCAATCAGGTCGCCCATCAGATCGTCAAGCTTCTCACTCTCGCTGCCGGCCTCGGCCACCAGTTCCGCCTGCAAGGGTTGCAGCTCTCCGGCAAATCCCTGTCCCAGGGCGTAGAGGCCTCGGCGCAACTGGAGCAGCGGGTCGCGCAGTTTACGGCTGGCCACGCTGATGAACTGCGTCTTGAAGCGGTCAGTATCCTGCAGGCTGGTGACGTCTTCAAGAGTGGTCACGGTGCCCAGCAGTCGCTTTTCAGCGTCGCGCATGGGAGTGGTGCGCAGGCGGTAGCTACGTTCCTGGCTGCCGATGCGCAAGGGCAGCAGCGAGGCATCGCCCTCGTCGGCTATCGTCTTCTGCATGGAGACGGCATCGCGGATGGCGCTTAAGATTTTGTCGCCGCCGGGCGCTTTGGCCAGCGCCATGCGGTCGGTGGCCGCTTCGCCCAACAGATCGGCGGCAGCCTGGTTCACCTTGAGCAGTTGTCCTCTGCCGTCGGTCACGATGATAGGTTCGAAGATGGATTGCAGCACGGCGTCGGAGAGTTGAAACTCCATCTGGCGACGCCCGGCCTCGGATTCCCCCAGCTCGCGCAGCCGGACGGCGATGCGGTTCAGCTCAGCGGCAATCACACCAAAGCTATCGCGGCTGCTCCACTCCACGCGGTGCTTCAGGTTACCCTCGGCGATGCGGCGGGCGTCGCGGGCCAGCAGGCGGATGGGGTTCAGTACTAAGTAGACGGTTACCACGGCGACCACCACCGAAGCCGCCACGAACAGGTACGCGAACTGGAGTTGTCCCGCCGCCGCCAGGGCGTGATGCGTGGCCGCCACCAGCCCGGCAATGAGGCCGATCATGAGCACGCAGCCGAGAATCAGTCGCTGAGTAAGGTTGAGCATGAGCCGGTCTCCGGCCGGAAGAGTGGACCGTGGTCAGGAATTACCGCATCTTTGGCAGCCAAAACTCCAGCCAACAATACACTCAAAACTAACATGAAACAATACACTAATTGTACCGGCAGAATCCTGATTCAATCCCATTTGTTCTCAGAGGTATGATAGGGCAAGCAAAGGACTAAGCACTGTCCACAGACCACTGTTCACTGACTGCTCTTCACGGAATTCTACAAACAGCCAGACTGTTATTGTGCCACTGGCAGTCGAGGCCTGACGGCTGAGGATAAGCAACCAGTACCCAGTTGACGCCAAACTCCGCCTTCAGGCGCTCGAAATCGGCAAGCTGGAAATGTGCCCATCCTTTCTGGGCCTGAATGCGCAAACATCGAATGGTACTGTGATCGGCGCGGTCACAGATCCATCAGGTAGTGCCGTGGTAGGGGCGAGTGTGACTGCTACCTCCCATGAGACAGGCGCTTCGCGCGTGACCACGACCAACTCTGACGGCGATTACCGCATCGAATCGGTCCTGCCAGGAACCTACGACGTTCGAGTCTCGGCAGCGGGATTCGACAATCCGTGGAGAAGAACCTTGTTGTTCCGGGCACATCGATCATCACCGCGAATGTACAGCTGAAGGTGGGCAAGGCCAGTGAAGTCATTTCGGCCTGCAGATTCCGCTCTCAATACAGATAACTCGTCTCTTGAAGGCACGATCAGCAGCCTGGAGATCAACAACCTTCCCGTCGGAAGCCTTAACCCATATGAACTGGCGCTCACTCTGCCCGGCGTGATGCCCGCGACGCAGGGCGGCATGAGCAACGGCGCCAACTTCGAGGGGGGCGGCATGAAGGGAAAGCTTGTAAGCCTGAAAGACTCACTGGATGGTTGCGAACGTATTCTCCGCGATGAGTTCAAAGACTACCCGGAGAGCGGGCTCTATATGATCGGCGCAATTGGGGAGGCGAAGAAACCGGAGACAAATCAGCCAACAGATAAAACGCCTGAAGAGAAGCAACCCGATGCGACTCAGCCAAAGACAACTAGATCCAACGGAAATAGTTCGGAAACCAAAGATACCGATCCGCAACCAAAAATTGCGACTGCGAGCACTCATGAATCTTAGAATCCTGCTCCCTTTTGGTGTCTTCACCGATAAAGCTGATGTGATGCGCATCGTCGCAGAGACGAGCGATGGGTCTTATGGCCTGCTGCCGGAATCCGACTCGACTG
>CAWJDN010000278.1:0-23872 GCA_963840985.1 uncultured Acidobacteriaceae bacterium
CACACACACACACACACACACACACACACACACACACACACACACACACACACACACACACACACACACACACACACACACACACACACACACACACCCCCCCCCCCCCCCCCCCCCCCCCCCCCCCCCCCCCCCCCCCCCCCCCCCCCCCCCCCCCCCCCCCCCCCCCCCCCCCCCCCCCCCCCCCCCCCCCCCCCCCCCCCCCCCCCCCCCCCCCCCCCCCCCCCCCCCCCCCCCCCCCCCCCCCCCCCCCCCCCCCGGCCGCCCGCGCACGCGGCACCATTCACGCACACAAGTTTTCCAAATCCGCCGTCGAGAAGATCGAAAAGGCCGGCGGCAAGGCCGTGGTTCTGGGCGGCGAGGCAGCACCCGCGGCGGCCTGATTTCAGGCAGGACACGCGCGGCTCTGCACGGATAAGATGGTCAATGGCAAGGATTCAAGGGCCGTAAAAGACCCTGAATGAAGCGGATAACCAATCATGTTAGAAAAGTTTCTTAATATCTTCCGGATTCCCGATCTGCGCAAGCGGGTGCTGTTCATGCTCGGCATTTTGGCCATCTACCGCCTGGGCGCGTGGATTCCCACGCCGGGCGTCGACACCAAGATGCTGGAGCGGCTCTTCGACCAGCAGGGCGGTTCTGCCCTGGGCCTGATGAACCTGTTTGGCGGCGGCAACCTGCGCCGCATGACGATCTTCGCCCTGGGCATCATGCCCTACATCACGGCCTCGATCATCTTCCAGTTGCTCACCGTGGTCTACGAGCCGCTGGCGCGCATCCAGAAGGAAGGCGAACTGGGGCGGCGCAAGATCACGCAGTGGACACGCTATATGACCGTGATTCTGGCCGCGATTCAGTCGGTCGGCATCGCGTTCATGCTCACCAGCGGTCATATGGCGCTTAACCCGGGCATCGGCTTCGACCTGATGACAGTGCTGACGCTGACCACCGGCACAGCGTTCATCATGTGGCTGGGCGAGCAGATTACCGAGCGCGGCATCGGCAACGGCATGAGCCTGCTGATTTTTACAGGAATTGTCGCCGGCCTGCCCCGCGGCGTGATGGATCTGATTCAGATGGTCCAGACCAACAAGTGGGGCTCATTCACCATTGTTGCGGTGATTATTATCGTGTTGGGCATGGTGGCGGTGGTGGCTTTCATTGTCTTTGTCGAGCGTAGTGAGCGGCGCATCCCCATCCAGAGCGCGCGGCGCATTGTTGGCCGACGCATGATGGGCGGTCAGTCGAGCCACTTGCCTCTCAAGGTCAACTCCGGCGGCGTCATGCCGGTTATTTTTGCCGCATCCATCCTCTCGGCGCCGTTGATGCTCCGCCAGACAGAGTTTGTGCAGAACAGCAACGTTCTGCGTCCCCTTATCGATGCGCTTGCGCCCGGCGAACCGTGGTATGAGCTGCTTTACATTTTGGCCATTGTCTTCTTCGCCTATTTCTATATCTCCATCGTGATGAAGCCGGACGACATTGCCGACAATTTCCGCAAATCCGGCTCATTCATCCCTGGAATCCGCCCCGGCAAACGCACCTCGGACTTCATCAACGACATCCTGACCCGCATCACTCTGGTCGGCGCCTGCTATCTGATTATCATCTCGCTGGTACCCACCTTCATGATCTCAGGCATCCATCTGAACCACTTGTGGCTTGTCGGCCATTTCTTTGAAAGCTTGCCGCCCTGGATGACAGGCGGCCTGGGGGTTAATTTCTATTTTGGCGGCACCTCGCTTCTGATTGTTGTGGGTGTGGCTATGGATACCGTCAACCAGATCGAATCGCAGCTGATCATGCGACACTATGATGGCTTTTCGCCGCGTTCCGGTCGTATTCGCGGAAGGAAAACCTGGTAATGCCTTCTTCTGGAAATACAGTCAAACAGGGCCATGAGACGGGTCGGAAGACCTTTCCCGGTCCCATTCTTTTATTGGGCGCGCCGGGCGTAGGCAAGGGTACGCAGGCCAAGGAACTGGTGAAAATCTGGGGGATTCCGCAGATTTCCACCGGCGACCTGTTGCGCGGTAATGTGGCTCAGGGCACGGAGCTGGGCAAGATGGCCAAGGAGATCATGGGCCGCGGTGAGTTGGTTCCCGACACGCTGGTCAACGAGATGGTGGCCGTGAGGCTCGCCCAGCCCGACACGGCTAACGGCTACATTCTGGACGGTTTCCCGCGCACTTTGCCGCAGGCCGGATGGCTGGATAGCCGCCTGGCGGCGCAGGCTGGAGTCCTTCCGGTGGTTGCCGTCAGTATCCAAGTGGACTATAATCAGTTATTGCGCCGTATTACGGGGCGCAGGAATTGCCCTGTCTGTCAGGGCATTTATAACGTTTACGGCAAGCCTCCCAGGAAGGACGGCGTGTGCGACGTTGATGGCGCCGCGCTGGTCCAGCGAGCCGACGACACGGAAAAGGTCTTCGAGGAGCGCATGCGCGCCTACGCGGCCTCTACCGCGCCTGTTGTCGAGCACTACCGGGCTTTGGGGCGCTTCGCGGAAGTGGATGGAGACCGGCCGATAGCGGAAATCGCGGCCGGAATAGTTGCCGCCGTCGAGCGGTTGCGCCAGTAGCGCGCACCGGACGGCGGGTTTGTGTTGAAGAGCTGGCATTCAGCCGTCAGTAATCAGTCCAAAAGGGCGGCGCTGATCGCTGAAAGCTGATCGCTGAAAGCTGGTTGAGTGGCGGTAGTACTGAAGTCGTCCAGGGAGATCGAGAAGATGCGCCGCGCGGGCCAGGTGGTTCGCGAGGTGCTGGAGTTGGTGCGGGGGCTGATTCAGCCGGGCGTTACCACTCTGGATCTGGAGAAGGCAGCCGAGGCGCGCACTAAAGAACTGGGCGCCAGGGCGGCTTTCAAGGGCTACCACGGCTTTCCCTGCTGTTTATGCACTTCGGTCAACAGCGAAGTGGTGCATGGTATTCCGTCGGCCAAACGGATCCTCAAGGAAGGGGAGATCGTTTCGGTTGACTTTGGGGCATTTGTAGAAGGTTACTGCGGAGACGCGGCTATCACCGTGCCGGTAGGCAGCAAGATCGACCCCAAAACGGCACGGCTGGTAGAGGTAACCGAGGCGTCGCTCAATGCCGCGATTGCGGTGGTAAAACCGGGAGCAACGCTGGGTGATGTAGGATTCGCGGTGCAGAAGGTGGTTGAAGCCGCGGGGTTTTCAGTAGTAAGGGATTTTGTGGGCCATGGCATCGGCGCCCACATGCACGAAGATCCTCAGGTGCCGAACTTTGGCGAAGCCGGGCGGGGCATGAAACTACGCTCCGGCATGGTGATCGCCATAGAGCCCATGGTGAATGCAGGCAAACATGATGTCGTGGTTTTAGGCGACGGCTGGACAGCAGTCACCGCGGATGGAAGCATGAGCGCTCATTTTGAGCACACGGTGGCGGTGACCGCCACCGGAGCGAGAATCTTAACCGAGTAGTAACTCGGGATTACAGGCCGGTTGGGCAAAAGCGCGCCGGCGGAAGTGGATGCGGTTTGTCGAAGGAAGACGCGATTGAGGTAATGGCGGTGGTAACGGAAACGCTGCCCAATGCCATGTTCAAGGTCAAGCTCGAGAATAATCACGAGGCTCTGACCCATGTCTCGGGAAGGATGCGCAAGAACTTCATCCGCATATTGCCCGGCGATCGCGTGGCCGTGGAGTTGAGTCCCTACGACCTGAATCGCGGGCGGATTGTTTACCGCTACAAGTAATTTTTTTTGTAACTCGCGCCTGGATTTTGTGCGCGGAGAAGGGCAGCAACAGATGAAAGTCCGTGCATCGGTAAAGAAGATTTGCGTCAAGTGCAAGGTCATCACCCGCCGTGGGGTGGTCAGGGTGATCTGCGAGAACGCAAAACACAAGCAGCGCCAGGGCTAACGCCTTCTGGCAAACCGCGGAAAGCTCCACGATAAAGCACGAGGCTAGTTAGCTTGAGTCAAGGCTTGCGATGAACCTCTGGGGGCCAACCGCTTAACCCGTGCGAACCGGCTGAGGCAGGGGGCACACAACCGAAGTTACAAAGGAATCTTCAATGGCACGTATTGCTGGCGTCGATCTGCCCCGCGCAAAGCAGGCACGCATCGCGCTCACATACATTTTCGGCATCGGGCAGCCCCGTGCGCTCATGATTCTGGAAAAGGCGAATGTTGACGCCTTCAAGAAAGTCCAGGACCTGGGCGAGGAAGAGGTCAACCGAATCCGACAGGTGATCGAGGACGAAGGAAACGTTGAGGGCGACCTGCGCAAGGACGTCCAGATGCACATCAAGCGCCTGATCGACATTCAGAGCTATCGCGGCACGCGTCACCGCAAGGGTTTGCCGGTGAACGGCCAGCGCACCCACACCAACGCTCGCACCCGCAAGGGCCCGCGCAAGGGCACAATTGCCGGCAAGAAGAAAGCGACGGGTAAAACCTAATGGCCAAAGCAGAGCAGAAGGCGGGAGCGGGCAAGCCTGCAACCGGCAAGACTGGCAAGACCAAGAAGTTCAAGAAGCGCGAGCGCAAAAATGTGCCGTTTGGCATTGCGTACGTGCAGGCCACATTCAACAACACCATCATCACCATCACAGACCAGGTAGGCAACACGCTGAGCTGGAAGAGTTCTGGTTCGCTGGGCTTTCGCGGCTCGCGCAAAGGTACGCCCTTCGCGGCGCAACAGGCGGCCTCAACAGCGGCCAGCATGGCCCGCGATCACGGCCTGCGCGCGGTTGATGTACGTGTCTCCGGCCCGGGTTCGGGCCGCGAGTCGGCTATTCGCGCCCTGGCTGCCGCCGGCATTGAGGTGCGAACAATCCGCGACGTGACGCCAGTGCCGCACAACGGCTGCCGTCCGCCCAAGCGGAGGAGAGTGTAAGAAGCAGGGACTAGGGAAAAGCAGGTCCAGTTCGATCCGCTTTCTAGACCTTCAAGAACAACCCGGGCCGGGAGGAAATCTCCTCCGGAGACGTAAACCGGCCGACATCCGAAGTCAGGAGAAGAAATGGCACGTTATACCGGAGCAGTCTGCCGCCTCTGCCGTCGTGAGGCAACCAAACTTTTTTTGAAGGGCACTAAATGCACCTCTGACCGTTGCCCGCTGGAGAAGCGCAACTTTCCTCCCGGCCAGCACGGCAAAGACCGCAAGGCCAAGATCGTAGGCTACGGCCTGCAACTGCACGAAAAGCAGAAGGCCAAGCGCATGTACTTCACCCTTGAAAGCCAGTTCCGCGAATACTATGAGAAGGCCAATCGCGCCACCGGCGTCACCGGCGAACTGCTGATTCAACAGTTAGAACGCCGCCTGGACAATGTGGCCTTCCGGCTGGGCTTTGCCATCTCGCGCCGCCAGGCCCGCCAGGTTGTGCGCCACGGCCACGTCGAGGTCAACGGCCGCAAGGTCAACATTCCTTCTTTCCAGGTGAACGCGGGCGACGAAATCAAAATTCGCGAACACGCCAAGAAGCTGATCATCGTCGAGCAGGGCGTGCAGTTTGCCGCGCAGAACCCCGTGCCAACGTGGCTGGAAGCTAACTTTGAGAACCTGTCCGGACGCGTGCTCCATCTGCCCAAGCGCCAGGACGTGAACTTGCCCATCAACGAGCAGCTCATTGTCGAACTGTATTCCAAGTAAGCTAACAGCGAACAGCTGACAGCTTACAGTTATCAGAAACTTGTTTTACTGTTAGCTATAAGCTATCAACAGTTTGCTGCATCTCAAACCGAAGGAGAACTTGCGCGGCCGCCGCAAAATGCATCGCGACGCAACCAGCCGCGCGGGAAAAGAGAGACGAATATGCTTTGGAGAGGATTTCAGAAGCCGAAGCGCCTGGCAGTCGATGCCGAGACGCTTACCAACCAATTCGGCAAGTTCAGCGCCCAACCCTTTGAGCGCGGCTTTGGCACCACCATCGGCAACGCCCTGCGCCGCACCCTGCTGAGTTCCATCGAGGGCGCCGCAGTCACCGCCATTCGCATCGAGGGAGTGCTCCACGAGTTTCAGTCCATCAGCGGCGTGGTCGAAGACGCAACTGACATTATTTTGAATCTCAAGCAGGTGCCCTTCAAGCTCGCAGGCGAAGGTCCCAAGGCGCTCTATCTGCGCGCCGACCAGCCGGGAGTAGTTACCTCAGGAATGATCGAAGCCGACGGCGACGTCGAGATTCTGAACAAGGACATCTATATCGCCACTCTTTCCGAAGGTGGCAAGCTGGACATGGAGATGCGCCTCAAGCGCGGGCGCGGCTATATCTCCGCTGACAAAAACTTCGATGCGGACCTGGGCATTGGCTTTATCCCCGTTGACTCGGTCCACTCGCCGGTGCGTCGCGTCAACTATGTAGTGGAGGCTGCCCGCCTCGGTCAGATCACCGACTACGACAAGCTCACCCTTGAAGTGTGGACCAACGGGGCCGTGTTGCCCGCCGACGCTGTCGGCCTAGCCGCCAAGCTGCTCAAGGATCACATGAACATCTTCATCAACTTCGAGGAAGAGATTGAGGCTGAAGGGCGTGGCGAGGAAGGCCGCATTCTGTTGCGCAACGATAACCTCAACCGCTCGGTCGAAGAGCTTGAGCTGTCGGTTCGCAGTTACAACTGCCTGAAGAACGCCAACATCCAATCTATCGGCGAACTGGTGCAGAAGACCGAAGCCGAGATGCTCAAGACCAAGAACTTCGGCCGCAAGAGCCTGAACGAGATCAAAGAAATTCTGGCCCAGATGGGCCTTTCGCTGGGCATGAAGATTGACGAGCAAGGCAACGCCGTTCCCGGACCCACTAGCATTTCGCCCGCCGTCGCTTTGGCTGCCAACTACAGCCACTTCGACGACGAGGATGAGCCGCTGGATTCGGTGGACCTGCAGTTGCCTACCGAGACAGAGAACTTTTAATAGTGAACAGTGGACAGTGGACAGAAAACACTGACCACTGATCACCGAATACTGATTCGAAAGAGAGTTTCACCATGCGCCATCGCAATGCAGGATTCAAGCTCGGACGCAATACCAGCCACCGTCGCGCCTTGTTGCGCAGCCTGGTTACGTCCGTCATCGTGGAAGATCGCGTCGAGACCACCGTGGCCAAGGCCAAGGCTGTCCGTCCGCTGATTGAAAAGATGATCACACTGGGCAAGAACGGTGATCTGCACTCGCGCCGCCAGGCCCTCAGCTTTCTCATGACCGATGAGTCCGTCGAGCGGCTCTTCGATACAGTAGCCGAGCGCTACAAAGACCGCCAGGGCGGCTATCTGCGTATAGTCCGGACTGGATTCCAAAAAGGCGACGGGGCCGAGAAGGCCTTCATCGAATTGCTGGGCGCTGAAAAGCAACTCGATGCCAAGCGCCAGAAGCGCGACGAGATCAGGGCCAAAAAGCGCGCCGATCTCGAAAAGCAGATGGAAGAAGCCAAGACCGAGGAACTCAAGGAACTCAAGGAAAAGGAAGAGGAAGAAGCCGCGTAGGGGACTAGCCGTCCAGGCGGAGCTTTTCTTAGGAGCATTTGCAACAACGGGCGTATCCCTCCGTGGGATGCGCCCGTGCTTTTTTGACGTATATGATGAATTCCTACTCTACCCTGCTCAGCCGTCTGGGCATTAATATGCGCATAAAAATGTAAGCCGCCAGGGTCAGTACGATGGCGCCTGCACAGTCCAGCAGGACATCCCAGACTGATCCGCTGCGGTTGGGCAGATAACTCTGATGCCATTCATCCCAACTGCCTACCAGCGCCGTCCCTAGCAATGCGAGGAGCGCGTCGGTAAGAAAACGGGAGCGCGACAACGTCATCCACCAGGCGCGCAGCCACGCCAATCCGAGCGCGCCATAGCCGAAGAAGTGCCCGCACTTACGGACCAGGTGATGAACCATCTCCCAGCGGATGTCGCTTATGGGTCCGAAGATGGCCTCGAAGATCCAGCGCAAGGGCTGACTGGTATGGTTAGTACCCATCAGTTCCGTGGATTCCATCATAATGATTCCTATGCCGATGACAACCGGGAGCCAGGCGCTTAGCCAAAACAAGAGGCCTTGGCGGGCGGGAGCGCCTCCCTGGTTCGCGGCAGCGGGAACAGTCACTAATCGCTCTTTTCTGAATCAGAATCTACCACGGTGGGCAGATCCAGCGCCACCAGAGCGAAGCGTGTCTGGCTGTCTTTGGGACTCTCAAAGCCAACAATGTGCTGGTGGAGCTTCGAGCCGGCTTTCAGCTCCAGGTTTCCCTTGCCAAAGTGGTAATCCCCCTGATCAATCTTTACATTGTCGTGCTTGCCGTCGTCGGAGCAGGTCAGCCCTTCGGTAGTAATCGCCGGTGTGCCCACCGGAGCGTTGTTCTGGCAGGTAATCACATTCCCGTAGCGGCCCAACGCTTTCTTGTAAAAAGCGGTTACCTTATCCTGGGAGTCGGCCGTCTGGTAAGAGACTGCCTTCACCCGCAACTGCCACTCGCCAAAGCCCATCCGCACGTCGGCGGACTTGTGGTTGTCGTCGCCCATAACCGCCGTGGCGCCCGGATAAACCGGCAATCCCAAATCCGCGGCCGTAGTCTGATCGGTATTCACATGGATGCCGCCAAAGGGTGTATCAATCTGGACTTTCTTGTCTTTTCCGTTGGCGTCTTTTTCCGTATGAATCCTGCATCCAGCCATTCCAGCCGCCAATGCCAGGCTCACTACCAAAGTTGCCGCTGTGCGCGTCGAGTTCAATAACATGGCAATCGCCCTCCATCCTGTTATACGCCGGAATGGATCAAAATGTTCCCTATAGCCTCGGCCCGTCATTAGGGTAATCCACGCGGATGGTCAGAATCTCGTAGGGATGAATCGGCGTCTTCACCACATCGCCAACCACGGGCAGCGGCGCGCCTTCAGGCTGCTCCATCAGGTTGGTGACGGCGGCCGAAGTTGCTCCCGGCGGCACGTGGAACTCGGCCGTTGTCTCTTTGCCCGCCCATTCATAGACGCGGAAAATCAGGCCGTTTGCGTCTTCAGCTTTTTTCACTGCTGTCAGGACGACGTTTTCCGGCGAGACCGAAGCAAAGGAGTGCGAGGCGGGCAGCGAGCCGGGATGAGCCGTGGTGACGACGGCTGTGAGCGGGTAGTTGTACTCGTAGCCGTGGCGTACGGTGAGCGCCTCCTTCCACGTTCCGGCGTGGGGATAGAGCGCGTAGTGGAAGTGATGATGGCCCATGTCGGCCTCGGCGTCGGGCCATTTGGGCGAGCGCAGCAGCGTCAGCCGCAGCACGTTGCCCACGGCGTCGTAGCCGTACTTCGATTGGTTGAGAACGCTCAGGCCGTGAATTTTGCCATCCGGGCCTGCGCCTGAAAGATCGGCCCAGCGCATCGCCGGAACCTCAAACTGCGCCTGCTCCCAACTGTTGTTGCGCGTGGTCGCCCGGTCGATGGTTCCGTAAGGAATCTCGTAAGTGGCAAACGGTCCCGAAGCCGCCAGCGGGAAGGCCGCTTTGAGCAGAACGTGCGACTCGTGCCAGTCGATCTCGTTGTCGATGTCGATTTGGTCGCCCTCTAGGCGGATGATCTGCACAAACTTCGAGTGTTGCCATGTGCGTTCCACACGGATGCCTCTAGACCCCGTGGCGTTATCGGACAACCCGATCCAGCTCACCTTGCTGATGACATCCGGTGTTTGATCGAGCGTGCCCGGATCGATGTTCCAAGCGTCGTATTCCTTCGGCATGTCTTTGAATGTCTGCAGCTGATTACCACATCCTCCAGGAGCGAGCACTTCGTAATTTGCCTTCTTATCAAAGAGGCTTGTGATACAACCCGTCTCGCTGTCCACAACTAGGCGGATGAATTCATTCTGGATAGTCAGACCGCCTGATGCGAATTCATCCTCTTCCGTCGGAGGTAAGACTACAAAGTTAGTTTTTGTATCAATGAGACTCAGTAACTCATATCCAAAAGACGGAACACTGGGCACTTGAATATTCACATCGGCGATTCCAGTACTGGGGTCGGAATCGACGACAGACGCGGAGATGGAATCATCAATTCCTGGAATTACATCGACACGATCTCCGATCTGCTTTGCCATTCTTACCCTTACTGTTAATTCGCCTGGGCGCGCCCATCCTAACGGATTGAAGACGACAACCGGGATCGTATGCGGCTCCTTGGAGTGTGTATCGATTCTCTCGACAACGCTTTCCAGCGCCCCCGCATCAATATCATTGGTCGACCACCTCACCACGTCGTAGTCTTTCTGCGCGTCCTTGTAGATCACGCCAATGCCGGAGCCTGCGGCTAAATCGTGGAACTGGTTGAACAAGACCTTCTTCCAATCCTCCGTCAACTCCGGGGAAGGGTACGAACGTCCGGCAAGGACCCAGGCCAGCGATGCCCACTTCTCGGCGTTGAGCACCTCGACCTCGGCCTCGCGCATATTGCGTTTGTGATTTGCCTGCGTCGTCATCACGCCGCGGTGATACTCAAAGTACAGCTCGCTCTTCCAGGTTGGAATGTTCACCTTGCCGGGAACCGCTGGCGGAGGCGTGTAACCCTTGGCAATCGATTGATAGTTCCACTCCGGGCTGTCGGGCGCAATCTGCTTTTCGAGCGAAGAAAAATAACTCTGCGCCGTGCCGAACTCGATCTTCGGCGTCACGTGACTTGTTCCATTGGCGCTGGGCTGCTCCCAATGGAAGCCCTCGTCGAGAATGGCGCGCGTTGGTCCGCCGCCATGGTCGCCGATGCCGTAGAGGTCCATAATGCCCGGCAGTCCCGTGGCCTGCTTTTGCGCGATAGTGAAGTCGCGCGCCAGCCGCACCGGGTTCAGGTTGTCGTTGGCATAGTCGTGCGGGAAGTAAGTCAGCACCTTCGATCCATCCGGTGATTCCCACCAGAAAAACTTGAAGGGCAACTGGTTGGTGTCGCACCAGGCCATTTTCTGCGTCACAAAATAATCGATGCCGCTCTTCTTGTAGATCTGCGGCAATTGCCATGTATAACCAAAGCTATCCGGATTCCAGCCGACGCGCGTGTCCATGCCGTACTGCTGCTTGAACCAGCGCTTGCCGACCAGTAACTGGCGCACCAGCGACTCACCGTCGGGCATATTCAGGTCCGGCTCGACCCACATGCCGCCGACAATCTCCCAGCGGCCTTCCTTGATGCGCCGGGCAATTTCCGCGTTCATCTCGGGATACTTGTCGGCGATCCACTCGCTGTAAGCCGCCGCCGATTGCGTGTAGGTGTAATCGGGGTACTCATACATCAACTGCAGTGCCGTCCCAAAGGTCCGCTTCACCACATCAACCGTTTCGGTCCACGGCCACAACCAGGCCGCGTCGATGTGCGAATTGCCAGTCAGGTGATAGGTGGCCTGTTGCAAGAACGGCTTTAGGGCTTCGAGCTGGCTCTGTGCAACCTTGAGCGATGTGTCGAATTCGAACTGCGACTCCGATTTAGTGATCGAAGTGCCCGATTCAGCATGGTCGAGCGCCGCGATATTGACCGTGCGGATTGCCGCGTTCAGCGTGTTCATCTTCCCGGTATCACCCGGTGCAAGGTTGGGAACCAGCAGCGTCGCCGACAGAATTTCTTCGCGCAGGTCTTCTGGATTCGGACGGCTCTCCGGGAAGTCAATCTTCAGCGTAGCGCCCTTGAAGTTTTTATCGTCCACGGTGTGCAGCAGCTTCACGGCCACTGTCACCTTGTCGCCGGGTTTGGCATTGTCAAACAACACCACCGGCTCCAGGTCGTCGCCCGTGGCTACGCGGCGGCCGTTGAAGTAGAGGATTTCCGGCATCGGCCCGTTGGCATAGGCGTGGAACTGAAACCAGATGCGTGCGCCGGTCAGGTCGTAGCCGTTGAGCGTGGCAGGAATCTGGTACGTCTCGCGAAACCAGACCGCCTCCTTGGGGGCCTTTGTGCCAGTGGCGATGGGCTGCCAGTCGCTCTCGTCCAGATTTACGGCCTCGCCATGCGCCAGGTCGCCGGAATGAAGCTTCCAAGCTCGGTCGGGCAGCTCGCGCAGGCTGGAAAGGCGGTCGATCACCGCTCGAGCGTCGGCGGGCAAAGTGGCGGCTATCTGGGCGGCTTGGGCAGCAGTCTGGGCCATGGCACGGCCAACAAGCAGCGTGACGGAAGCAAAGACGGCCAAAGCGGTAAAACGGATGTAACGCAACTTCAAAACAGAGTTCATCGCGAAGAAAACCTCTCCGTCATGGTAAAGCCTGGTATCTCCTCTATCCTCTATTGGTTCACGAAGGAGCAGAAGAAATCCATACGCTATAGAAATACAACATGTCATAATGCGGTACGGTGTATACCTACTTAGAGTGCATACTAGAATCTAGGCTGCTTCCCCAGCGGATTACAGTCCGCTGTGTGGCCTTTGGAGATCACCCAACCGAAGCTCGTTTGTAGAGCCGACATCCCACCACGCACAGAAGACATTGACGTCACAAGAAGTGGATTTACAGAGAGGGATTCATGACTGTTGCTGCTCGCTATCCCGGCATTCGGGTTACTGCTAATGGAAATCAGCTTGTCTCATACCACACCGAGACACGCATCTGCGACGCCGGCGTCTTCTATCCGATTACGCCATCGACAGAGGGCGGCGAGCTCTTTCAGCAGGCCTATGCAGAAGGTCATCTGAACGTTTTCGGGCAGAACACCATCGCCATCGAAACCGAGGGCGAGCATGCGGCCCAGGGCGGCGCGATTGCTCATTCTGTGTGCGGCAAGCGCGTAGTTAATTTCACCTCCGGCCAGGGAGTGGTTTACGGCGTGGAGCAGTACTACCACGCGCCCGGCAAAGCCTCGACGATGGTGCTGGAGGTGGGCGCGCGCGCGCTGACCAAGCAAGCCCTCAACGTGCATTGCGGACACGACGATATTTATGGTGCGCTCGACACCGGCTGGATCATGCTCTTCGGAAAAGATGCGCAGCAGGCCGCCGACCAGGCGCTCATCCTGCGCCGCGTGACCGAGTTGAGCCTGACCCCCGGCATGAACATCATGGACGGCTTCCTGACCACGCACTTGGAGCGTACATTTTATAAGCATGAATCCGGGCTTATCCGCGAATACCTAGGCGCGCCAGACGACATCATCGACTGCCCCACTGAGGCGCAGCGCACATTGTTCGGTCCCACTCGCCGCCGCGTGCCCAAGATGGTCGATCTCGCCAACCCAGTCCTGCTTGGCCCGGTACAGAACCAGGAACACTACATGAATGGCGTGGTGGCGCGGAGAAATAACTTTGCCGAGCCGATTCTAAAGTTCCTCGAAGACGCCTACGTGCAGTTCGCCGAGCTGACCGGCCGCAACTACGGGCTTATCAGCCAGTACAAGACGGACGACGCCGAGACGGTTTTTATCTCGCTCGGCTCGGCGGCTGAAAACATCGAGGCCGCGGTCGATTACCTGCGCCAGACGCGCAAAGCCAGCGTCGGTTCCATCCACGTAAACGTGATTCGCCCCTTCCCGGAAGCCGCCATCGTAGCCGCGCTCAAGGGGAAGAAGAACGTCATCATCCTGGAGCGCACCGACGAAGCGATGGCTGGCGATAACCCGCTGGGTCGCGACATTCGCACTGCATTTTCCAAGGCTGTGCAGGGTGTTGATGGGCTACCTACGATTACGCTTGCCGAAGTTCCTAAGATTTATGGCGGCAGCTACGGTCTCGGCTCGCGCGACTTTCGTCCCGAGCACATTATCGGCGCCTACGAGTTTGCCACCGCCAATCTTGCACGCAAAGACGGCAAGCGCGCCGCTGACGGTGTGAACTTCTTCGTTCTCGGCATCGACCACCCTTACGCGGTCATCGGCGACGAGACCCCATCGCTATTGCCCGAGGGCGCGGTGGCTGTGCGCTTCCACTCCATCGGCGGCTGGGGCGCCATCACTACCGGCAAAAACCTGGGCGCGATTCTGGGAGACCTCAACGATCTGATCTATGAACGCGACGGCCTAAAGGATGATCTCGGCAATCCCAAGGAAGTGATCCACGTCAGCGCCAACCCCAAGTATGGCTCGGAGAAGAAAGGCGCGCCGACCTCGTACTTCATGGTCGCCGCCAAGGATCGCATCCGCGTCAACTGCGATCTGCGCCACGTGACTGTGGTTCTCTGCTGCGACCCCAAGGCCTTCACCCACACCAACCCGCTCGACGGTATGGCTGAGGGCGGCTCACTGGTCTGGGAGTCTGATCAGCAAGGCGAGCAGGCCTGGGAACAGTTGCCGCTTTGGGCGCGCAAGCAGATCATCGACAAGAAGATTCGCGTCTTCACACTGCCCGGTTTCGAAATCGCCAAAAAGGCCACCGACCGCGGCGACCTGCAACTGCGCATGCAGGGCAATGCATTTCTTGGCGCTTTCTTCCGCGTTAGCACGCTGCTCAAGGAGTTCGGCATTACCCAGGAGCAGTATCGCGCCGTGGTTCGCAAGCAGTATGTCAGTAAATTCGGCAAGCTGGGCGAGGCCGTCGTCGAGTCCAACATGGAAGTCATGATGCAAGGTTACGAGCAGGTGAAAGAGATCAAAATCGGCGCGCTTACGGCGGCTGACCATTCTTCCCTGCGCGGCGCGGCTCTGTTGCCAATTCTTGAGGAGGTCGCCGCAGGCGGCGCTTGCGGCACTGGTTGCCGCTCCCACACGCTGCCCGCCGGTCAGGCCGCGCGCACTCCGCTGGCCAGCGTCGCCGCCTTCGACGCCGAGTTCCGCGCACACTTTGGCTATAACCAACCCTCCACGCCGCTCGCGGCCATGGGCATGATTGCCGCCGCCACCGGCGACACTGCATCGAAATACGTAGCCCGACGTGAGACCCCGCTCTTCATTCCCGAGAACTGCACCCAGTGCATGGATTGCATCTCCGTCTGCCCAGACACCGCGCTGCCCAACACCGCGCAGGATCTGAGCACGCTGCTGCGCACTGCGGTTTCTTACTACGTAGCCGACGCGAAGGAACGCGCCCAGCTCCTTGCCGCGCTGCCAGAAATTGAAAAGCAAACCCGTCAACGCATGACGGCTGAGATTAAGACTGGCACTCCTCTGCCTGCGATTCTGCGCGAAGTCACCGATACAGTGGACGGTTTCTCTGCCGCCTCCAAGCAGCAGTTCTTTGCCATTCTCGAAAAAGTTCCGATGGCCTACCAGAAGGTGAACGCCATCTTCTCGTCGCCGGAGCGCAAATCTCCCGGCACAGGCGGTATCTTCTCGATTTTTGTCAGCGATCTCTGCAAGGGATGCGCCGCCTGCGTCACCGCCTGCGGCGATCACAACGCCCTCAAAATGGTCGCGGAAACCGAAGAGGTCAATGCCATGCACATGACCGGCACCGGCTTCCTCGATCTGCTGCCTGACACATCGCAGAAGTTCCTCGGCCTTTACAACGCTGCCAATCCTGCCGACTCCAAGACCGCGACTTTGAGAAATATGCTCATGGTGCGCTCCACCTACGACGCGCTAGTCTCTGGCGATGGCGCTTGCGCCGGATGCGGCGAAAAAAGCGTTCTGCGTTCCATCGCCGCAGTCACCGAGGCTTACATGCGCCCCGTCTTCCACGCCAAGAGCGACCGCTTCCTGGCCAAAGCTGGCGAGCTGGAAAAGAACGGCGTCGCCCGCCTTGCCAAGCTCCAGGCAACCAGCCCCGCCGAGTACGCACTGCTCCGGCAGGCCATCGCTCATCTGATTCTCGGCCTGGGCGGCGAAGATGAAGCCGACACCCGCGCCCGCATCGCCGCCTATGAAGCTGCCAACGGACTCATCACTGATGCCCAGTTAGTCGAAGCCATCGCAGCCGTCCTGCTCACCGAGGCCTTCAACCACAAAAATCTGCAAGCCGTCGATGGCCGCTTAGCCAACGGCATGAGCGTGATGGCCATGGCCGCCCACACCGGCTGCAACACAGTCTACGGTTCAACCGCGCCCAACAATCCTCACCCTTACCCATGGATGAACTCGCTCTTTCAGGACGGCGTCACCGTGGGCTGGCTGATGGGCGAGAGCTTCATTGTCGATCATGCCCGCCGCTCCGTCATTCCCGAGCGCCTCGCTGACATCCTCCTCACGCGAGATGCCGGTGCAGAAGCCGACGGACCATCCTCCGATCGGGGCAGTTCAGATGTCATCGACGCTGAGGAGTATTACCACCTCACTCACTTCACCGACGCGCTGATGACAGATCAGGAAATCGTCGAGTTGCCCAAGGTCTGGGCAGTCGGCGGCGACGGAGGCATGGGCGACATCGGCTATCAAAACGTCTCCAAAGTCATGCTCCAGAATCGCCCCAACGTCAAGGTACTGATGCTCGACACACAGGTCTACTCCAACACCGGCGGCCAGAACTCCGACTCGACGCCCATGCTTGGCGGCAACGATATGAACGTCTTCGGCGCGGCCACGCAGGGCAAGAACACCGAAAAGAAAACCGTTGCCGAAACCTTCCTCGCCGGCCACGGCTCGCCCTTCGTTGCGCAGGTCTCCATGGCCAACGCGCCCAAGCTCTACCGCGCCATCCTCGACGGCCTGGAGTATCGCGGCACCATGTTCATCCAAGCCTTCACCACCTGCCAGCCGGAGCACGGCGTGGCCGACGATATGGCGCTCATCCAGGCTCAGCGCGTGCGCGACTCGCGCGGCGTGCCGGAGTTCGTCTTCAACCCGCGCCTCGGCGAGACTTACTCCGAAGCCCTCGACATCAAGGGCAATCCCTCCATTGATCTGGATTGGTACGAGACCAAAAACAAGGTCACCGGTGAAAGCTCGCGCTACACCGTCGCCCATTGGTGCGTGACCGAAGCCCGCTTCCGCAATCACCTGAAGAAGATCAAGCCAGAAGCGGCGGCCAAGCTCATCCTGCTCGATAACATGCTGGTCCGCATTACACAACAAGATGTCGTTTATCGCCGCTATCTCACGCCCGGCCACCGCGCCTTCATCCCCGACTTCGGCACAACCATCACAGTCGAAGACGCCGGCAAGACAACTTACTACGCTCTCTCGCGCCAATTAGTCATGTTCTGCGTAGAGCGGCGCAAGGCCTGGCGCATGCTGCAATCCAAAGCCGGCATCCAGAACAAGGAATACGCCGCCCAGCGCGACCTACTCGCCGAAGTAGACTCCGGCAAGCTCCCGCTGGAAGAGCTGCTGACTCGTGGCCATGAACTCATCAAGGAGCGGTTAGCCGCTGCAGCACCAGCCAAAGCATAAACAAAGCCTAGCACCATACACACAGAACGCGGACCCTCGGGTCCGCGTTCTGCGCATATGGCACAATCATAAATCCTGCCGGACGCCTTATTTCTCGATGTCCAGCACGTCATAGAAGTGGTTGATCACTACACGTTTCACCGCAGTCTGAAATTTAGGCAGCTGTACGGTTTGCTCGATCGTCTTGTTGCCGGTAATTGTGATAGATCCCACACGAAGTATCTTCCCGTCATCCATTTCCAGATACATCGGCACCATCATCTTGAAGCTATCCGGCACGCCCGACTGAACCAGCTTGAAATGCAGGCTGGTTCCCTTATCGTTGGGCGTCATCTGGCTCTCGAAATGATAGGTCGGCAAGTCCGTGCCGTAGACATACTCGTTGAAGAACCAATCCATGCGGTGATTGCCATCCAGGTCCATCTGCGGACTCATATGCTTCTCCACCGCGGCCTTGAAATCTTCCGTAGTGGCAGCCTGTAGCCGGTGGCTCTCCACAAAATCGTGCATGATGGCCTGAAAGCGCGCATCTCCATCCTTGGTCGTCCACATCATCATGCGGATCATATGCAGGATGTAAGCGCCCTTGGGATAGACGAGATTCTGGTAGACGCTCCAGCCCGCCTTGGGCGAACTGAGGCGAATGCCCATGGTGACCGGACCGATGTCAATGGGCCGGAATCCGAAGGCGTTCTTCTCGGTAAGCAGCTTGTGTTGCTGATGCCAGAACTCCATAAAATCGGCCATCTGCCCAGTGGATTGCAAAAATATAGTGGCTGAAGTATGCGCAAAACCCTCGCTCATCCACTGGTCGCGATAGCTGCGGAAGCCCACCGTCTGACCCCACCATTGGTGCGCTACTTCGTGTGGCGTGACCACCTTCCAGTAAACATCGGTGTTATCGCTCCCGAGAAGAAAGTGCCGTTGTGTGTCGTCAAAAAAGCCACAGAGGGGCAGATAGACCAGCATCGGCCAGCTCTGGCCGTAGTTGCATGCGGATTGCTGAGTCAAGATAATGTGCGAGAAGGGAAGCTGTCCAAAGTAGTTGGTATAGATTTGCGACGCTACCTCACCCTGGTTGAGCTCATTCGCCAGCATGGGAGTGCTGTTCAGCGAGCCAAAACTTAAATTGTTCACGGAAAGTCTGTCCACTACAGTCTGGACATAATCCGGCGGCATGGTGTTGGCATACGCATCAATGGTCAATCCACCTCCCTGCAGGTAGTTGAACTGGGCCACCTTTTTCGTAAAATTGCCCAAGCTGAAGCCCACCACAGCCAGCGGCACTTCGGTCTTCCACTCGGAAGTGGTAATTCCGCCGTCGGTTCTCTCGCTCACCTTGGTTCCTGTGGCAATCAACTGCAACACCTTGGGTACATGAAAGAGCATCCGGTAAGTGGCGTAATCGCCCACGCTCTGGCTGGAGTTTGGATACCAGTTTTCACGGGCCGTCGGGTAATAGTTCCCCTGGCCGAAATTGAAGACCACATCCTTGCCGCCATAGGTAATCTTCACCGTCGCCGTCTCGCCCTTCTTGAGCGGCGCGGCCAGTACCACGCCGAAGTCCGAGTCTTCGCTTTTCTCCTCCTGCACAAAATCCAGCGCTTCGCCTTTATCTGTTTCAACTTTGCTCACACGCAGAGAGGGATAGAGATCGAGCGGAATCACTGCCACGCCATCCTGATCCGCGCTTACTGTTACTGTGGCAATGCTGGAGAGAAATCCATTTTTTTCGATAGTGACATCAAGGTCTTCGCTCACAATTCGATAGGCCGCATTATGCTCGTTGCCGCTCGCCGTGCCGTTCGCGTACTCCGCGGCGCGATGAAACGCCAGCGGATACGTCATGGTCTCATAGGTTCTGCTCCAATACTCGAGCGACACCTCTTCCGGCGCCAATCCCGCCACTCCTTGCGGATCGAGGATAAAAAACACGCGGCCGTTCTTCTTCCCGTGAAGGGCAGCATTAAAATATCCTCCGGGAGCTGGGCTCAACACGTCCTCAAGCAGCCGCAGATCGAGGTTCCCGTAGATATTCCGGTCATAAATTGTTCCCCCTGTGAACGGGTAACCTACTGTAGCGTGATGGCGCAGAAAGCCGCGCAGTTCCTCGGCTGCCTTGGCGTACTCCGTGTTCGGCTCGACCTTGCCCGTCGATGCCTTGTGCAACTCCGCTGAGGTCTCGTCCGTGAAGCGCAACACCACTTCGTCGAACTCCTCGTCGAAGACCTCGGAGTGCGTGAAAATGGAGAGATTGTGCCGTTCCTGGACGGTGGGCGGCGTAATGTGCAGGTGTCCCTCGCCTTTGAAGACCGCGCCCGTAACCTTGCCATTCACCTTGCCATAGAAGGCAAAACTCCCGCTGCGAAAGGTGAAGGTGGCCGCATCGCGGCGCAACTCCAGGTTGTTGACCGTGATGACATCGTCGCCCGGCAACAGGCCACGCAGTTGCTGGTAGCTAACATTGGAGTTGGCGGCGTGTTGCGCCCACATCATTCCGTAGTAATTCACAAGTAGAAGGGCAGCGAGCAAGTAAGACGTACGAACGCGAAGCGTCAAAGTGATAGCTCCTTCCTAAAAATGCATCGCGTACCACTATAGACGATGAAGGGGGGAAGCGTCTCGCCATATATTTGCCTCGATTTCTCGCCCTAGCTTCCCCAAACAGGCCTTCCGGTGCGACAATCGTACCGTCGGGGTTTGTGCTTCCCGGCCAAGATTTGTCCCCACGGAGAAAACTACCATGAAACGTCTTTTAGTCTGTGCGAGCCTTCTCGTTGCCGTCACCGCTCTATCTGCCCAATCAGCCATGACGCCTGGACCGCCGAAAGCCCCGCCAAAGAGTCCGCCGGCTACTGCGACAGCGACCATCGCCGGCAAAACCATCACCATCACCTACAGCTCGCCGAGCGTCAAGGGCCGCGCCGGCCACATCTTCAACAAAGATGGCATCATCAGCCACGATCCCACCTACCCGGTCTGGCGTGCCGGCGCCAATGGGGCAACCATCGTGGAGACCGACGGGGGCATCACGGCTGGAAGGCTCGAAGTGCCCGCCGGGAAATATACGTTGTACGTCGACATCTCCGACGCCGATGAATGGGTCCTCATTATCAACAAGCAGACCGGCCAGTGGGGCACAAAGTACGACAAGTCAGAGGACCTGGGCCGCGTGAAAATGATCATGAGCAAACCACCGGCACTGGTGGAGAATCTGAAGTACACCATTACAGACCTCGGCGGCAATAAAGGCAAGCTCACCCTGGAATGGGAGTACCACAGCGCTTCCGTCCCTATCGTTGTGCATTGAGTTGAGGAGCTTCGAGAGAAGCAAACAGCGGAGCGGCGTATTGCAGAAAATTACCGCCCTGCCGATACAATAGGTGTAGTGTGTGATTTCGTCCCTGAAGGGGTAAATGCTTTGCCGTTATATGCCTATCGCTGTACCCAATGCGGCCATCGCTTTGAAAAGATACAGAAATTTTCGGCCGATCAGGAGCTTGTCTGCCCTGTTTGCCAGGGTGTGCTGGAGCGTCCGCTCACCGCGCCGCGCCTGCACTTCAAGGGCGGAGGCTTTTATGTGAACGACTACGCGAACAAGAGCAGCACGCCCGCCTCCGAGTCCGCTCCGGCGGAGATCAAGACACCTTGTGGCGGAAGCTGCGGAGCGGCCTGCCCCGCTGTCGCAGCAGCAGCAACTGACTCTAAAGCATCAAGCTCAACTTCTTGAAGTTCTCTTACTGGCGACTTTCCTTAATTCTTTCCGCCTTCTCGGCCCGCATAAGATAGTTAATACGATGCCTTTGCTCGATCCCATTCCGTCGCCGGTGTTGCACGCCGACTTTGCCGCTCTCGAGTGGGGGGCGCTGCTCGCGCTTTGTTCTTCTTTCGCCGCTTCTCCAGTGGGACGGCAGGCGCTTCTCGAGCTGAAGCCCTCCACCGACGAAGCCTGGATCGCCAGCCAGCATCAAGTCACCGGCGAGCTTCGGCTGCTGCTCGAAGAGCAGATTTCCATTCCACTCGGTGGCCTCTTCGATCCAACGCAACACACTGCCAAGGCGCAGATTTCTGGCGCGGCTCTCGAAGCAGGAGAGCTGCAAGCCATCGCGCGTTTGGCCAACGACGTGGCCTCATGGCAAACTTTGCTGCAATCACCTCCGGTGCGGCTGGTAGGCAAGCTGCCCGGACTCACCCTGCTTTCGTCATCTCTCACCGGCAGTTTACGCCCGCTGGCAGAGTCCATCGAGCGCACCATTCAACCCGATGGCTCGCTGGCCGACAATGCTTCGCCTGAGCTGGGCCGCATCCGCCACGAGCAGGAGCGCCAGAAAAAACTGATCGAAGAATCCCTGCGCGCCACCCTGCGCAAGCTCGCCTCGGAGGGCGCGACGCAGGAAGAGCTCATCACCATTCGCGGCGACCGCTTCGTCATTCCTGTCCGCAGCGAGCTTAAGCGGAGCGTCAGTGGCGTGGTCCACGGCGTCAGCTCTTCTGGACAAACGGTCTACCTGGAGCCTCTGGAAACCATCGAGCAGAACAACGAGCTGGTCCGGCTCATCGAGGAAGAACAGGCCGAGATTCATCGCATTTTCATGGCGCTCACACGCCAGGTGGGCGGCTACGCTCACGCTCTTGTAGAAGGAGCGCGCGTCCTGGCTGCGGTCGACAGTCTTCAGGCCCGCGCTCGCTTTGCCCGCAACTACAACTGCGTGGCCCCGGGCATCACGCCAGATCTTCTGCATCTCGAATCCGCCCGCCATCCTCTACTCGAAAGACATCTCCGCCTGACTGGCGGTCACGTTGTCCCACTCACGCTGGAGCTGACCGCCTCAGAGCGCCAGCTCATCATCAGCGGACCCAACACCGGCGGCAAAACCGTTACGCTTAAAACCACGGCACTACTGGCCATGATGGCGCAGGCCGGCCTGCCAATTCCCGCCTCGACAGCCAGCTTTCCTGTCTTCACAGCGTTTCTGGCAGACATCGGCGACGCGCAATCCATCGAGGCGGAACTCTCCACCTTTTCCGCGCACATTACCAATCTCGACCGCCTCTCGCGCCTTGCTGGCGACAAGTCTCTGGTGCTGCTCGATGAGCTAGGCTCTTCAACTGATCCCGAAGAAGGCTCCGCGCTGGCCGTCGCCATCGCCAGCCACTTCTTGACAGCTGGGGCTTGGACGCTCATCTCTACGCATCACACCTCGCTCAAGGTCTACGCCGCCAACACTCCCGGCGTCCTCAACGCCGCGGCTGGCGTAGACGAAGTGACACTTGTGCCGAACTACCAGCTTCGGCTCGGCGTTCCCGGCGCGTCTGCCGGCATCCAAACCGCCGAGCGACTCGGCCTGAACGCCGCCATTATCGCCGCTGCTCGCCAGCGCCTTGGATCGCAGCAGGTGGACATTGCCCGCTTCCTCGATAAGTTGCACAGTGAACTCACGCAACTCGATGCAGACCGCAAGACCGCGCGCGTTGAGCAGTACTCGCTCAATCAGGAGCGAGCCAGACTGGCCCGCGAGGGCGACGTCGAATTGCGCAACCGAACGCGCGAGCTTGAAGCCAAGCTGGCATCGCTGCTCAAGGACTTTGAGTTTCAGATGCGCGAGACGGTTCGCGCCATCGAGGATCGCGTTGGGCAACAAAAAATTTCCAAGGAGGCCGAGCGCCGTATCCTTCGCCTGCGCCGTGAGTTTCAGGAGAGCTTCAACCAAACCGTCGTTGCCCACCGCACTGGCGCGGATGTCGGCGACACCGATGCGCAGCCGCACATCATTAAGCACGTCGCCGCCGGCGACCAGGTTCGCATCAAGTCGATGAACAAAATCGCCGTTGTACAGCGCGAGGTTGAGAAAGACCTTTTTGAAGTTGCTCTCGGCCCTATCAAGATGCGCGTCAAGCGCGAAGAGCTCTCCGAAGTTTTGCGTTCTGGTGATTCATCGGCAGTCGAACGGGCTGATCCGTTGGCCGCCGCCCGCAAGCAGAAGAACGTTCGCGTTACCGTCACTAGCGCCAACACCGACTCCCTGCGCACGGAGATCAATCTCATCGGTCGCACCGTGGACGAGGCTACACAGGAGTTGGAGACATATCTCGACCGCGCCTTCCTCGCTGGCCTGCCGGGCGTTCGCGTCATCCACGGCCACGGCGCAGGCATCCTACGCCGCGGCGTCCGCGAATTCCTCAAGAACCATCCCCACGTCGCCACCATCACCGAAGCCCCGCAAAACGAAGGCGGCCAGGGAGCGACGCTGGTGGAGCTAAGGCAGTAGTTGTCGGTCAAGCCGAAGGCGTCTGCCGCACCGCAGGTGCTTACGCCATCGCTTCCCGGTTCATAGGCTCGAATTTCAATTGGTTCGTCTTGCGGTCCACGTCGATGCGCACGTGCGCGCCGTGAAGCACCTCGCCGTTGAGAATCTTAATGGCCAGCGGATCCTGAATCATGCGCTGCAAGGCGCGTTTCAGCGGACGCGCGCCGTAAGCCGCATCGGAACTCGCAGCCAGAATCAGTTGCCGTGCTGGCTCAGTCAACTCCAGCGAAATCTGCCGCTCTTCGAGCAGCTTGCTCAATTCGGCCAGCCGCAGGTCGAGAATCTTGCTCATCTGCGCCGTGCCCAGCGGACGGAAGATTACGATGTCGTCCACGCGATTCAAAAACTCAGGCCGGAAATGCTCGCGCAGTACGCGCATCACCGATTCGCGCGCCATATCGAAG
>CAWJDN010000279.1:0-4409 GCA_963840985.1 uncultured Acidobacteriaceae bacterium
TCATGCTCGCTCTTGAGCGCATCGGTAATCAACATCGCCGCGCCCAGGTTCGAAGTCATAATTAGTATGGTGTTCTTGAAATCGACGGTCCGGCCCTTGGCGTCAGTCAGCCGGCCGTCATCCATGATTTGAAGCAGAATGTTGAAGACATCTGGATGTGCCTTCTCAATCTCGTCGAAGAGAATCACAGCATACGGCCTGCGCCGGACGGCTTCGGTCAGCTGTCCACCTTCGTCGTAGCCGACATAGCCCGGCGGCGCGCCGATCAGTCGCGCCACGGCATGCTTCTCCATGTACTCGCTCATGTCGATGCGCACTATGGCCTGCTCATTGTCGAAGAGAAACTCGGCCAGTGCGCGCGCGGTCTCCGTCTTGCCCACGCCCGTCGGCCCAAGAAAAATGAACGAACCAATCGGCCGTCGCGGATCGCTCAAGCCGGCGCGTGAGCGGCGAATTGCGTTGGCGACAATAGTCAGCGCAGCATCCTGACCAATTACGCGCTCTTTGAGCCGCTGCTCCATTTCGACGAGCTTCTTGACTTCGCCTTCCAGCATGCGAGAAACGGGAATACCTGTCCACTTGCTCACAATTTTGGCAATATCTTCCTCATCAACCTCTTCTTTCAACAAGCGCGCCGCAGCTCCATCCTTTTGCGCTCCGTCCTGCGCGGCGTTCAATTTCTTCAGCTCGGCTTCCAGTTTAGGCAGCTCACCATACTGAATCTGCGCTGCGCGGTCCAATTGCCCTTTGCGGGTCTGCTCCTCGGCCTCGAAGCGCAATGCTTCAATCTTTTTCTTGATTTCGCTCACACGGCTGATGGCCTCGCGTTCCCGCGTCCATCGTGCGCGCAGTGCCGTGATTTGTTCCTTCAATACGCCCAACTCGCGATCGACTTCCTTACGCCGTTCGACGCTGTTGGCATCCGTCTCGCGCTTCAGCGCGGCGCGTTCGATCTCCAGCGATGTGGCCGCACGCTCCAGTTGGTCGATCTCTGTTGGCACTGATCCGATTTGAATGGCCAGTGATGCCGCGGCCTCGTCCACAAGGTCAATGGCCTTGTCGGGCAAAAAACGGTCGCTGATGTAGCGATGCGAGAGCACGGCCGCCGCCACAATTGCCGCATCCTTGATGCGCACGTTGTGGTGAGCTTCGTAACGATCCTTCAGGCCGCGCAAAATGGCGATTGTGTCCTCGACGTTAGGCTCGCCAACATAGACGATCTGAAAGCGCCGCTCCAGCGCAGCATCTTTCTCGATGTATTTGCGGTATTCGTTCAGCGTTGTTGCCCCGATGGCTCGCAGTTCGCCGCGCGCCAGGGCGGGCTTGAGCATGTTACTGGCGTCGATAGCGCCCTCGGCCGCGCCCGCGCCAACCAGCGTGTGCAACTCGTCGATGAAGAGTACAATCTCGCCTTTCGATTCATCAATCTCTTTGAGCACCGCCTTGAGCCGGTCCTCGAACTCGCCGCGATATTTTGCTCCGGCTAGCATCGCGCCGAGATCGAGCGAGATCACCCGCTTATCCTTGAGGCTCTCCGGCACATCGCCGCTGACGATACGCCGCGCCAGCCCTTCGACGATGGCCGTCTTACCCACGCCGGGTTCGCCGATCAACACCGGATTGTTTTTTGTACGCCGGCTCAGCACCTGGATCACGCGTCGAATTTCCTCGTCGCGGCCGATGACTGGGTCCAGCTTGCCGCGCCGCGCCAGTTCCGTCAGGTCCTTGGCATATTTTTCCAGCGCCTGAAACTTGCCTTCGGGGTTCTGATCCGTTACACGCTGCGAGCCGCGCACGGCGGTCAGCGCCTTCAGAATCGCTTCATGCGTCGCGCCTACGCTGGCGAGCGCATCGCGCGCGGCCTCATTCTTGGCATGCGAAACGCCGAGCAATAAATGTTCCGTGGAAACATACTCGTCTTTGAAGTTGGCGGCTTCGCGGAAGGCCTGGTCCAGCACTTTGTTGAGCGCCTGACTCAGGCCCGGCTGCGCAGCGGCTCCGGCCACACGCGGCAGTTTCTCCTCGATCTGGTGTAGGTCATGCTCCAGCCGTTCCGTAGGAACGCCGATCTTGCCCAGCACCGAAGGAATCACGCCCTCGCGGTCCTCGATGAGCGCCAGCAGCAGATGCACCGGCAGCACTTCGGGGTTGCCAAGTTCGGCAGCCCGCGCCTGCGCCTGCTCCATCGCCTGTTGCGACTTGACGGTCAGTTTTTCCCAACGAATAGCCATTTCAACCTCAGCTTTCAGCTAACAGGGGACAGCTAACAGCAAAAGCTGACGAAAGTGAGCTGCCCGCTGCTAGTCGTCTGCTGCTGTTACGCAACCTTGACTTCGATCTGCTTGGGCTGGGCCTCAGGCTTCTTTTTCAGCTCCAGCTTCAGCACTCCAGCATTGTAACTGGCGGCCACGTTCTCCGTATCCACGGATGTGGGCAGCGTGAAGGCGCGATAGAAGCTGCCGTAGCGCCGCTCGATGCGATGGAAGTTCTGCTCCTGCGCCTCGGTCTCGAACTTGCGCTCGCCCTTGACGGTGAGCGTGTGGTTCTCCACGCGCACGTCCAGATCCTTCTGGTCGACGCCCGGCACTTCCAGTTTGAGCATTACCTTCTGCGCGTCCTCATAAATATCGACTGCCGGCACAAAACTGGCTGCCGCCACCGGGTCATCACCTTCATTCAGGTCGCGGAAGAGAGAATTGACGCGGTTCTGCAATGCAACGACTTCCCGGAATGGATCCCAACGAGTGATTGCCATGATAGTTTACCTCCTGATGATTTTGGATGTGAGGCTGGGAGGGTGAGTCCGAGCCGCTCACATAACCTGATAAAACTATAGCATATAGCTCAGATAATATGCGTGTATCGCGCTCATATATATTTTCGATTTGTTTTCAATCACTTAAAGAAATTTAAGGTATGAATTGCGACAGAATCGTCCCAATTTTAGCCCATTACTGCCGCTTCCCGCTCCACTCCAGGTAGCTTGTGAACTCCGTCTGGCCAGGCATTTTCAGCTCAAACTGACCACTCATCACCCCGTCCAGGAAGGTGTAGCTCAAGCGGTACTGCGGCCCAGGCTGCGCGGGATCAGAGAGGAAGATCGCGGTTCCCGGCTTGGGCGTGGTAACGCCATAGTGAATAACGTGGCCCTCATTGTCGAAGTAGATGGCTTCGAACGCAGATCCATTGCCAGTGGGATAGATGTAAAGAAGGTCGCTGTGCTGGCAATTGAAGTCGTCCGGAGCAGAGCAGGCTCCGCTTCTGGAGTGCCGCGCCAGGAGGTGGTCGCGCAGCTCCAGCCGGAAGGCGTAACCGGCCGAAGCCTGCGCCTGAGCTACTCCGCCACAGGTCTTTGCCTCCCACGACCCGAGCAGAAAGCGCAACCCGGCCCACGGATCGGCCTTGGCGGAGGTAGGTGCGGATGGTTGTGTGGAAGCTGGCACAGAGGTTTGCACGGGAGGTCGTGCAGTGGGTTGCGGGGAGGAATTCGCGGAAGTTGGTGCAGGAGATTGCGCGGTAGGTTTCGCGGGGGATTGCGCGGACACGCCGCAAGCCGTCAGCAGGACCAATGCGGCTAATAATGCAATACGTCTCTTCATAAAAAATCCCGATTTTGGAAGTCTACACCTGAGCCGCTGGTTGCACTTCTATCTCCAGAATTCTGCCCCGACGCTTAGCAATCCCTTGCCTATTCCTTGGCCTTGTAGAATTAAATTCGACGATGCAACTCCCCAGCCTTCCCCTATTCATTGATTGGCACTGGCTTTGGCTCACCTTGGCTGCTTTTCTGGCCGGTTTGCTCAACGCAACTGGGTTGTCTATCAAGTCTTGGAGAAAGACGAAGCTAATCCCGCGGATCTGGAGAAACAGAAGAAGACCATCACCGATAACCTCCTTCAGGCCAAACGCAACCTGGCTTTTGAGGCCTTCCACACTGCCTTGGAAGAGCGCATGAAGAAGGACGGCACACTGAAGCTGATGCCAGAAAAAATGCGCGGATTCGGCGACTTAACCTAATCTAACTTACAGAAAACAAAAAGGAAAAGTAATTCACAGCTGCCCCCTTGCCGTCTCTGCTCCGGCCCGCTACCCTATTCTGTGTTTAAGTCTTGGGCTTGCCCGGAAGGGTCTTGCTCACAAGCTTTTCAGGATGTTGAAGGAGCAGTCCCCGGCCACTTGCCCCGTTTGAACTCTGTAGAGAAATTCATCGTCTTCACCATGAAAAAAACCTCACAACCTCGATCCTCCAGCATTCGCAACGACTACCGTTCGCAGCATCGAGAAGAACCAGACTGGCAAATACTGTATCCGCATCCGTGTCCTGTACCCCCGGCATGCCTGGACCCTTCCAGTCTACTTCCTGGCTTCCTCTTTTAGCAATACGTACTCTAGTTGAGCAGGTTACATAA
>CAWJDN010000280.1:0-5674 GCA_963840985.1 uncultured Acidobacteriaceae bacterium
GAGCGCCCTGATCCAGCTGCCCAATGATTTGCAGCCTTTCAGATGTTCTTATCAGTAACCCGCGATTCCTACTGATCCTTACTCCCATACACCAGGCTTTGCCGGAGTGCAGCAGCCTGGCATGACGGGTCAGGTAAAAGAGGACCTCATCTCGCGGCTCGGCGAAATGGGCGTTGTCGTCGAAGAGGGACGTCTCGGATTCCACCGGCACTTGGTCAGCAGCAACGAGTTTCTGACGCAGCCCTCGCGTTTCGATTTCTACGACATTGACAACCGCCAACACACCCTCGATCTTGATCCCGGTACCATGGCATTCACCACCTGCCAGGTTCCCGTGATTGCGCGTCGTTCCGGGCCGCAAAAGATCGAGATCACCCGGCATGACGGCTCTCGCCATACGATTGATGCGCTCTGCCTCGACGAGCAGACCAGCGCCGCTATATTCGAGCGTACCGGAGCAGTTCGCCGTCTGGATGTCTTTTACGGCTTTGAGTCACTTAATGGAATGCCTCTATGAGGGTAATGTCTTCGCGGAGGTGCCGATTGCGCTATTCCGAACTATCGACGGCCATTTCAGCTCGGATGCCGATCGACTCTTGGTTCTAATTTTGGGAGCAGCAGCCCAGGAGGTTTGTAAGGAACCCCGATTCCGAGGAGATTTGATCGTCAGCATTGTAGACGCCTGCGATGGGGTTGAAGCCGTTGAAGGTGGAGTTGACCGAGGTGCGGTTGCCGACAGGGTCGAGACCGTAGTTGACGCTACCGCTATTTTGAGGCTCGTCGGAGTTGATGCTTTCGCCGGTCAGGCGGTAGATGTCGTCATAGCTCCAGATAACAGTGCGGCTGTGGTTGGACTCGACTGCCTTGGTGCGATTGCCAGTAGGGCCGAGCGTGTAGGTGTAGCTGGAGACCGGCGTGGACATCTCTGTGAGCCGGTTCATTTGATCGTAGTTGAAGCCGGAGGTCAAACCGTTGGGAGTGGCGACCGTGGCCACGTTGCTGGCCGGATCGTAGGTGTAGGTGGTGGTTTGATTGCCAAGCAAGCGGCTGTCGGTCACAGTGCTGAGCCGATTGAGTTCATCCCAGGCATAGCTAACCTGAATGCCGTTGACATGGTTCGACGAGATCGACGCAAGATTGCCTGCACCGTCGTAGCTATACGTCAGCGTGCCGGCGGGGGCGGCTTTGGTGTCATAGCCGATGTTTATCACGTGACCTACTAGTTCCAACGTCCCAATATCGGGACACTTCGACTTCGCTCAGTGCAGGCTCTGGGGCACCCAGCTTCAATTATGTGGACCTGCACCACTTATCCCTTGCACACGTTGGGACCACTCTATTGGTGTGTGTATAAATATCGACAAGTCATTACCGGAGGCAATGCCCAGATCATAGCTGCGGCCAATTTCAATCCGAATCAACTCCTGCTTCTGCACATGTGGATCGTTTTGGAGAATGACTCTTGCCACTTGGTCGGCAAAGGCCTCCCGGGCCTCTATTTTCCCCGTCCATTGAACAATAACAGTAGCAGGCTCTTTCTTCGGAAGAAAGTTCCCACGTGTACCACTGTCCGACCGAATTGGGCTCCATATCAGCACATCAGCCATCTGAACACCGCCCAGTTTTTCAATCAGTCGTTCATCCTGTAAGTGCTGACTGACGTAGCCTGATTTCTGTTGCCAATCGACGCTAATCCCCTTGGATAATGCTGTTAGGGCGATCATAAACAAGAAGCAGATGATAACCCACCAATGCAGATTCCAGATTGGTTCTGGATTTAAAGGCCCGGCTACACCGGGTTTGACAACAAACGTCCCGACTGCAACATCATGAAGCCCTTGCCTAGTGCGACTGTTGAAAATCAAGAGATAAAGATTAGAAACGCCAATACCAAATACAGTGAATATAATCAAAGTGAGAATAACCCAATTCATAATTTGCACTGAATACTTTGATCCAATAAAAAAATAGGGAATGGCACAAATGGTATAGCGGACGGCTGACCGTTCCCATGAAATCAAGCTTCCTTGAGCGTTGACAACCCTCAGTCGTAACAATCGTTTACCGAAAGTCTGACCGCCCCCAATCCTGCTTTCCATGGTCGCAAAGTATACAAGGGTTAAGCAGAATCCAACTAGCCGTCCCCACGGTCCTATTCTCGAAAGCGTGTCGAACAATGCGGCCCCAACTGCGCGTCCAACGGCATAGAGGATAAGGCCATCTACAACGAAAGCAAGAATACGGCGCCAGAGCGAACCAATGGGGTAGGCTTTCGATGAATCGATTGAAAGGAATCTACCATTCGTACTCATAGATGTCTCCTTGACATACAATTTGCTTCAGTAAAATGTTACAGTCGCGACATTTCTGAAGTTCGGATTTGATGTTATCACTGATGCCAGCTACGTACTTTCTCTCAAAGTTCGAGAATGATTGTAAACACCGGTGCTCAATGACCCATAATATCACTACACCAATTATCGAATGGAGACTTAGTCGGATCCAGCGGTTCGTCCGGGTCTACGCCCCACCATCGAATGTCCGTAAAGCGATAGAAATATCTGCCAAGTAAATCATATACATTCTTCAATGTTGCTGCCTCGCACGCAAGTGACCCGACCCCATGATAAATTGGAATCACACCGACTCTCATAAAATATTGATATCCAGCATATGCAAGCAATGCCGCATTTAACTTAATTGTCTCCCACATGACGCCGCGTCCGGTGGGGTCCACCATATTCACAGGATCACCATTGGCGTAAAGCTATTTATGCAGCGACGCTGGATCTTTGGCTATGCCATCTTCAGGATCACGGCTCATGAACCTGCCGGTGGCGGGATTGTAGTATCTGGCGCGCAGATAATACAGGCTCAAGTCGGAGTCAAATTGCTCGCCACGATACAAATAGTTGTTCGGTGTCGTTCCTTGCTTCGTGAAGGAGTTTCCATAGGCGTCGTACTCGTACTCATCCGTAACCGCGCCAACGGAATTGATTAGTTGACGAACCGAACCGGAACCGTCGTAAACATAGAAACTCGGAGTCCATGAGCCATTGATGACTTGATTCTCGCTGATTCGCTGCAAGCCATACGTATAGGTACGCACTGCCACGCCGTTCTGCACCTCCTCCAAGACCTGCGGGAGGCCAGTTGGGTTTACAGCATCTTCTACCAAATACTTTGTTGTTACGCCATTTACGGTTTTTGCAACACGATTTCCAAAAGCATCATAAACCATCGTGACTACTGTTCCGTTGCCGATCTTGGAAATCAGATGATTCTCGGCGTCGTAAGTCATCACATAGCCGTTCGCTGAGATGACATTGCCGCCTGCGTCATATGTCTCTGACGAAATCTGGTCGTCGGCATTGTAGGTCCAGCTGCCGGAGTTGATGCCGGGAAGAGACGAAGTCTGCGAGAGACGATTGCTGACGGGATCAAGTCCGTATGCGACACTGCCATTATTGTTGCTCGGATCGGAAGTGATCGTCTCGTTCGTGAGCCTGTAAATCCCGTCGTAGTTCCATGTCAGAGTCCGTCCGTTGCCCTCGACCGCGCCGGTGCGGATTCCTGTTGGACCCAGTTGGTAGTTGTAACTCGACACAGGAGTCGAGACCGCCGTCAAACGGCTTAACTGGTCATAAGTGAAGGTTGTCTGGAAGCCGTTGGGATAAGTGGCATTAGCGACGTTGCCCGCCGCGTCATAAGTATAAACAGCCGTGTTCGCGCCCGAAGGCAGACGATTGTCGATCACCGTCGAGAGGCGGTTCAACTCGTCCCAGGTCAGCGTGACCGAGACGCCGTTCGCGTTGGAGGAGGCGATGCTTTCCACGTTGCCGCTCGCGTAGTAAGTATAACTCAAAGTTTCTTCCGGAGTGAATCTGGTATCTGCCCCTTCGCTTGAAACAATCGAAGGATGAATCCTAGCCAACCAAGGCTTAGTGTGCAGAAATGGTATGCAATTGGGGAAGGGCCTGGATCAATAAGACAGCTACTACGATCCCGGCAAAGAACCAGAACGTCCGATCCTTCGGCCCGAATAACACAACAATTGCAGCTGCGATAATGCCAATTGCGTCGATTTCGGTAATATGCCCAGGGCTGCGTAGAACTACTATGAGCCCGCCTCCAATCCCTGCTAACGCACTTGGAACCTGCGCCCTGTACGGTCCGGGCTTGGTGAAAGTAACTGAGGCCTTCTCTTCTGGCTTCATGGGTCGGTTTCCTCCTTCGATACATCGCTAAAACGGGTAGGGTTCAATGTAGCCATAGCACCCATGTGCAAATATCTCACCAACAATAAACTTCTGCAACTCGGTGTTGTTTTCATTGGAAATAAATTCGGCAACTCCAGCTCCAATAGCCTCACAAGCAATTAGTTTTATCAAAAGCCCAGTTGTTTCGGCCGCTGCCACTTCAAGCAGAATATCCTGAACTGTGAGATAGGCAATTCCCGTATATAACTGAGCAACTGCCACCCACTGTGCCGCACCGTGCATCAAAGCCGCGGCCGCTATCTCAGTATCCGTACTAACATCAGGCGTGGTAAAGATAAATTGTAAAATAGCAGCTCGGCCACGGGGATCGATCAGATTCACCGGATCGCCATTGGCATAAAGATACTTATGCAGCGAAACAGGGTCTTTGACATAGCCGTCTTCAGGGTCTCTGGAAAGGAATCGTCCGGTTACCGGATTGTACCAACGAGCGCGCAGGTAGTACATTCCAAGATCGGAGTCGTATTGTTCGCCGCGATAGAGATAGCTATTGGGCGTGGAACCGGTTGAGGCGATCAGGTTGCCGAAGGCGTCGTAAAGCAGCGTTACCGCGCCGCGATTCATCGAGATGAGATGGCTTTCCGGGTCGTACGCATAATAATTGCCGCCGGAACTCCACGCATCTCCGTTGACGTTGTAACGCTCCGTCGATAGCATAAAGCGCCTATTTCGTTGCTCCCGCAGCTCGCAGGATGGCGGCAACATCTTCGGAGTTCGTCAATCCGAGCACCGTCGTACCTTCGTTGTCCCTTGCATTCACGTCCGCGCCGGCGGCAATCAATGCTCTAACTTGGTCCACCTTTCCCAAGCGTACAGCACCCATGAGCGGCGTGTGCCCCATGTTATCCTTCACATTTACGTCAGCGTGCGCAACAATAAGCGCCCTGAGGCTGTTCGTGTTATCCCCAAGAGCGGCCTGTGAGATCGCTGTCCTACCATTCTTATCTTTAACATTCACAAACGCACCGGCGGTGATAAGAGCCTTTACACATTCCACGCAATCAGAAGATGCAGCATACATAAGCGCCGTTCCGTCACCACCTTCCCCTTCATTTACTTTGGCTCCAGCGGCGATCAATGCTTTCAAGTCGTTCACGATTCCCGATTCAGCCGCAAGCATAAGCGCCGTGATGCCTTCGTTGTTCTTAGCATTCACATCCGCACCAGCGGCAATCAATGCTTTGAGTCGGGCAAGGTTTCCAGCAGCGCCTTTTATTGCTCTAGCGCGGTCGAAGTATAACTCGCCTGCAGTACACATGAGCGCAGTAAATCCGTCGTCATTCTTAGCGTTCACGTCAGCATGAGCGGCAATAAGCGTTTTGACGCATTCAGTGCAATCCATGGTGACAGCCTCTATGAGAGCAATACGTAGTAACTGCGCTCCAGCACAATGA
>CAWJDN010000281.1:0-4147 GCA_963840985.1 uncultured Acidobacteriaceae bacterium
AATAATCCTCCGGCAGCCGGAGCCACACTTGCCGTGCCCAGCGTTGTACCGCCCGTAGCAAACGTTACAATTCCCGTCGGAATGCCAACACCAGCGAAGTTGATGGTTGCAGTGAAGGTTACGGAGCCTCCAGTAAGTACGCTGTTCGGACTGACGTACGGCGGAGTAATGGTAAGAGTTGTAGTCGTGGCCGCGGTGCTGACCGAAATCAGCAGTACAGCCGAGGTGCTGCCAGCAAAGGAGGTTGTGCCCAGATAGACAGCTTGCAGCGAATGGCTTCCGCCGGTCAGGCCCATGGGGAGCGAGAAGGTGGCTACGCCGCCGCTGCTCAGCGGTGCTTCTCCGGCGATAATTCCATCCACCAGAAGCTGCGCGCTGCCATTGGGTGTTCCGCCGGTGGAAGTAACGGTAGCCGTCAGCGTGATGGCTTGTCCAAAGGACGGCGTGCCGGTCGGAGACTTCACCGCCAGAACCGTCGTGGTGGCGCTTCCGGAGGTGCCTACACCGGTGAGAACCACCTGGGACGCGGCTGTATTTTGTGCGTTGCTAGAAAGAGCCAGAGTGTCCGTCCTGGTTCCAGACGCGGATGGATCGAAGATGGCATCCATCTCGCAAACTGCACCAATGGGAACCGTCCCACCATCAGCGCAAGCGGGTTCAGCGCCCGTGGGCGTACCGAGGCTGAAGTCTCCGGTATTGCCGGATGCAGTATAGAAGGGAGTATTGAAGACCAAGGCTTGGTTGCCTTCGTTTTCCACATTAATCGGCAAAGGGCCGCTGGGCGTGCTGAGCGCCCAATCGCCGAACGAATCTGTGATACTGACCCGATTCACCTGATAGGCGGCTTTGTTGGTCGCATCGGTCACCCAGAGATTTCCGGTTGTATCCACAGCCACGCCATAGGGAGCAGCAACTCCGAATCCAACCTCGATGGCGGCGTTGGGACTGAGCGCGCCGGAGATGTTGGGAATACGGAGAATTGTGTTTGCGCCCTGATCGACTACGAAGAGGCTGCCGGAAGCGTCGGTGGCCATCGATGAGGGGTTGTTATAGCCGACGGCGACCAACTCCTGAACTCCGCTGCCGAAAGGCTGCGGCAGCTTGTAAATCTGGCCGCTGCCGGAGTCGGCCACGTAGAGATTGCCGGACGGATCAACAGCGGTCGCCAAGGGTGCGGTGAAACCGGAACCGACTACCGAAGCGTTGGTGACATTCCAGTTCCCGTTGTAGGGGAGATAGACGATGCGATTGTTGCCGGTATCGGCGATGTACAGATTGCCCTGCCCATCGATGGTGATTCCAGCAGGCGCTTTGAGCACTGCGCCGGCAATCGGAGTCGGCGTCGTGCCGCCACTGCCGTTCGGCACTGAAGCCGTAACGATCGTGATCTGCGCGGCGTTGGTCAGAACGCCATTGATGACCGGCACTTCGACGATCTGGTTGTTGCCGGTGTCGGCGATGATCACATTGCCCACGCCATCGACGGCCACGCCCAGCGGTGCGCTAAGATGATTGCCGATCGAAACCGGGGACGAGGTTGGAGTAGCGAAATACAGTACGGCATGAGCTCCGGAGTCGGCAATGTAGTAGCCGCCGGCCGAGGTGACGGCAATCGACTGCGGAGAAGAGAAGCCGCTACCGAATGAGGTAACCGCACCGGAATCCAGCGTGATACCGGCGCCCAGGCCTGTGCCGGAGAGATAGGCCGTGGCCAGCACGTTGTTGCTCGCGTCAGCCAGCGTGATTCCACTGACGGAAACTCCAGGTTGCGTAGGAGCGAACTTTGCATTGATGGTGCAGGAGTCGCCCGTGGTGTAGCTGCCGGCCGCGCAGGTTCCGCCTGTTGAGGTAAAGGCGCTGTTAGGAGAGAACGTAATGGACGCGGGCGTCTCTGCGGCGTTGAACACCACAACGGCCGTTGCGGTCAAGGAACTGTTCACAGCCACCGTACCCAGATTTGCGCTGCCCAGCGAGAGCTTATAAACCGAGGCGCCGTCATTGGCGAAATAAAGGTTTCCCAATAAATCTGGCGCTACAGGATTCTCGACCGTCACGCCTGTTGCCACAACGAATTGATCGGAGGGATTCAGTGCCGACGTACTGCCGTTGGTTTCGTAAGGAATCTCGTAAATAGCAGAGTTCCCTCCGTCGGCAACGTAAAGATTTCCAAAGCTATCGACGGCTACGCCCACGACATTGGTTGAATATCCGCTGCCGAAGAGCACTGGAGTCGAACTGTACACAGCCTGAGCTGAAGAGGTGGCCGGTGTGGTCATCTGCAACTCGTAGAGAGCGCCGCCCATAACTATGTAGAGGTTATTGTTGAAGTCGACGGCAATCGAGGTGATCGGATTAGCCAAATTCGTCGCCCAGCCCAGTAGATATGCTCCCGATGAATACCCTCCAGATACATACTCCTCCACCAGATTGTTGGAATTGGCGCAGCAGGCAGTATTGGTTGCGATGAGAACATTTCCCGCTGAATCCCCGGCCACGGCAGAGGCGCTGAAGTACCAACTCAAGTAGCCCCAGCCGTTACTGGCTTCGGGAAGATTGCCGACGCCGATCGAAGTGGTTGAAGAGGTTTGCGGCACGCAATGATTGATGGGAATTTTTACGGCGCCTGAAGTTCCCTGCTCGACATACAGGTTGTTTTTTGCGGCGTCCATGGACATGACTGCCTCAGCGTAGCCGGCGCCTCCTGCGGCCATAACCACCGTGGCCGCACCCCCTCCGGCGGGAATCATATCCACCTCGCCGCCGAACTGCTGAAGCGCATAGATATTCCCGCAGGCATCCACAGCCACATCGGACTCATCGCCAGCCAACCCCGTCGCCGAAACTGTTCCCGTGGACGAAACAATAATCGGCGGCGGCACAAACGAACTTGCTTGCGCCGAGGTTGACAACACCATCCAGGCCAGTGCTGTCAGAATCATCAGCCATCCTGACCGCCGCGTCCAACCCTTCATCCAAACTTTGCTCAACATTTGAAGCCTCCAAATTGCGGGCCGTAGCCGCATATCAATTCTGTTTTCCTGTTCCATCACCGTCTCCTCGCTTTTCAAGCGGAATTCGCTGCGTGGGAGAGCGCAAAATACGCTCTCCCGGCGCGGTCAGAAGTTGTACTTGAATCCGAGTTCGACAATGCGCTGTCCCCTCTTGTAGAGGGTTCCACCAAAGATAGTGGGATTCAATACCTTTGCCCCGTTCAGCGCATCCTGCAGCGTCGTGTAGTGAGATGTAGATGCATCTCCCACCTGGAGGGTCAGAGGATTGGATGGATCCAGCCCGCTAAAGGAAGTGAGGGGATGGTTGAGGATATTGTCCGCGAACCCGCGGAACTGTATGTTCTGCCGGTCGCTGATCTTGAAGTCCTTCATAATGGACATATTCCATCTGAAGTATTTCGGCCCGGGTATGTAGGGAAGGTTCCACACGCCCTCCGTTCCCTGGGGCGGGAGACCGATACAGTTTCCATTCACGAACTGATTCTTTGACAGGCCCGAGCGCGGGTCACAGGTCATGACTGGCTGCAAGTTGTAATCCGAAGTGCCAAGCCAGGTGGTGTTGCCGATCCCAATACTGTTCGTTTGCTGTTGCCCACCGGAACCAGGGGTGTAGTAAGTTACCTGGCCGCCGAGTCCGAAATTGTTGCCAGCCATAACCGAAAGGTCTGGTCCGGCCTGCAGCGTGACCACTCCTGACGTTTCCCATCCGTTGAACACTCCGGCCAAAATCCGGCTGCCGTGGTATTTGATTCCCTCCACCCAGGAATAGTTGCCACTGATAACATAAGGCCGGCTGAAGGAGGTAATTCCATAATCGTGACTCATGTTGATCGGGTCGCTGATGCCGCCCGTGTCCCAGTTGCCACGGACCGCCAGGGTCTTCGACCAGGTGAAGTTGGCGCCAAACTGGAAGCTTCCGGCATCCTTCCTCAACTGTGCCTGCAGGGCGTTGTAGTTGCCCCACGCCTTATGGGTCGGAACGTTGATGCTCGCGTAATTTGGATAGGGGCGATAGTCGTTGGGGAGATTACCTTGTATGTTTTCAATCGAGTTCACCTGCCCGTTCGGTCCCGCACAACCATCTCCGACAGTTCCCATGCACGGGTCCGGTCCGTAGAATGCGCCCAGAGGAATGA
>CAWJDN010000282.1:0-3548 GCA_963840985.1 uncultured Acidobacteriaceae bacterium
CACCGGGGTTCCCAAGAAACGGTCTTTGTTTCTTGGGGTGGTAGCGTGGGGAAAAGAGATTCCATAAAAACGCGCCGGAGGCGCAGGGTTGGTTAGCCCCGCGCTTCACCGGGGTTCCCAAGAAACGGTCTTTGTTTCTTGGGGTGGTAGCGTGGGGAAAAGAGATTCCATAAAAACGCGCCGGAGGCGCAGGGTTGGTTAGCCCCGCGCTTCAGCGTGGGGAAAAGGGATTTCACAAGTTTGTTACGGAGTCCCGTAGGGACGGCGCAAGGAGATTATTTATGCAGGAATCAATAACAGTTAAAGCTCCTTTTCTCACTTCACGCTCACCTTCGGCTCTACCAACAGCCCCAGCCGCCATCCGCATCGCGCCGTGTAGGCGAGCGTCCGCCATTGCATTCTCCAGCGCGGAGTGGAACAATGATTCCGCCGCAAATTTCAAAAGAGCTAACCAATGAAAACCTGCCCGCAATGCGACTCCGGCTATCCCGACAGCCACACCGCCTGCCCCATCCACGGCCATCTGCTCAACGAGATTCGCGACCTCAGAGCCGGGCATGGTGATCCACAAGACCTACCGCATCCTCCGCAAGCTTGGTCAGGGCGGCATGGGAGCCGTTTATCTTGCCCAGCACATTCTGATGGACGAGCCGCGCGCCCTCAAATTTCTATCTCCCGAGCTGAGCCGCGACCAGGCCTTCACCGGCCGTTTCCTGCGCGAGGTGCGCACTCTGCGGCAGATTCGCAACCGCAATGTCGTGGACTGCGGAGACCTGGAAGCTGCCGAGGATGACAGCCTTTTCTTTTCCATGGAATTCGTCGACGGCCCCGACCTGCGCGGCCTGCTAAATGCTTGTCATCCTGAGCGGACCCTGAGCGCAGCGAAGGGGGAGTCGAAGGACCTGCATTTGCCTTCAGGCGCTCTCCCCGTCCCCCTCGCCCTCTCCATCGCCCGCCAAATCGCCGAAGGCCTCGGCGCGGCCCACTCCAAAGGAATGGTTCACCGCGACATCAAGCCGGAAAACATTCTCATGGCCCGCGACGGCGACACATGGCTTCCCAAGATCGCCGACTTCGGCATCGTCGCCACCAAGGAGTCCAGCACCGCCTACACCCGCACCGGCGGAACTCTGCTCACCATGGCCTACGCCGCTCCCGAGCAATGGCGCGGAACCCCCGCCGCCGAGCTCGACGGACGCACCGATCTCTACGCCCTCGGCGGCCTCCTCTACGAAATGCTCACCGGCCAGACCGCCTTCCACGCCGAAAACTACGAAGGCTGGGCTCGCCAGCACCAGACCACCCCACCCCAACCACCCAGCACTCTCCGCCCCGATCTCGTCAACTGTCAAGGCCTCGACGTGCTCGTTCTGCGCCTCCTCGCCAAAGACCGCAATGACCGCCCCAAAGATGTTGCCGAGTTGCTCGGCCTGCTTGACGCTGTGCGGTTGGTTGCTCCCAAGGCGCATCGGGAAACCGTCAAAGAGAATGGGAAACAGCTAGGAGGAAAGCGTTCCAGGCGTGTGACTATCTGGGTCTGGGTCGCATCAATCGCCTTGCTTCTTGTGACAGTTATCGTCACGGCGCGGATATTCTGGCCAAAAACGCCGAGCAGCGCACCAGTTGATTATGAAGCAGAAGCGAAGAAACTCGGGCTTACTTATACTCCTACTCCGCCAAAAGATATTACATTGCCAAAAGGCCTTACGTTGATTGTTCCAGTTGGAGATGAGCAAAAGGCAGAGGCGCTCCTTGATCAGAACCGTTACGCGGAAGCTGCGCCACTCTTCAATAAAGCCTGTGATGCGGGAATAGCTCGCGGCTGCGCAGATCTTGCCTATTTATATGACCAAGGCAAAGGTGTCGCGCAAAATGACTCTCGAGCAGCTAAGCTCGCCACAAAAGCCTGTAATGCTGGCGATGCCTATGGGTGCTTAGCAATCGGCGAACTCTATGAGGAAGGTCGAGGTGTAACGCAGGATTATTCTCGTGCGGTGGAATTCTATACAAAAGCCTGCAAAGGGCGCATTTCACATGGTTGCTATAGCCTCGGCATGATGTATGACAATGGACAGGGAGTAGCAAAGGATTCTTCTCAGGCCGTAGCCTTTTATTCCAAGGCCTGTGATGCAGGTGAAGCCGAAGGTTGTAACAATCTCGGTGACATGTATAGCAATGGACAGGGAGTTGAAAAGGACGATGCTCGCGCTGTATCGCTCTTTTCCAAAGCCTGCATCCTCAGCAGTGCAGACGGGTGCAGCAATCTCGGGAACTATTATCGGCTTGGTCTTGGAGTGGCAAAGGATTCTGAGAAGGCCCGGCAACTTCTCACCAAGGGCTGCAAGATGGGCAACCAATGGGGCTGTGACCGTCTGAAAGAGATTCAATAGCATCATAGTGATCTGCTCCTGTAGTTCTGGCTGCGCGCGCTCCAGAGAGCGCAGGAACCAAGAAAAATAATTTCTTCATATTTCATTTTGTTGTTGCGGGCTTTTCGAACAAGGAGTAATGATTGATTATTAGGGAAGGAGAAATCTTATGGCCTGCGAATGTGATGAAAAATACTTGAGGGTTTGGCATGATTGCAATTTTTCGGTCAGTTTATGCAAGGATCGGAAAGCTATGCCCTTGTCATGGAAGGATCAAGACCTCCATTTCTGTGTTTTCTGTGGAGACATTAAAGCTAGGATACCGTCAGATGTGCTTCAAGTCATCCAGCAAGCAGACGACTTAATGGAGAGAATAACGATATAAATCTATACTTTTTTGTTTGGAGGGAATGATGGTGGGTGAGGAGAAGATTAATTACGAAATTCAGAAGATCAAGGATGATTCATCAGCGATTAAAACTGTTTGTATTGTCAAAAGAAAATCATCCGCAGTGATGACCGTTGACCGACTCATCCGCAACCTTACTGATCAGGAAAAACGGGAAGGATGGAGCTTTCAATGGGTGATTACTACACAGAAAGCTCCGAGTACAAAAAAGGCTCCAAGAATAAAGAATGCAAGAACACGTCATAAGATAGGTCGCTGGACAGGTCGCTAGACATTTTTTGTCGGGCGCCGTACCCTAGAACGAACCACAAAGCCTGGGTACTCCATCCTCCGCTCTGCCGGGGTCCACAAGGGCTCGGGGTCCCCAACGACCGGGACCCCCAAGAAGCGGCACTTGCTTCTAGGGTTGGTAGAGAGCGATTTTTGCTCGCTGGCGTGAAGGGAGCCTATACATTCCAATACACTTATCGGCATAATTTTCCCGGTGCATCGATTGAAGGTTGCTCCTGGACGAGTCAAACACTCCCACATATCTATCTTCTCGACATTTGCCCATAAAATGAATTACAATGTAATTCACGGAAGGTGCACAATGCCCGCAAATTCACTTGTTCAGACACGCATCAATGCAGAGATCAAAGAGGAGGCAGCCACAGTTCTCCGGGCGATTGGCTTGACCGTTTCCGATGCGGTTCGCCTCATGCTAACGCGCGTTGCACACGAAAAGGCTCTCCCATAGCAATACGATGGTTCCAGCAAATACATAAAAA
>CAWJDN010000283.1:0-8314 GCA_963840985.1 uncultured Acidobacteriaceae bacterium
CTTCTTCCTGAACGAAATTCAAGAACTGAGAAAGCATGGCTTCACTGTCGAGGCCGCATCCATCAACCAGCCTGACCGTTCACGCTCGTTGATGCCCGAGGCCGAGATTGAAGAAATGGAAAGGACCTTCTACATCAAGTCCGCGGGCGCCAAACGGGCAGCGTTGGTTGCGGCCAGAACGCTTCTGTTGAGACCGATGGTGTTTGTCCGCGGGTTGCGGGCTGCTCTGCGCCTTGGACAATGGGACCCAAAAGCCACTCTTTATGCGGTCTTTTACTTCGCGGAAGCGCTAATTTTGGGTGACTGGATGCGCTCTCGCGGTCATCAACATCTGCACATCCATTTCTGCGGGCCGGTAGCGACGGTTGGTATGCTAGCGTCCATGTCATGGGGATTCACATACTCCCTGACCGTGCATGGCCCGGACGAATTCTACGATGAGGAGAAGTTTTATCTTCGCCAGAAAGTCGAACAGGCAAAGTTCATCCTGTGCATCAGCAGCTTTTGCCGTAGCCAACTCATGCGCGTTGCTGCTCCTGAGCACTGGGACAAGATGCGCGTGGTGCGCCTGGGCGTTGATCTAAATGTATTCTTACCGATGCCGCCGGAGCGTGAGCCGGATCACGTGCTGGAGATTCTATGTGTGGGCAGGCTGGTTCCGTCGAAAGGCCAGCTTATTCTGTTGCGCGCCTGCGCTATCCTGCTCTCCAGAGGGCACGAAATCCAGGTGCGTCTGGTGGGCGATGGGCCGAACCTTCAACATTTGCAGGCGTTCGCGGAGAAAGAGGGTATTCCAGCTATCTTTGAAGGAGCAAAGAGCCACGACGAGACGCGCCAGTTTCTGGGACGAGCGGACATCTTCGCTCTGGCCAGTTTTGCCGAGGGTGTTCCAGTTGCGCTGATGGAGGCGATGGCGATGGAGGTGCCATGCGTCAGCACAAGTATTGCCGGAATTCACGAACTGATTCGCGATGGACTCGATGGACTGATTGTTCCCGCCTCCGATGCGGAAGTGCTGGCAGCTGCGCTCGAACGCCTCGCCGAAGATCCGCTCCTGCGGCACAGCCTTGGGCTTGCTGGCCGCAAGCGTGTCCACAATCTTTACAATTTGCCGGAAAATGTTAGATCGCTCGCATCTGTGTTTCGCGAGAATGTACCCAATAGCATGTGAAAGGACTGTTCATCATTTGACTTCTTCTTCGTTCCAGTTCGATGTCTCCATAGTGATCGTGTCCTTCAACACGCGCGACCTGCTGCGGGAATGCATGCAATCGGTCTTTCGCGAGAGAGGTTCGCTGCGCGTCCAGGTCATTGTGGTCGATAATGCTTCAACGGACGGTTCTCCTGAGATGGTCGTGCAGGAGTTTCCGGATGTGCTGTTGATGCGCAGTGATGTCAATCTCGGATTTGGTCCGGCAAACAACATAGGCTTCCGGTCGGCAGGCGGGCGCTATCTTGTGCTCCTCAACTCCGACGCATTCCTGACAGAAGGATCGCTGCAGCGCTCCGTAGCCCACATGGACGCGAACCCCGGCGCGGGCCTTGGCGGCGGGCGCCTGATTGGACGCGATGGATCGTTGCAGCCTTCAGCACGTATGTTTCCCACGGTTGTTGGCGACTTGCTTGTTCTTTCCGGGCTTGCGGCACGTTTTCCGAGCTCTCGTTTCTTTGGACGCGTTGACCGCACCTGGGCAAGCCCAATGGAAGCTGCCGAGATCGACTGGGTTCCCGGCGCCTACTCGATTGTGCGCGCTGAAGTGCTGGAGTCCGTCGGTTTTTTCGATCCGCGATTCTTTCTCTATTACGAGGAAGTTGACCTGTGCAAACGCATCAAGAACGCAGGGTACTCGATCTGGTATTGGCCGGATATCGTGGTCGTGCATATCGGTGGCGAGTCCTCACGTCAGGTCCGGTCGCTTCAACTCTCACGCACCGGCGCGCAGCTCACGTTATGGCGCATGCGAAGTATGTTGCTTTATTACCGGAAGCATCATGGGTTGTTCGCATGGTTGACAATGATGGTGGAGGCGGTATGGTATTGGCTGCGATCGCAGCGCAGGCGGTGGAGCAGGAATCCGGATCGCCGCGCCATAGCCCGCGCTGATCGATCCATGATCTCGATCATGTACCAGGCGTGGCGTGATACGAAAGGCGGGCGTTATTCTCCAGAACAGCCCTGGTGAGCGCATCTGCCGGAAAGATGGAGATATATATGTCCGTTCATACGATGCGCCGCAAGCTCAAGTTGTCACTAACATCGCTCCTATCGTCGCTCTACCGGGCAACGTCGGGACTGCGGAGACACCTGGAGCGCATACGCAACCACGCACTGCTTTCGTCCAGTCTGGCTTTATCGGTTGATGCGTCGGTGGTGGTTCTTGGTCCGCCGGAAGTGCATGGCACGGGCATGATTCGCTTTGGAAAGGACGTGCTCCTGTATCCCGCGTTGTATCTGGAAACAGAAGAGAGCGGATCAATTGAGATCGGCGACAAAGTCGTGATTTCGCGCGGGGTTCACATCGTAGCGCGCGACAGAATTACAATCGGCGAAGGCACGATGATCGGCGAGTACACCAGCATCCGCGATGCAAATCACGTTCGTGTGCCGGGCTTGACGATTCGCGATTCAGGTCACAACGCACGGCCCATCTCAATCGGCAGTGAGGTGTGGATTGGCCGCGGTGTGACTGTTCTGGGAGGTGTCACCATCGGGGACGGCGCCACCGTTGGGGCCAACGCAGTGGTCACCCGCGATGTACCGGCACGAGTAACGGTTGTGGGTGTGCCCGCGCGGGCAGTCGGCACCAGCCAAACGCTATAACTGCAACGCGGCAAAGGGACGAATCATGCGCGACCGTAAAAGCACAATTGGAATCCCACCATGCTCAATCGAATTTCAGCCGAAGGTAGAAGATGGGACGGCGGCGCGTTTTGCCTGGATTCTTGGATCGTTCACGGCAATCTACCTTCTTTCCTGGCCGGTAGTATTCTCGCTGGATCTCTGGATACTGAAGGACCGCGGTAGCTTTCTGAATTTGGATTACCTTTTGGACCAGCATCTCCGGCTGGGCATCGACACATACTATGCCTACGGACTGCTGCCGGTTTCAATCCAGCACTGGCTCTTTGTCCTGTTAGGCAGAGGCTATTGGCCTTTGCTCGGATGCGCTGTCGCCACCATGGTCCTGATGGCGCTTTTCTGCGCGCTCCTTCTGAGTTATCTGCCCAGTGAGCCGATATGGCTTATGGCGATGCTGGCTATGAGCCGGATGGTCAACCCGGTCAATCCCAATCTCCCCTATTCACTCGTCCAGCTATCCCTTCTGTTTGCGCTGCTCTTTGTGCTGCTGGGAAGGCTGGACATTGGCATCGCGATCTCTGCAATAGGCTGTTGGAGCGTGCCGTCGCTGCCGTTGGTAATGACAGCGTTGTTGACAGCATTTCTATTTCTCGATTGGCTCATCAAGCCTTCCCGTTCCGCTCGGAGTCTGCTTCGCGCGCTTGCTCCGGGAGTGCTAACGTATATGGCGCTCGCGTTTTTGCTGGCCTGCCAGTTTGGGTGGAGTTCCGTTCTCGCAACGGCGACACCTCTGGCGGGGATGAGCTATTACAAGCAGTCCACCTTTGCATACGGACAGGGGCTGATGCAGTTTCTCCACCCATGGGGATACAGCGGCCTCCGTTATGCCGCCTATATTCTCTTCACGCCGGTGAGCTGGTGGGTGATGAGTACGCTGAGCCTCTCCGTCTTCGCCATACTGGCAGCTCGTAGAATGGTGATCCGGCGAGCGTTGGACCAGAGAGACACGGCAATCATTCTCTGTGCGCTGATCCAGGCTGTGTTCGCCTGCGTTGCCTCAGGATCACCGCATCAGCACTACATCTTCGACCCGGTTCTGGTTGTGGGAATGCTGCTGGGGTTATCGGCATTGCTGAAGAGAATCACGCGTAAGTTTATGGTGACGCTCTTTCTCGCACTTGGAATCGCAGGCCAGGCAACCCTTGTGCGCACCACCTGGCAAAGTTGGAAGCAGATTAGGTCTCCCACGGCGACCGCCAATCTGTACGCCGATGCGGGCTGGGTGGCCGAATGGAAGAATATTCTGGAACTTTCAGCCCGCCAGAACGTGCTGCTATTTTCGTATAGTACAGGTGCTCATCACTATTTTCCGGCCATTCATTCGCCGGATGTATGGACGCTTCAGGAGGGACAACTTAATCCTGCCGACAAGGCGCGCGTGAAGGAGCAGATCGACAATGCGGATATAGTGGTGCTGGACCTGACCAGCCCGACAACCGTTGCGGATACGGATGCCGACATCCAGCGGCATCTGCATCCACTGTGCTTGACGCAATCCACGACCTATTTTCAGCTCTGGAGGCGGCGTTCATCGGAGCACGCAAACTTATCGTGCATTGCTGATCCACGCAGAATAGTATATTCAGAAGAATGAGGTTGAGTTTGTTCGAGAACATCCGCGAGGACTGGCGAACGCACGACCGTCAACTCTCCCGTCAGGGTTTGTGGGTCATGGCTGTGTATCGTTATGGACGATGGCGCTACACCATTCGCTGGCGCTGGCTGCGTATGCCTTTCTCCTTTCTCTATAAAGTGTTGAAGACTGTCTCCGAGGTGCTGACAGGCATCGAGCTTCCCTGTGAGGTCACGCTGGGGCGGCGATTCCGTATCGATCATTTCGGGGGAATTGTCATTAGCGGCGATGCCGTATTTGGAGATGATTGCGTGATTCGCAACGGAGTCACGGTCGGATTGAAGCATACCGGCCGCCGCGGAGCGCCGGTTCTTGGGAACCGCGTGGATATAGGCGTTGGAGCTAAAATTCTAGGCGCAATCCGGATAGGAGACGATGTGCAGATCGGAGCCAACGCGGTGGTGCTCACGGACGTTCCTTCCAACTCCGTTGCGGTCGGGGTTCCGGCGCGTGTGCTTCCGCGAAATTCCGCGCTGGCTGCAAGCGAGGAAGTGGTGGATGCCGAGAATGCGCGAGAGTGGGGTGTGCATGCAGGACGGAGTTGAAAGCATTATGGACCGTCGCGCGGACGCTGATCTACCGTCTATTTCGATTGTCGTGATCGGACGCAATGAAGGGCAGCGGCTTGGCTTGTGCCTTGAGTCGATTCAGAAGGTACGAGGCGTCGCCGTGGATGAGGTGATCTATGTCGATTCCGCCTCGAGCGATTGCAGCCCGGAGGTGGCGTCCCAGCATGGCGCAACCGTGATCGTAGTTTGCCCGGAGAGGCCAACTGCGGCAATAGGGCGAAACGCGGGCTGGCGGCACGCGGCATCCGATCTGATTCTTTTTCTGGACGGAGATACCATGTTGCAGCCGGACTTTGCTGTCACGGCTTGCCGAGCGTTGCAACGTGACTCTTCCATTGCAGCCGTCTGGGGGCATCGCCGCGAGATTCATCCCGAGGCATCTGTATATAACCGCGTCCTCGATCTTGACTGGATCTATCCGCCAGGGCTCACACAATTTTGCGGTGGCGACGTGCTGATGCGCCGCCAGGTTCTACTTGAGACCGGTGGCTTCGATGAGAGTTTGATCGCAGGAGAAGAGCCTGAGCTTTGCCGGCGTATTCGGCCGCGGGGATACAAGATACTGCACATCGACTGCCCCATGACCGGACACGATTTGCAGATCACGCGCTGGAGCCAATACTGGAAACGAGCCACAAGGGCAGGCCATGCCTATGCGGAAGTATCGGAGCGCTTCCGGAACACCGAGGATCCATTCTGGATCTCCGACCGCAGACGTAACCTGATGGGCGGAAGCTTTTGGCTCATCTCGCTAGTCGCCGCCATCGCTGCCATCGCATTCTTTGGCCTTGTTTCCGCTGCGCTCTGGCTTTGCTTGCTGTTGCTGCTGTCCTTGCGCTCGGCGTGGAAAGCTCGTTGGAAGCAAAGCACGCCAGGAATCCTACTGCTCTATGGAATTCACTCGCATCTTCAACAGATACCTATCTTCATGGGACAACTGCAATATGAACTGAGCAGAAAGCGGAGAAATACGCATACGTTGATCGAGTACAAAGAGAGACGCGCAGATTGAAGCCAACAGGAATACGCCTATTTACACACCTTTCTAACCTCCAATTAAGTCGCAATACAATGAATACGAACAGACTGCTCTTCCGGAAAGAGGCGGCCCTGCAGCGGTATGCACAAAGACTGTTGAATGGCGTGCTAATCATAGCTGCCGTACTGCCGGCTTCATTGCCGCTAGGCGCCCAGACGGCTCTGACGCTGATTGTGGAGGATAGCCGCGGAGCCGCCTTGGCAGGTGCAACCGTCGAGGATGCCGCCGGCCTCCAACTAGGCCGCACAGACGCTGAGGGCCGGCTGACTGTTCAGTGCGCCACTCCCTGTAGCCTGCGCGTGACCGCTGTCGGGTTTCGCGAGATGAGTTTGCAACTCATCGCCGATGCAGCCGTTCGGCTGCAACCTGCCTCAACCAGCGAAGAGGTGATGGTTACTGCATATCGCGCTCCGTTGGGCGTGCTAGAGAGCCCCACAGACTCGAGGCTGCTTTCGCAGACTACCCTCGAGACAACTCCTGCGATAACCCTGGATGGCGAGATGCGCCAACTGCCTGGAGTCGAGTTGTTTCGCCGCTCCAGTTCCCTGGTGGCCAACCCTACCTCGCAAGGAGTTAGCTTGCGCGGACTCGGTTCCACTTCGGCTAGCCGTACGCTGGTCACCCAAGACGATATTCCGCTCAACGACGCTTTTGGCGGATGGATACACTGGGAGGAGCAACCCGAACTATCGGTGAATAGCATCGAACTGGTGCGCGGCGGCGTCAGCGATCTCTATGGATCGAGCGCTATCGGCGGCGTCATCAGCTTGGTGCCGGCGCGGCCTACAAAAGATTTAGCCGAGCTGAGAAGCAGCTACGGCGCAGAAGGAACCTACGACGATAGCCTGCGTCTCCAGGCCAAGCGCGGCCACTTGGGCTTGATGGCGAGTGGCGGCGTTCTCGGCACCGACGGCTATATTCAAGAGGCTTTGTGGCAGCGCGGACCGGTGGATATCGCCTCCAATCTGCATAGCCAGAATGGCATAGTTCTGGTCGAGAACGAGAGTGGACCGCTGCGTCTCTTCATTCTGGGTAGCGGCTTCAACGAGGCGCGCGGAAACGGAACACCTTATCAGACCAACGGAACCCGAATTTGGCGCTATGCGATCGGCGGCGACTGGCGAGGTCCGCACAGCAGTTCCCTCACTACGCGGCTCTATGGATCGACGGAGCATTATAGACAAACCTTTTCGAGCATCTCCAATCTGGCCATCTTTGGCGACCCCAGTTGCTCCTATCGCTGCGGTGAAATTCCCACGCGCTTCTCGCTCACGCCAAACAACGAACTGGGCGCTGCGACCCATTGGAGCCAGCCTCTCGGTGCGGGAGTGCTCGTGGTGGCCGGGGCGGATACGCACGATGTGCGTGTGTGGGACCGGGAGCAGACCTTCGGAAACCCTGACGCTTTGACCAATCTCCACGACCATCAACGGGACTCTGCAGCTTATGCCGAGCTGATGTGGGTCAGACGCAACTGGACGTTGATCGCTTCTGGCCGTATAGATTGGTTCCAGAACTACAACGGCCAGCTATTGATCTGGAACGGATCGAGTTGGGGATTGGAGCAAGCTCAGCCCGTGCAATTGGGCCAGAGAGTCTTCGATCCACGTCTGGGTCTCGCGCGCAAGCTCTGGAATCACTGGGCCGTCTCCGCCTCCGGCTTTCGCGCCTTCCGCGCGCCAACACCCAATGAGCTCTACCGCTCTACCCAGGTGGGCAACCAGCTCACCGAACCCAATGGCTCATTGCTCAGCGAACGCGCCACAGGCTGGGAGAGTGGTCTGTCAACCGAGTGGCGCTGGGGCACGATTCGCTCCAGCTACTTCCTGACACAGGTCAACCGCCCCATCACTGCGGTGACCATCGACTCGCAGTCTTCTCCAATCCTGCTCATGCGTGAGAATCTTGGCCAGATCGAGAGCCGTGGCTTAGCTCTAGACTTTACGCTTGCGCCCCGGCGCTGGATGGCCGTCGACGGCGGTTACCAATATGCCCACGCTACGGTGACACAGTACAGCCTCGAAACCTCTCTCGTTGGCAATTGGATTCCCGAGGTTGCTCGCAACATGGCCACGCTGAATCTGCGCGCCAGCCGGCCACGGATTGGGATTCTCAGCCTGCAAAGCCGGCTGAGCGGCCGGCAGTTTGACGACGCAGCCAATACCGCGCTGCTACACGGATATTTTCGCCTGGACGCCTACGCCTCGCGCGAC
>CAWJDN010000284.1:0-8325 GCA_963840985.1 uncultured Acidobacteriaceae bacterium
TATATCCGGCTCATGTTTGTTAATTGCATCCTCGATCCACAACAGCTACAGCCGACCTGGGACCACATGATGGCACTGGGGGCGGAGGCGCAGAAAAAAGAAAAAGAGTCTAAGGCCAAGAGATAGGGCGCAGTCTGGAGGGAGTAAAGGCCGCTCCTCTATCGTCATCGAAATGTCAGGGATAAATCCCTGAGCTACCAGCCCACTCCCGCCTTACCCCTGATCCTTCCACAGAAAGACGCCGCCGAGGAGGCCGGTTTCGTTGGAGACGATAGTGACGTTTTTGGCGGGCTTGAAGAGGATTTTTTTGGTGTTGCCGCCGCCCAGGTAGAGGTGGTCCCAGTTGAAGAGCTGCTCGGTTTGATGGATGGCGGCTTCGAGGAAGTCGTTCCAGCGGGCCTTGCCGTACTTGTCGAGGCCGCGGCGGCCGAGGTAGTCCTCGTAAGTCATGCCTTTTTTGCGCCAGGGGTGGTGAGCCAACTCCAGGCCGGGGACGAGGTGGCCGCTGGTGAAGAGGGCGCTGCCCATGCCCGTGCCCAGGGTGAGCACCAGCTCGACGCCCTGGCCCTGAATGGCTCCATAACCGGCGATATCGGCGTCGTTGCCCACGCGGACAGGCTTGCTCCAGCGCTCGGAGAGCGTGTCCTGGAGGGGGAAGTTACACCAGTCGGGATGGAGGTTGACGGAGAGGATGGTGACGCCGCGCTTGACGATGCCGGGAAAGCCGACCGAAACGCGGTCGAAATCGGGCAACTGCTGGAGGAATGTATCGAGGGCGGCCAGGACAGCCTTTGGCCTGGGCGCGTCCGGGGTTTCGATGCGCAGGCGCTGGCTGACCGGCTTGCCGGCAGCATCCAGCAGCATGGCCTTCAGCCCCGAGCCGCCAATGTCGATGGCCAGCGTGAGGGGGCGGGTGGGGTTGGGCGAAAGGAGCGGGGCGGCGGGAGTGGAGATATCCGGAGTCATTTGCAGGAATTGTACGGCCTGAGGAGGGGATTGCAACAGCGGAATAGAGGCGATATGCACAGGCGGGCGGTGAGGCGCGGCCGCAACCCCTAAACTGATGCCATGCCCGCCTACTGCGAAGTCGCGTTGCCTGTGCCGCTGGACCGCTTGTTCACCTACGCGGTGCACGAGGGGCAACTGCCGCAGAGGGGAGCGCGGGTGATCGTTCCCTTTCGCAAGGAAAAACTGATTGGGGTGGTGACCGGGCTGAACGTCACGGCTCCGGCCGAGTTTGAGATTCGGTTTATCGAGGCGGTGTTGGACGATGAGCCGCTGCTGAGCGACAGCCTGCTGGCGCTGGGCGAGTGGATGGCGCAGTACTATTTGGCGCCGCTGGGAGAGGTACTGCGGGGGATGTTGCCGTTGATGGCCGAGGTGCGGCGAACGGTTTACTACCGCATTACGGATTTGGGAAGGGATGTGCTGGCGAAGAGCGTGGATGGGGAGTCGGTGCACAAATCCAGCTCGAAACAGAAAGGGAAGCGGCACGAGAAGTGTTCGGCCGAGGAGCAGGATCTGGAACGGCGGGTGCTCCAGCGGCTGGCTTCGGGCGAGCCGGTGAAGGTTTCGACGCTGCGCACGGCTACGGCGGCCACGCTGCCGGTGCTGGCCGGGCTGACGCGCAGGAAGTGGATTGCGCGAGAGACGGCGGCTGCGGAGCGCGATGCACGGCGGATGGAGCGGTTTGCCGTGCTGATTCCCGAGGCTCGGCTGCCCGCGTTGACCGCAAAGCAGCAGGCGATTCTGGCCGAGCTGGCGGCTTGCGATGGCGAGCTGCCGCTGGCAGAGCTGCGACGGAAGGATTTGCCCTCATCCACGTTGCAGACGCTGGTGCGTCGGGGGCTGGTGAAGATCGACGAGCGACCGGCGGTCTTTCACCTGGGAGGCGTGCAGAGCCAGCCGGGGCCGGTGAGGCTTAACGAGCCGCAGATGGAGGCGCTGGCTAGCCTGGCGACGGCTCTGGGGGGATTCAAGCCTTTTTTATTGCATGGAGTGACGGGATCGGGGAAGACGGCGGTATATTTGGCGGCGATGCAGCGGGCACTGGACCGGGGGCTGTCGTCGATACTGCTGGTTCCGGAGATTGGGCTGACGCCGCAGATGGTGGGCCTGCTGGATGAGGCTTTCGGGCAGAAGGTGGCGCTGCTGCACTCGGCACTGACGCCCGGGGAGCGCAGCGAGCAGTGGCGGCGCATTCGGCGGGGCGATGCGCCGATTGTAGTGGGTACGCGCTCGGCGGTTTTTGCGCCGGCGCCGAAGCTGGGATTGATTCTGGTGGACGAGGAGCACGACCAGAGCTACAAGCAGGAGGAGACGCCGCGCTACAACGCTCGCGACGTGGCGGTGATGAGGGCCAAGATTGAAGGGGCGGTGGTGGTGATGGGCTCGGCGACACCGTCGCTGGAGAGCTGGCAGAATACGGCCACGGGCAAGTACCAGCGCATCGAGTTGAACGATCGGGTGATGAACCGCCCGCTGCCCACGGTGGAAGTGATCGACATGCGGCGGGAGTTTCAGGAGACGGGGCAGGAGCAGCTCTTTTCTCGCGCACTGGTGGCCGAGACGCAGGCGGCGCTGGACAGGGGCGAGCAGGCGCTGATCCTGCTGAACCGGCGGGGTTACTCGTTTGTGGTGATCTGCCGCGCCTGCGGCGAAAAGCTGGAGTGCCAGAATTGCGCCATCTCGCTGACCCACCACAAGCCTGCTGCGGAGGATGCGGGTTTGGCGCGGGAAGGGCAGCGGCTGGAATGCCACTACTGCGGATTCCGGCGGACGGTGCCCGCGCGCTGCCCCAAGTGCGACAGCGAACACCTCTACTATCTGGGCGCAGGTTCTCAGCAAGGGGAGGAGCGGCTGGGGGAAATCTTTCCTACGGCGAGAATCGGCCGCATGGATCGCGACACGGTGCGCGGGCGGAGCGATTTGGAACGTCTGCTGGCGCGGCTGCACTCCGGCGAGATCAACCTGCTGGTGGGCACGCAGATGATCGCCAAAGGGCACGATGTGCACGGGGTCACGCTGGTGGGGGTGGTGGGCTGCGACCACTCGCTGTCGATGCCCGATTTCAGGGCTGCCGAGCGTGTTTTTCAATTGATGACGCAGGTTTCGGGGCGGGCGGGGCGCGGGGAACTGCCGGGGCGCGTGGTGGTGCAGACTTACTACCCGGATCACTACGCCATTTTGGCGGCAAGCAAGCACGATTACGACGCGTTTGTGGAGCGCGAACTGAAATACCGTCGCTGGATGCACTATCCGCCATTCGGCGTACTGGCCAACGTGTTGGTGCAGTCGCCCAAGCTGGAAGAAGCTGTCGGATGGTCGGCGATGCTGGGCAAATGGTTTGAGAAGGCTGCACTAGAGGGTGTGCGGGTGCTGGGCCCCTGCACGGCTCCTATCGCGCGCATCAAGAACGTATACCGCTTTCATCTGATTCTGAAGGCCGCATCGCGCAAGGCGCTGAACACGGCGCTACGCGGGATGCTGGCGCATGCCGACGCCGCGCAGATTCCGCGCAGGAATCTGATTGTGGACGTGGATGCGCTGCGGCTGATGTAGGCACCTGCGGTGCGGCAGACGCTCGCTAACCGCTCGCACTGACTTCTTACTAGGCGCCCATGCACCTGCGAACACCTGCGGTGCGGCGGGCGGCGCTTACGCGCCATACAATTCTGATCTTCCACACAATATGCAGATGCGGTGCGGCAGTCGCTTGCTAATCGCTCGCAATAGCTTAGTGAAAATGGACACAATCGTATACGGATCGACCGGTTGAACCCGGCTGGTTATCGTTGCACTACCTGGTAAGCATTTGTCGAACGGCGCGCAGCAGGCGCACGTAGATGGACCAGCGCGCCGGATGAGGGAGGGCGATTCCCAGAGAGACCGTTACGCGGTCCAGGCAGTCTTCGAGGCAGGCATCGTGTAACGGACGGAATAAGAGCGGCCAGCTCAGGCGTGCCGGACCGGTTGCGCTCATTTCGATCACGTGGCGCAAGACGGTATGCCCCTGCCGATCCTCGACTTCAAAGAGATGCGTTCCGTTAAAGCCGCGCGGAGCTGAAAAGCGGAAGAGAATCGACTGGCTGGGGCGGTATTCCACGACGGAGTAGCGGACAGGTCCGTGTCCGCCTACCGCACCAATAGCCAAGGGCCGATCAAAGCGCATCGGCGGCCATTTGCCATTGGGCCACAGGCGATCATCGCGGCTGGCCAGGGAATCAATCAGCGCACCTACAGCCGCCAGAGACAGCGGGAACTCGCGCTCGTGAACATTTCGAAGGTGCATTGAGTAATGGCGCAGCCTATCTTCGACAAACCCTACTTGCCGTGCGTTCCGATCTCCAGCGCGTGCAGTTCCTTGCCGGGCTTGAAGCGGACCGCTTTGCCGGGAGTGATGCTGACCTCGGTGCCGGTGCGGGGGTTGCGGCCGATGCCGGTTTTTCTGGCGCGTACGCTGAAGACGCCGAATCCGCGCAGTTCAATGCGCTCGCCGGCGGTCAAAGCCTGCTTGAGGCCCTCGAATACCGTATCCACGGCAGCCTCTGCCTTGGTGCGGGGCAGGCCCGTACGCTCAATCACATGATGGACGATGTCCAGCTTAATCAAAGGGGTACCTCACTGGCGCAACTGAATTGACTGTACTACGACCTACGGTAGTGATGCTACAAGATTTAGCTCGATTGTGGAATAGCGGGGATGGCAACAATTTGTTTCAGGAGCAGATTTGGCGAGAAATGCCCTTTGAAGGGCTAATGGCTGGCCTTTATTGCAGCTGGAGGCCGGGTTGGGGGCTTTGTTAATCGAAATTTGCAGATGTTTCCGTAGGAGATAGTGATTCCCAGTCTTTAGAGTCTTTTTAGCCCCTGGGTCAGCATCAAAGGTGGTCCTTTTCCAGAGGAGATTGCATTTGGTGGCCCGGATTCTGTAACAAGAGAGTAAAAAACGTTTCTGGATTGCGCTCTATCTTATTGAAATATTGAGAGGTTAAATATATTTTCATTTCTGAGCGTAATTGACCATACGCCGCAAAGGTTTTTCCACAGACTTGTTAACAGAAACAACGCAGATCTGGGGAATAGGAGTTCCCAGGCTGCTTGTTCATCAAGTTGCCTGGGAACTCCTTTTTTTTACCAGATTTAGCTCCATATATCTTCTCCTTGCACAATAAACTCAATCCTCCCCAATGTAGATTCCTGCTTTTTGAATCGAGACCGGGTACTCCAGCCTCTAATTTGTCAGTGCGGGAGAGTCATGGTGTGCGCTACGGCTGGCGTGTTGTAGCCTGTCTGTGGATACCCTGGCGATAGCAATCGGCATCATGCCAGGATATTCAGGTATGGCTTGCTTTAGAGCCGTGACGACAGGCTCACGGCTAATTTACGATTCAAAGTGGACGACACGACAACCCGCGCCGATCATGAGCCGCGGAAATGAAAGGAACAGAATATGAAAAAAACACTTGCGTTGATCTGTCTCAGTTTCATGCTTTCATCGGCCGCCTTTGCAGCTTCCTCGCGGGATAACCTGGAGTCGCGCATAGACTCGGCCAAGGCGGTTTTGGACGAGATCATGAAGGCCCAGGACAATGGCATTCCATTGGATGTACTTCGTCACGCCACATGTGTTGCCGTAGTGCCGGGAATGGTCAAGGGGGCTTTTATCTTTGGCGGGCAGTATGGCCAGGGAGTAGTGACCTGCCGCACGGGAAAAGGGTGGAGCGCTCCGGTGTTTATTCGCATGGCGGGCGGATCCTTTGGATTTCAAATCGGCGGCCAGGCCACGGACCTGGTGCTGATTGCGGTCAATGATCGCGGCTTGCAGGATCTGCTCAAGAGCAAATTTAAGATTGGCGGAGACGCCTCCGCGGCGGCCGGCCCGGTGGGTCGTGAAGGGCAGGCCTCCACGGACTGGAAGATGGGCGCCGAGCTGCTCAGCTACTCGCGCAACAAGGGACTCTTTGCGGGCATCGACCTGGACGGCACCAGCGTGAGCCAGAACAAGGAAGATACCGAGATCTTCTATGGCAAGGAGTACAAATTCGAGTACGTTCTCAGAGGCAATGTTGATGTTCCCCCGGATGCGAAGGAGTTTGTCAGGACCGTTGGGCATTATTTTGTTGAGGCGAAAAACCGCTAACTGCAGCACAGCAGTGAGCAGAAGTGGGGGCAGCCCGATGCGGGTTGCCCCTTTTTTCTTTGTGTCGTGGAAATCGCGCCCGGGGGCTAAACTTAACCTTTGTCTACGATGATGCGAGAGAAGCTTGAGTTTTGGCTGGTTCTGACGGTGGCACGCCTTCTGGGATGGTTGCCGCGTGGGTTGTCGCGCCAATTGGCCGGCGTACTGGCGTGGAGCGTGTACGTGTTGCATGGCCGCCTGCGCCGCGTGGGCAAGCGCAACCTGGAGTTGGCCTTTCCGGTACTTTCTGCGAGAGAGCGCAAGGCCATATTGAGAGGCGTCTACCGCTCTCTCGGCAGACAGTTGGTCGAGTTCTGCCGCATGACCCGCTACACGCCTGAAAATACCCACGGCTGGATACGTTACGAGGGTCTGGACCACTACCTGGCGGCGAAGGCGCGCGGCAAAGGCGTGCTGATCGTCACCGGCCACCTGGGCGCATGGGAGCTGTCGAGTTTTTACCACTCGCTGATGGGCTATCCGATGAGCATGGTCGCGAGGCCTCTCGATAACCACCATCTGGACGCATTTGTGACTGGCATTCGCTGCCTGCACGGCAATCGCGTATTGCCCAAGGACGACTTTGCGCGCGGGCTGCTGACGGCTATGCGCAAGGGCGAGACGGTGGGCATCCTGATGGATACAAACATGACGCCGCCGCAGGGAGTCTTCGTAAATTTCTTCGGGAAACAGGCTTGCGCAGCCTCGGGAGTGGCGCGTGTGGCGCTGAAGACCGGGGCGGCGGTTTTGCCGGGATTCATGGTGTGGGAGGAGGCGGAGAGGCGTTACGTGCTCGAATTCGGCCCGCAACTGGTTTTCGAGCGGACCGCCGACGAGGAGGCCGACATCGTGGCTGCCACGCAATTGTGCACGAGCGCCATCGAGATGTGGATTCGGCGCTATCCTGACCAGTGGCTGTGGATTCATCGCCGCTGGAAGACGCGGCCGGCGGGCGAGCCAGGATTGTACTGAGGAGATGAAGATGACGCTGGGCGAATTGGTCAAAGTATTGGGCGGCAAGCTGGTCGCGGGAGACCGGGAGCGGTTGATTAACGGCGTGAACTCCGTCGAGCAGGCTGGAGAGGGAGAGCTTATCTTTGCCGAAGATGCGGCGTCGGTTGCCAAAGCGCTGGCCAGCAGAGCTGGCGTTGTTGTGCTGAAGGTCGGTTGCGCCACGGATGATCCGCAAGGAAAGTGCGTGGTCGAGGCCGAACAGCCGCGGTTGTGGTTTGCGCGGGCGGCCGGACTGCTCAAGCCTGTGTTGCCGGCAACCGGAGTGCATCCGGCAGCCGTTGTTGGTGCAAACGTGAAGCTGGGCGAAGGCGTAAGCATTGGCCCCTGTGCGGTGGTTGGCGAGAACGCGCAGATCGGCGACGGAACACGCATCGAGGCCGGAGCGGTCATCGGCGAGGGCGTGTGCATAGGTGAGCATTGCCGCATCTATCCGCGTGCGGTGCTCTATCCGGGAACTACGCTCGGCAATTGGGTCATGGTTCACGCAGGCGCGGTTTTGGGCGCGGATGGCTTCGGCTATGTGCGCGAGGAGAAGACGGGCGTTTACACGCAGTTCCCACAACAGGGGACATTGCTGATTGAGGACGACGTGGAGATCGGCGCCAACACCACGATCGACCGCGGCGCACTGAAGCAGACCAAGATCGGCCGGGGAACGAAGTTCGACAACCTGGTGCATGTTGGCCACAATTGCGAGATCGGCGAGGACGTGATTCTGGTGGCGGGGGTGGGCATCAGCGGCTCCTGCACGGTGGGCAACGGAGCGGTGATCGCCGGGCAGGTGGGCATCGGCGACCACGCACACATCGGCCCCGGCGTGATTCTTGGCGGCCAGGCAGGAGTGCTAAGTGGCAAGACCATCACCAACGAGGGCATGGGCGTGAAACCGGGAACCGTGCTGTGGGGCACGCCAGCGCGGCCGCTCAGCCAGGTTCTGCGCGAGATTGCGGTGCTGGCACGGCTGGCAAAAAGGCAGGGAACGAAGAACAGGGAGTAGGGAATAGAACTGTGCTACTAGCTGTGAGCCTCTGGTTACCAGTTCGTTCTGCGAGAGAAACGAAACCTGGAATCTTGTCAGGGCCGGATGCATGAAGGGAAAGCTGTCAGCAGCTTCAAATGTACGAGGCAGAA
>CAWJDN010000285.1:0-5748 GCA_963840985.1 uncultured Acidobacteriaceae bacterium
AGACGCATTACCCGATGGAGTTCATGGCGTCACTGCTGACCTCGGAGACATCGAAGCCGGAAAATGTCGTCAAGTATATCGCCGAGTGCAAGGAGATGGGCATTCGCGTGGAGCCGCCCGACGTGCAGGTTTCCGGGGCGCAGTTTACGCCGCATGGAGATGCGATTCGATTCGGCCTGGCCGCGGTGAAAAACGTGGGCGGCAATGCAATCGAATCGATTCTGAAGGCGCGCGCGGAGGCCGACGGGCGATTCCAAAGTATTTGGGAATTTTGCGAGAAGGTCGATCTGCGCGTGATGAACAAGCGCGTGCTGGAGTCGCTGATCAAGGCTGGAGCGCTGGACTCGCTGGGAAAGCGCGGGCCGCTGATGGCCGCCGTCGATAAAGCGATGGAGCGGGGGCAGAAGGCGCAACGGGACGCGGCGCAGGGACAGAGCGGTCTCTTCGGGCTCTTCGATGAGGGACCGAAGTCAGTGAGCAGCGACGACCTGCCCAAGGTAGCCGATTGGGAAGAGGGTGAACGGCTGGCCAATGAGAAAGATGTGCTGGGGTTCTTTGTCTCGGGGCATCCGCTGGATAAGTATGCGGAGAAACTGCGCAATCTGGTGGGAGTGATTTCCGTGGCCGAGGCTCTGGAGCGCAAGCCGCCGGAGAGGCGCTGGGGCACGCAGTCGGACCCGGCAGACGAGATTCAGGTGGCGGGATTGATTCTGGGCCTCAAGGTGCAGAAGAGCAAGCGGGATCAAAAACTCTATGCGCAGGCGGCGCTCGAGGATGCTACCGGCAAAATCGACCTGATCTGCTTTTCGCGGGATTACGAAAAACTTGCCGGACAGTTGAAGATGGAAGCGCCGGTCGTGGTGCGCGGCGTGCTGATGGGCGACGAGGACGCAGCGCCGAAGATTGCCGTCAACTCGATTCAGGCGCTGGAAGAGGTGCAGGTGAAGCTGCCTACCGGGGTGCGTATTCGCATCAACGTGGAGCGCGTGTCAGAGGAGACGCTCGCTGGCCTGAAGAGCGCGGCAGACATTGCGCCGGGGCCGGGCAAGGTCATGCTGCATCTGGAAAAGAAGGGCGAGTACGCGGTCATCCTTGAGCCGGAGGGAATGAGTGTGGCAGCGGATCGCGGATGGGTGGAGCGAGTTGAGGAGTTAATCGGCAAGGGCACGGTGCAGGTGCTGGCGTAGAGAACAACAGGTAATGATATGAATCGTTTAGTCATTTTATCAGCGATCATACTGTATTCGACAGTCGTCGCCAGTAGTCAATCTACCCATCAAAAATGTTCTGCTACTTCCCTCGTTAGTGCCACACATTGGGGCCATGAGCATATGGTTATAGACCGCCGGGAAAGGCCTGTCCATTCGTTGCGCGGAATTGTCCAGACGATGATGGGCGAGCCAGTTGGCGGAGTTTTGGTGCAGGTATTTTCGCGCAAGCCATCAGCCCCATTTCCGCAACAGAGCGATCAGCCAAACCCGTTGCCAGCAGTCGCAGCTTGTATAACTGTGAACACTGGTAACATCGCATTCAATCTCCCTTCCGGGGAATACGAAGTACGTGCTAGCAAAGAAGAGTGGAATTCAACATCTGTGCTTTTTATAGTCAATCCACGGATTCACAATACTATGAGAATTAAAATACCTTTACAACCCGGTGATTGAGTCCTTGATTAAGCACGCCCTCAAGGAAAGGACTGAATCCACTCAATACATGCAGTATTTAGACAAAATCTCACAGGCTGCCACTTCTCGACCTGTGATTGCATCTAAAATGGCAATATGTCCCCTTCGTTGTCCAAGCGCCGCACTTCCAAGGCGCCTCCGCCGGGTGAAACCGGCCACGAGGCGCTTTATCTGCGCTCTCTCTGCGACCGCCAGGTCAATGTCCAGGTCAAGATGCGCGACGGCGAAACCGTACGCGGCTGGATCGAGTACTTCGACGACGGTATGTTGCGCCTGACCCGCGATGGCAAGCCCAACCTGTTCATCTACAAGCATCAGATCCGCTCCATTACGGAAGTGGGCATGCTGGCTCCGCGCCGCTCGAGGGCCGCAACTCCGGAAACAAACGGAGCGGTCTCGTGAGCGGCGAACAAAGAGATTTGGTCTGGGTTCCCGTGGCCGCGGCCATCGCTCGCGAGGCGGGCGCGCGGCTGCGCGAGTTCTTTTCCCAGGGTGTCGCCACCGAGTACAAGGGCGATGTGGACCTGGTGACGGTGGCCGACCGGACGGCGGAAAAACTGATCCGGGAGCGACTGAGCGAGGCCTTTCCGGAGCACGGAATCTTCGGCGAAGAGGGCACGCGCGACCGGATGGAGGGCGAGTTCCGCTGGTACGTGGACCCGCTGGACGGGACCACCAACTTTGCCCACGGACTTCCGCAGTTCTGCGTCTCGCTGGGTCTGGAACAACGCCGCCAAGGCCTGGCTAAGGACGAGGACGGAACGCTGGTGGCCGCGGTCATCTACGACCCTTTGCGGGACGAACTCTACGCCGCCGAGCGGGGGCGCGGCGCACAGCTGAATGACAAGCCGATGCGGGTTTCGAGCACGCCGCAGCTGGCCGAGGCGTTGGTGGCCACCGGCTTTCCCAGCCGCAAGCGCCATGCTAGCCCCAACATCCACTTCTATCATGAGTTCAGTTTGCGTTCCCACGGGGTTCGTCGCGCCGGTTCGGCCGCGCTCGATCTGGCTTACGTTGCCGCGGGCCGCTTGGATGCCTTCTGGGAGTTCAACCTCAATCCCTGGGATATAGCAGCCGGCATTTTGCTAATCGAGGAGGCTGGTGGCCGGGTCACGGATTTCTCCGGCAACCCTTTTAGCATCAGTGGCCATGAGCTTCTGGCCTCCAACGGGCTGATCCATGCTGAGCTGGTGGGCCTCTTCGAGGATATGTTTGCCGGACGCAATCTGGCGCTCATCCCCACGCCCCAGGAGTTTGCGGCCCGACGCGCGGCGCGCATCTCGGGCTAGAGCCTGACCGGTTTGCCGGTTCGCTTTCAGAATGGGAAACGTAGAAAGATCGCATCGGATTCCCGCATCCCATACCGCGGTTGCCCGGAGTTGACGCACCCTTTAGGGGTCATGTGCTACTATCAGCGTCGAGGATTTCATTTCCCCTGGGAGAAATCAGAGATGGCATACGTCATTGCAGAACCCTGTATCGGCACCAAGGACACCGCCTGTGTAGACGCCTGTCCGGTCGATTGCATCCACCCTAAAAAGGACGAAGACGGCTTCGGCAACTCCGACCAGTTGTTCATCGACCCGGTCGAGTGCATCGATTGCGGTGCCTGCGTCCCCGCCTGCCCCGTCTCAGCTATCTTCGCGCTGGACGACCTGCCGGAAAAATGGGCCAGCTTCGCCGCCAAGAACGCCAATCACTTCGGCCACTAAGCACTTCCCGGCCGTCGCTTCATCCAGCTTTGCAGACGCGCACCTCATCAACTGGGGTGCGCGTTTGTGTCTGCGCTGGAATAGTTATCCGATTAGTTCCATTCCCGCATCGCGCGCCGCAACCCGATCGAATGTCACGGTCCGGCTGCATCCGGCGGCCTTCGCGGCGTTGGCAATCAGGCAATCGGCAAAATCCGCTCTACCTCTCATATACGAATGCAACGCTGCCTGAATAATCTGCGGCTGCTCGATCACAAGCTCCTCTCGTGTAAGTAACTGGCTCAGGATCGTCGAAATTCCTCTGCGATCAATGCGATTCTGTCTGGACAAGACCCATACCAACTCAAGGATCGTTACCATTCCAATCCACCCCGGCGCACTCAAACTCAGAGTGCCCATGATCGCATCAGCCTGCGCGCATTGCTGCGGGTCATCTTGGAGAAAAAAACGGGCCAGAATATTCGTGTCCAGCCCTGTCATGCTGCCTCTCCATCCGAGTGCTTCCCGTACGCGTCACTACGTGTGGCCGCATCTAATTCAGCGGCATGATCGAGAATCGCCTTGTTCATCTCTTCAATCGTGATCACATGGTCCGGCTTCGGTACGCAGCCGCGCATCTCCATGATCGAGCCGGTCTTGGGCCGGAGTACATACTCGCCGTCTTCGACCTCATAGAAATCGATCCGGACGCCTGGCTTGAGCCCCAGCGCCTTGCGAACCTTAACGGGAATCGTGATCTGGCCTTTGGAGGTCATCTTTGCTGTCGGCATAGTGATTCCTTTCAAAATCAATTATACCTTACTTTATTACATATTTCCTTACATATTGCAGATTATCTCACTTTGTGGTAAGGAATTCCTACCCTGGCAGCACATTTTGGGTCGTGCAACAATGCGAAGATAGGAATCGAATGAGCCTGCTCTCCTCCGAAGCCGTGATTTTGCGCACCTGGCCGGTCCATGAGGCCGACCTGATCGTAAGCTTTTTCACGCGCGACTACGGCCGGCTGCGTGGCGTGGCCAAGTCGGCGCTCAAGAGCCGCAAGCGATTCGGCGGGGCCCTGGAGCCGATGACGCTAACCCGCGCATGGTTTGCCGAGCGCCATGGGCAGGAGTTGGTCCGGCTGGATCAGTTGGAAATCCTCCGTTCCCCGCTTTCCTCCCCGATCGATCCCGTGCGCATGACGGTGCTCAGCTTCTTTGCTGAGTTGCTGGACGAGGCGCTGCCCGATCACGATCCCCACGAGACGATCTTTCGCCTGATTGGCTCCGTGCTGGAGCAAACCACGGTCGAGCAGCCCTGGATGCCGCTGACTTATTTCCAGTTGTGGATGACGCGGCTGATGGGTCTGTTGCCGGATATTGCTCACTGCACGGCCTGCGGCGAATTACTCGCTGCCGGCGAAACCAGCTTCGACGCGCTGGGCGATGGCTTGTTCTGTCAAATTCATCGCAACGGCAACGCCAGCGGCCTCTCCGCCGATTCATGGCAACTGGCGCAGCGCATGTTGCGCGCGCCTGTAGCCGCCTTTGCCGCCGAACCCTGGCCCCGCCGCCGCGCCCAGGACCTGCGCCGCTTCACGCTGCAAGCCCTGGAGCGTCATCTGGAGCGCAAACTCCGCTCCGCAGAGGCACTAGCGCGGCTGGGCGGGTGAGCAAACGTTCATTTCGCATTCTTACCACAGGTAAGACTAGAAACCGTGGAAGAATCAGGAGAATTTCCAGTAGGAACTTTGACATTACACGAGATTAGTGTACACTATTCTCGTATGAAGAATATCACCTTAAGTGCCGACGAGGACCTGATTGAGCGGGCGCGCTTGGTTGCGCGCGAGCAGCGCAGAACTCTGAACGACGTATTCCGGGAATGGCTCGCGCAATTCTCGCAAAGCGCGGGAGATGCACAGGGCTTCAATGCGCTGATGAAACGTATGCAGCACGTCGATGCGGGACGGCACTTCAGCAGGGACGAATTGAATGAGCGGTAGATTCTTTTTAGATACGAATATCTTCGTTTATTCCTTCGATCAAAGCGCCGCCGCGAAAGCTCAGAGAGCCGCGCAACTCATCTGCGAGGCGCTGGCGACACAGAAGGGCATCATCAGCTACCAAGTCGTGCAGGAATTCTTCAATGTGGCCCTAAGACGGTTCTCCCGGCCGATGCAGTCGACGGATGCCGAGCAATATCTGAGCACGGTCTTCCGGCCATTGCTAGGCGTGCATTCGTCACAGGCGCTCTATGCGGAGGCTTTACGTCTCCACGCACAAAGCGGGCTTTCCTGGTACGACGCCTTGATCGTCTCGGCTGCCATTCAGGCGCGATGCGATCAGCTTTTTACCGAGGATCTCCAG
>CAWJDN010000286.1:0-8749 GCA_963840985.1 uncultured Acidobacteriaceae bacterium
CACGGTCAACGCTTCGGAACTCTCCAGGTCAGGAATCCCTTTCTCTGAATTCTCGAAATCGAGTTGTCATGATTCTCCGAATCAACGGCAAGTGATTTCGTGCGTTCGTCCCGGCTGTTAAAATCTACCCAGTTCCATCAAGAGAGAGTTGCCAGTGCCTTCATCCCAGGTTCTATCCAAAACGAAGACCGCTCCCCTCACCTTTCAGGAGCTTTTGTTTCGCTTGCAGGGTTTTTGGGCGGAACGCGGCTGTGTCATCCAGCAGCCCTACGACGTGGAGGTGGGCGCAGGCACCATGGCGCCGGAGACCTTCCTGCGCGTGCTGGGGCCCAAGCCGTATAAGGTGGGCTACGCGCAGCCCTCGCGGCGTCCCGCAGATGGCCGCTATGGCGAAAACCCCAACCGCCTCTTCCGCCACACACAGTTCCAGCTCATTCTGAAGCCGCCGCCGGTCAATGTACAGGAGCTGTATCTTCAATCGCTGGAAGCCATCGGCATCGATCTCAGCAAGCACGACCTCAAGTTTGAAGAAGACAACTGGGAAGGCCCAACCGTCGGCGCATGGGGCGTCGGCTGGCAGGTGATGATGGACGGCATGGAAATCACGCAGTTCACTTACTTCCAGCAATGTGGCGGCCTCGATCTCGATCCCATCTGCGCCGAGTTGACGTATGGCCTGGAGCGCCTCGCAGCCTTTATGCAGGACGTGGACTCGGTCTACGACGTGGTCTGGGCGCGTGACCCGGAGACCGGCGCTGTGGTGACTTACGGCGATGTCCGGCTGACCGAGGAGCTTCAATATTCGGTCTACAACTTCGAGGATGCGGATGTGGAGCGGCTTTGGGCGCACTTCAACAGCTACGAGGCCGAAGCGCAGGCGCTGCTCAAGAGCGCCGGTGCGTTGCTGGTGGATGAAAAAGCCAGCGTGAAGGAGAAGCTGCGCTTCCCGCTGATGTCCACCTACGAGTTGGCGCTGAAGTGCTCGAATCTCTTCAACCTGCTCGACGCGCGCGGAGCCATTAGCGTCACCGAACGGGTGGGCATGATCGCGCGCATTCGCAACCTGGCCGTAGGCGTTGCCAAGGTGTATGCGGCGCAGCAGGTGATTTAGCGGAGTTAGCCACGCTTCGCGTTAGTTTGCAAGTTAGCAAGTTAGAGGAAAGAACTTCACGTTATGGCTGACTTTTTATTGGAGATTGGGCTGGAAGAGGTTCCCGCCCGCATGATTGCCGGAGCCGAGGCCGAGTTGGGCCGCCGCGTCAATGACTTGCTCACGCGCGAGCGGCTGCTTGCCTCAGGAGCCAAACTGACCACTTACTCCACGCCGCGCCGTCTGGCCGTGCTGGTTGAGGGCGTTCTGGCGAGTCAGGCTGATACTGAGGAGCAATTGACCGGCCCATCCTGGAAGGTTGCCTTCAAGGACGGCAAACCCACACCCGCCGCCGAGGCCTTCGCCAAAAAAGCCGGCGTCGCAGTTGCGGCTCTCGAAAAAATCACCAACCCCAAGGGCGAATATGTTGGCGCAACCGTCAAGCGGCAGGGTCGCTCGGCCTCTGAGTTGCTGGTAACCGAATTGCCCAAAGAAGTTCTCAGTCTCTACTGGGCCAAAAATATGTACTGGCGCGCGGGCAAGCCGGAGCGCTTTGTGCGCCCGGTGCGCTGGGTCGTTGCGCTGCTGGATTCGACGATTGTTCCGCTGGTGATTGCCGGCATCAAGGCTGGAAACGCCAGCCGCGGCCATCGCATCCTGCACGGAGAAAAGCCTGTAGTCATCGCGAAGGCTGCAAACTATGCGGAGTCTCTTCGCGCCGCCAAAGTTGTCGTCGATGTAGCCGAGCGCAGAGAGTCTATTCGCAAGGCGCTTGACGCGGCCACGCGTACTGTCTCCGGCGCGCGCTGGCGCGAAGACGAGCCGTTGATCGAAACCGTCGTTCACCTCACCGAGTGGCCCACGGTGGTTCTCGGTGACTTTGAGCCGGAGTACCTGGCCCTGCCCGAAGAGGTTCTGGTCACGGTGATGCGCGACCACCAAAAATATTTCGCGGTTGAAGGCCAGGATGGCAAGCTCGCCCCGCACTTCCTCGCTGTGCTCAACACGCAGGTCGACGCGGAGGGCGAAGCGATCATCCGCCACGGCAATGCGCGCGTGCTGCGTGCGCGCTTCAAGGATGCGCGTTTCTTTTGGGACTTCGATCAGAAGACTCCGCTCACCGCGCGCGTGGAGAGCCTAGAGTATGTAACATTTTTCCGCCAGAAGGATCAAGATAGTTGGAGCTATGCCTCGAAGACCAAAGAAAACGAAAAGGTAGTCGGAAAGTTGGCCACTTTGGTGAAGGCCGCTGGTATTGGCTTCGATGAAACCGCGCTCAACAAAGCCACTAGACTCGCGAAAACAGATCTCACCTGTGAGCTCGTCAAAGAATTTACCGAACTCCAGGGCATCATCGGTGGACTTTATGCCAAAGCGCAAAGCCTTGGCGACAAAGTCGGTGATGCCATCTATGACCAATACACGCCCGCGTCAACTGAAGATAAGATACCGAGGACTGTCGAAGGTCAAGTCTTCGGCATCGCTGACCGCATCCAGACGATTACTTTTATGTTCGGCGCGGGCCACGAACCTACGGGTTCCAAGGATCCATTCGCTTTGCGTCGCGCCGCCAACGCGATTGTGAAAATTCTCGCTGAATCGAAACTACCGCTTACCGTTAGCAACGTGATCAACGCTGGCGCAGAGACATTCGACGAGCTAGGCCGCAAAAACAAGTTAAATTTGAATGTTCCAGGAGGTGCTGCGGTCGGCTTCGACTTTGATAGAAGCAAAACAGGCGATTTCATGCTCGAGCGGCTGAACTTCTATTTGAAGGACTATAAGGGCTTCGCCTACGACGTGGTCAGCGCTGTTTTAGCTGCCGGAGCCGACGACGTGCGCGACGCCATTGCCCGCGCCGAAGCCCTGACTGCCGCGCGCGAATCTGATGATTTCGCCGCAATCTCCGCGGCCTTCAAGCGCATCAAGAACATCCTGCGCCAGGCGGAGGAGAAGGGATTTGCCCTCAGCTCGCCCAAGGATGTCAAGCTCGCACCAGAGGCGCAGCAACTTGCGAACGCCGCTGCCGCGCTAGCGCCGAAAGTGGCCAAGCTCCGCCAGCAACGAGCCTACGGCGAAGCGCTGGCTTTGATCGCAACGCTGCGTCCAGTGGTAGACGCTTTCTTCGACAAGGTGATGGTGCTCGATAACGATGCGGCGATTCGCGGCGCGAACCTGGGCCTCATTGATGAAGTGTTGCGCGGCTTCTCCGGCATTGCCGACTTCAGCGAGATCGTGACAGGGTAAGTTCGAAATCACTGGAAGCTCGTTTTTTTGTTTTTCCAGCGATTCCTCGCTACATCCTCGCCTCTTCCCGCCCGTCTACAATCAGTAGAGATGTCCGACACGCTTTATCTGAGCCTGTGGTATCCCAACCTGCGCCTGGCCGGGCTTGCTGATAAGCTGACGGCGGTGCTGGGCGCATTTTCCACGCATGGCGGAGAGAAGCGCGTCTATTCAGCGACTGTCTGGCCGGTGAGCTGGAGTGAGTCGCCGGTCTTTCAGCAGGTCTATGGGCGCAGAATCGGAGCCGTCGGAGATGGAGTCGTTGAGCTAGGCGCAGAGCCGCGTTTTGCTGTCGAAGAGTCGCTCGAGCTGCTCCATGAAGACTACGCCTACGAGTTTCAGATCGGCTGGAGTTTGTGGGAGCTCGAAGCCGTCGCGGGCCTCGACGCTAGATGGACGCGGGAGCCTCGGCTGGTGCGAGTGGTAGGCTTCGGGCCGCTCTTTGACGAGGGGACTTACGAGGCTGACGGGCACATCCGCATCGACTTCGGCTCGGATGCGCCATTCCTTGAAGAAGATTTGGAGTTGGATTCGATTGCAGCGCTGCACGTGGAAGAGAATGTGCGCCAACTGGTGGAGTTGACCGCGGCCGTCGAGAAGGCATCCGGAGCCACGGCGCGGATCTTGTGGAGCGAGTTGGGCGAGAGCCTGGCAGAGCGGCTGGCTGCAAGGCTTTCGACGCTGGTTGGGGGAGCGAACTGACGGTGCGACTGACCATTGAAAAATTGCGGACGCTGGTGCTCGGCGCAGGAGTTCTGTTGCTGGTGGCGCTGGTGGTTTTTTTTGCTGTTGGCAAGGGCAGGAATCCCTTCAACCGGCGCGACCTGCCCCAGCAATTGGGCGTTAATATTCAGCAGGAGGCCAACGGAGTCACCTACACGCAGGCGCATGGTGGCCGCACTCTGTTCAAGATTCACGCCTCCAAAGTCGTTCAGTTGAAGCAGGGCAATACGCTGCTGCACGACGTGAAGATTGAGTTGTACGGCGAAGATGGCAACAGGGTGGACCGCATCGAAGGCGACGATTTCGAGTACAACCAACAGGCTGGTATTGCCGTTGCCGCCGGACCGGTTGATATTACGCTCATGCGCCCCGGGGTGGCGCCAGCCATCGCGCCTAAGGCTTCGGCTGAGCATGCGGTGAGCGGTAAGCCGAAACGCGCGCCCGTGACCTCGATGGCTGCAGCTGCCTCTCAAGGCGAGATTCACGCGCATACCCGAGGCCTTATCTTCGACCAGAAGAGTGGAGTGGCCAAAACCAGCCAGCACGTCGATTTTTCCATGGCGCAGGGGACAGGCAGCTCGATGGGCGTCACATACGACTCCGAGAATGGCCTGCTGGTGCTGGACCACGCGGTGGAGATGACGACGCAGCGCGGCGCGCTGACGGTTCATATTCACTCCCAGCATGCTGAGTTCGAGCGCCAAAGCCAGTTGTGCCGCCTGCACGCAGCTACGGCCGACTATCAGGGCGGGCAAGCAACGACCGGCGACGCAAAGATAATCTTCCGCGAGGATGGGTCGGCGGTGCGGCTGGATGCAATGAACGGGTTCACGCTGGCGACCGCGAGTGGCGGCCATCTAGCGGCGCCTACCGGGCACATGGAATTTGACGAGCACAACCAACCTCGTAACGGCCACATGGAGGGCGGGGTGACGCTGGACTCGGTGAGTGAGGCGGCGGGACGGCGACGTCAGTTGCACGGAACTGCGCCCACGGCAGAGTTGGAATTCAACGCGCATGGCCAGTTGCACCACGCCCATCTGGAGCAGGGCGTAACGATGGACAGCCAGGAGCAGGGTCAGGAACAAGGAGCGCCGTCGGGCCAGCAACTAAGCTTGAGCCGCCACTGGCGTTCACCCATCGCCGATATGGAGTTCCGCGATTCCAAACAAGGTAAGGTCGAACTGAGCGTGGTGCACGGGACCGGCGGCGTTGTAGTTACAGGCGAGAGTCAGCGCGGCCAGGCGGCGGTTGTTCCCTCGCGGCTTTCCGCCGACGAAGTGACGGGAATGTTAGGGCCGCGTTCCGTGTTGACCAGCCTGAACGGGGTTGGCCACGCCAGCGTCGAAGAGACCACTGAGACGGGAACCCGGCAGACCACCAGCGGCGACCGGCTCACAGCACATTTCGCGACTTCAACGCCAGCCGCCAAGAGCGGGAAGAGTCCCGAGGCGCAACTTCAATCTGCCACAGTCGAGGGCCATGTAGTGATGACGCAGACGCCGACGGCCAAACCCGGTTCTCCGCCGCAGGCGCCAATGCACGCTACGGCAGGCCGCGCCGACTATGAAGGCCAGGGCGAGTGGCTGCATTTGACCGTGAATCCGCGCGTTGAAGACGGCGCTCTGCAGCTTACCGCCGACAAGGTGGACGTTTCGCGCGCCTCGGGCGACGCCTTTGCGCACGGCAACGTAAAAGCCAGTTGGATGGATACAGGCTCTGCCAGCAGCGGACAACATGGAAAGCCCAGTAGCAGTACCTTCGGCCCGGGCGTTGTGGCACTGGGCGGGCAGGGACCGGCACATGCTGTCGCTGCTGAGGCGCAATTGCGTCATGCAGTCGGCGGAACGACTGGCGAGACAACCTTCCGCGGTCATGCGCGGTTATGGCAGCAGGCCAATTCGGTGGCCGCGCCGGTGATCGTGCTGGACCGCGAGCGGCAAACACTGGTGGCGCGCACCACGGATACCTCCGAGCCGGTGAGGGCCGTGCTGCTCAGCGCGGGTGGGGCGGAGCCAGGCAAAGATATTGGCAAAGAGCCGGGGAAAACAAGTCAGCCTTCCGTGATTCGGGTGCGCGGGGGCGACTTGAAATATTCTGATGTCGAGCGTAAGGCGGTGATGCACAGCGGCGTTCTGGGTACGGTGACGACCGAAACCGGAACGGCTACCTCGACCTCAAATGAAGTTGAGGTCACGCTGCTGCCGGCGAGCAAAACCGCGAGTAAGGACAGCGGCCAGACCCAGGTAGATCGTATGACGGCCCGAGGCCATGTGGTGTTGACTAGCGAGGGCCGGCGCGGAACAGGCGAACAGTTGGTCTACACCAGCGCCACAGGCGAGTATGTTTTGACCGGAACCGCCGCTGTGCCGCCCAAAATGTCCGATCCAACCCGCGGAACGGTGACCGGCAAAGCTTTGATCTTCCATGGCAGCGATGATAGTGTCAGTGTCGAAGGCGGTGGAGAGAAGACCACGACCGAGACCACGGCGCCAAAGAAATGATTTGCTGCGCATGAATGAGATTGTGAAGGGGTGGTGGAAGCAAACTCGATGGAAACACTGATCGCCGAAGGAATCGGCAAGAGCTATAAGGGACGGCAGGTGGTTCGCGCGGTGGACCTGAAGATCTCGCGCGGCGAGGTAGTGGGACTGCTGGGGCCGAACGGCGCCGGCAAGACCACCATCTTTTACATCATTGTGGGACTCGTGGCGCCGGAGAGCGGGCACGTGCTGGTGGACGATACCGAGATTACCGGGATGCCGATGTACCTGCGCGCCCGCAATTTTGGGATTAGTTATCTACCCCAGGAGCCTTCCGTCTTCCGCAAGCTGACCGTCGAGGAGAACATCCTGGCGGTGCTGGAAGCGCAGCCGATGGACAGCCCGGAGCGGCATGTACGCACCGAGCGGCTGATCCACCAGCTTAATCTCGGCCACATTCGCACCACGCGGGGTTATGCGCTCTCCGGCGGCGAACGGCGCCGGGTGGAGATTGCGCGCTCCTTGTGCATACAGCCCAGCTTCATTCTGCTCGACGAACCCTTCAGCGGCATCGATCCCATTGCCGTGCTGGAGCTGCAAAAGATCATCTTCGACCTCAAGGCCGAACGCCAGCGCCATTGGGTTCCGATATTCGTGCTTTGTTGCCATTGATATGTCGGTGCAGGCGTTCCCGCGGGCTACCACGGTGAAAGTGGCTGTTGCCGGCACTGTCACGGTTTGACTGTCGCTGCGTTGAAAAACACGGTGTCGTATAAACCGTTAATGTTACCGCATTGCTGGTCGCTGTGCCTGCGGTATTCGTGAGCGCACATTTAATATCTGTGCCGCTATTGGCTAACGACGAGATCCTGTGAGAGGACGCACTTGTCGCTCCGCCAATGGATGTCCACGCGCTGCCGCCATTCGTGCTTTTGTTGCCATTGATAGGTCGGCGCAGGTGAGCCCGCCGCTACCACTCGTGAAGCGGCTGTTGCCGGCGCTGTCACGGTTTGGCTGGTCGGCTGCGTTGAAACGCTCGGTGTCGTATAAACCGTCAATGTCACCGCATTACTGGTCGCTGTTCCTGCGGTATTCGTAAGTACACATTTATATTCTGTCCCATTGTTGGCTAATGACGTTGAGCCTGTTGTATACGAGGCATCTTTGTTGCCCCCCCTATCGTTGTCCGTCCACGCGCTCCCGCCATTCGGGCGTTCATCCCATTGATAGGTCGCGCAGGCCAGCCCGCCGACGTCCACCGCGCAAAAGCGGCTGTTGCTGGTCGTCACGCGTTGGTGGTCGGCTGTGTTTAGTCGTCCGGCGTTGGATAAACCGTCCATCGTCACCGCATTACTGGTCGTTGTTCCGGCGGAATTCGTAAGCACGCATTCATATTCTGTGCCGCTATTGTGTGAAAAAGAAGTCCCGATCTTGTTGTATACGAAGCACTCGTTGCTCCATTAATAGTCGTCCATGTGCTCCCGCTATTAGTACTCTGTTGCCATTGGTAGCTCGGCGCAGGCGTACCTGCGGCAATGAGGGTGAAAGTGGCCGTTGCCGGCGCTGTCACTGTTTGACTGGTGGGTTGCGTTGAGACACTGGGGGTGGTATAAACCGTCAATGTCACCGCATTACTGGTCGCTGTTCCGGCGGTATTGCTGATCACACATTCGTATTCTGTCCCGCTATTGGCTAACGACGTGGATCCTGTTGAATACGATGCACCGGTCGCTCCCCTAATCGTTGTCCACGTGCTCCTGCTATTCGTACTCTCATCCCATTGATACGTCGGCGAAGGGAGTCCGCCGGCAACCACGGGAAATGTGGCTGTTGCCGGTGCGGTCACTGTTTGGCTGGTCGGTTGAGTGGTATACTCGGCGCGCATAAACCGTAAATGTCACCGCATTGCTGGTCGCTGTTCCCGGTATTGGTAATCACACATTTATATTCTGTCCGCTGTTGGCTAACGACGTTGAGCCTGTTGTATACGAGGCATCTTTAATCTGCCCCCTCCGATCGTTGTCCACGTGCTCCCGCCATTCGTACTTTTGATCCCATTGATAGGTCGGCGCAGGTGATCCCGCCGGCTACCACTGTGAAAGGTGGCTGTTGCCGGCGCTGTCACGGTTTGGCTGGTCGGCTGCGTTGATACACTCGGTGTCGTATA
>CAWJDN010000287.1:0-7849 GCA_963840985.1 uncultured Acidobacteriaceae bacterium
TGGTTTTTGGAATCCTGGGTATGATTCCCTTAATGGCATTTTCCCGGTGGCGGGAATACCGCGCGGACGCCGGAAGCGCCAGGTTGGCCGGGAAAACCAAGATGATCAACGCCTTGAAAGAACTGCAAAAGGCCTATGAACACCCAGTTCAGGCCCCGGCGGAACCAGCCGCTGTCGCGGCTTTTAAGATTTCCAGCCGGGATGGCTTTTCACTTTTCGCAAGCCATCCCCCTCTGCAAAAACGGATTGAACGGTTGGAATCGGGTTCGTTAGTGGCTTCGGAAGATTAAAGAGGGCGACTATGAAGGCGGCTCCCGAGTGGGAGCCGCCTTTTTTTGTTTTACGGCCAGTTGACCGGTACGGAATGAGGGTAAAATAAGGAACCTGCTTTTTTGTAACCAGAAGCTAAGTTGACGACTTGTCCGCCTCTGAGAGCTTCCACGTGAAGGCGTTCCCAAGTGTAGTTACTTTTATTCCCGATGTTTTCGGCTTGGCGCCAGAACTTGAGACCTTTGGATCGGCGACCCTTCAAAAATTCGATTTCGGCGAATCCCAAAAGGGAATAGATGCGCCCCCGAGTATCACCGGTTTTCTTGAACAAGCCGTCCGCTTTTTGGAAGGCCGACCAAGCTGGTGAATAGTCACCTAACATTTTATGAGTGGTACCAATTGACCAAAGGGTGTATGCGTAACTGACCTGGTCGCCAATGATTCCATAGAGCTTTTCGGCTTTCTTATAAAAGGGAAGGGCTTGGTTGAAACGGCCCGCCATCCGCTCAACGTTGCCCAAGCCACAGTAGGAGTAAGCAATACCGAAAGTATCCTTCCGATGACGCATTAGGTTGTTGGCTTGCTTGTAAAATTTACCCGATTCCCGATAACGGCCCAGCATGCGAAAAATTCCACCTAAAGCGCAGGAGGTATAAGCAATGCCTTCGCCGTTTTTGAGTGATTTAAACATTTTAAGAGCGGTTTGAAGCTCCTTGAGTCCGTCTTTCAATTTCCCCGCAATCCTCAGGGTGCCCCCCAGCGCCCAATGGGTGAAGGCTTCGCCTGGTGAATCTTTTTTATCGCCAACTATCATTCCCTGACGACTATCCAGGATGCGAAGCAGCTCGGCCAATTCACCTTTATGGCCGCGGCCGATTACTTGGCTTTGGGACTTGACCCATCCAAAGCCTTTTTGTTCCGCCAAAGTGATGTCCCGGAAGTCGCGGAATTGGCTTGGGTTTTAAGCACTGTGACGGGTATGGGCCTGATGGAGAGAGCACATTCCTACAAAGACAAGGTGGCCAAGGGGATATCGCCCAATTTGGGCCTATTTTTTTACCCGGCCTTGATGGCGGCGGATATCCTCATCTATCAAAGCGATAAGGTTCCCGTAGGCCAAGACCAAATCCAGCACATTGAAATGTGCCGAGATATGGCAGGTTATTTCAACCATACGTTTAAAAAAGAAGTTTTTAAATTTCCGGAAGGGGTTTTGAGTGCAGCCCCAAAAGTGGTGGGATTAACCGGTGGTAAGATGAGTAAAAGTGACGAGGCCAGTGTCATTCCCATTTTTGGTGAACCCTCGGAAATTAAAAAGAAGGTAATGAGTATCGTGACGGATTCCAAGGGGGTGAACGAAACCAAGGATCCAGAGCAAAATGTCATCTACCTTTTATATCGGCTGATGGCGAGGCCCGAGGAAACCGTGCAAATGGAAAAGGGGTTCCGGCAAGGGGGAATGGGCTATGGGGAGGCTAAAAAGCTATTGATCGCAAAATGGGAAGAACTTTTCGGCGGCGCGGTTCGTGAGAAGCGGAAAAAGCTGGAGGAAAAACCCGATCAGGTGGAAGATATCCTCATCGAAGGGGCCTTTAAGGCCCGGCGGATAGCCGCCGTAACTATGGAGCGAGTTTATGAGGCTACCGGCTTGCCATTGTCTAAAATCAAGAAAGCCCTTTTGAACAACGGCTTTGATCGAGATCCCCATGACTGAACTCAACTCGCAAAACAATAGCGCCCTTGAGCCGGTGGCCATTTCCCTCTCTTCTTCCACCACCCAAGTCATCATCAATCGAGGGCGCCAACGGCCCCACTACCGCGGTAGCCGATGAGATTCTGGCCGAGAAGCGCATCTTCGTCATGCCTGACATATTGGCCAACGCCGGCGGCGTGACCGCCAGCTACTTCGAGTGGGTGCAGGACCGCCAGGGCTACTTCTGGAAGGAAGCCGTCATCAACGAGCAGATGGAGACCATCCTGCGCGACAGCTTCGACGATGTGGTGCGCTATTCCGAGGCCCACAACGTCAACAACCGCATCGCCGCTTACATGCTGGCCATCGACCGGGTAGCGCAGACCATTCGCCAGCGCGGCATCTACGCATAGCCATTTGCTGTGGGGATGGTGCTCGCTAGGCGCTCGCATTGACGATCTCGGATTGGGCCAACGGACGATAACATCCTAAGCGGGATGGGCTTCGGCCCCTCCCGCTCATTCATTACGCACGCCGCAACTATTCTTGCCGTTTGCTGTTTGTACAAACGGGGGATTGATGAATCCGTAGGAAGGAGAATCATGAAAGTCGCTTTCGTTGCGCTGCTTTTTGCGGCATCAGCATTGGCACAGACACCGAATACAAGGCTTCCAGCGGCCTGCGGCCCCGGAAAGGTAGATTTCGAGGTGAAGCTGGATAAATCCCAGCATTCGCCGGTGCAGCCCGAGCCAGGAAAGGCACTGATTTACTTCATCCAGAACGTCAATACAGACATACTCAACCCATATACAACGACAAAACTCGGAATTGATGGAGCATGGGTGGGAGCTAACAAACACAATTCCTATTTCTCCGTTTCCATCGAGCCGGGAGAACATCATCTATGCGCTTCTATGTGGTACTCTCGCGTCGATCAGCATGTGGTTTTGGCGCATCTGACGGCGGAGCCGGGGAAAGTCTATTATTATCGCCTAGGGATCATTGAGACGCGAAGCCTGTCGGACTGGAAACTTGATCCGATCGACAGCGACGAAGCCATGTTTCTGGTTTCCTCCTATCCGCTGAGCGTTTCGACGCCGAAGAAGTAAAGTACCGATGGCTTACGATACTCTCCAGACCGAAGCGGGATGGGCCACCGGCTTATCCTGCTTTGGTTTCTCTGCGCGGCTCAAATCAGAACGCGAGACGCCGGTTAGCCCCACAATGCAATAATGGAGCCAAGCCCCCGGAATCTCGACGGCGTTTCGACCCGCATGAACTTGCCCAACTCCATCACGATGAGCCGGATCATTATGATTCCGCTGCTGCTATGGATTCTGACGCCTCACTTTCCCTGGCATGCGCATGGCGCGCAGGAGATTACAGCCTCGGTTCTGTTCGTGCTGGCCTCCATCACCGACGGCCTGGACGGATATCTGGCCCGTAAGCGCGAACAGATCACCACTATGGGCGTGCTGTTGGACCCCATCGCCGACAAGGTTATGGTGGCTGGCGCTCTGATTGCCTTGGTGGCCTACAACCCCGAGGTGGTTAAGGTCTGGATCGTGGTGGTTATCATCAGCCGCGAGTTTCTCATCAGCGGCCTGCGCTCGATTGCTTCGTCGGAGGGCTTCACCATCCAGGCAAGCGAACTGGGCAAGCTCAAGACGGTTGTCCAGATTGTCTGCGTGGTTTCAGCCATTCTCGCTCATGGCTGGTACCAATGGCACTTCGGCATGCTCATTATTCCTGTCAAGTGGATCGCCATCGCCGCCATATACTTCACGGTGCTGGTCTCCTCCATCTCCGCCATCGATTATTTTGTGGAATTCTGGAAGCAGATCGACCACGCCAGCAAGGACCGCCGCAACTCCTCGGTGCTCACACGGAGCAAGAAAGCAAGCACACCTTAACCGGCTCAGGCTCAAGCCGCACCCTTTCAAAGCAAGTGAATTACTGCCTCGAAGGAGTTATGTCGCAGCCTGAAAAGTACATACCATTTTGTAGTCGTGGCGATGCAGATACTCCTGTCGTGGGCAGAGTCCAGCGCTGGCTCCGCGCCTATGCGCCATTGTGCGACAATCCTCAAAAGACCTCTTTTTCTATGAGAGCTTCCGGTCACCTTTTGCTGTGCTCCTTTGGATTGATGCTGGCCGCACAACTCGTCTGGCCGCAAGCGCCGAATCAGTTTGTGCCCAAGCCACCGTCCTCGGTTCCATTGGTGCTGGCCGGCGGCACGGTAGTAGACGTGACAGAGTGGGGCAGTTCTGCGAAAGATCTGCCGGATGCCATCGTCATCGTCCGCGACGGCCGCATCACAGATGTTGGTTCGCGCATGGCCGTCTCCATCCCCAAAGGCGCGCAGATCATCGACTGCACTGGCAAGTTTCTCATTCCCGGACTCATCGACGGCTTTGCCGGCATGAACTCGCAGGGCCAGGCCAACGCATTCCTCTACATGGGCGTCACCACGGTGATAGCCGTCAGTGACGTTCGTCGCGGCGTCATCGATATTTCCGCCTCGCCCAGCCCACACCTCTATCTGATGGACTCGATCGGTTCAACTGACAACTGGAGCTTGTTAGCCAAACGTCCGGAGTGGGTTCTCAAGCTCAGGGAGGGCGCGCATCGGGCCGAGCTGAGTCCCGAAGACACCCTCCGCCAGCTCACCGACACCGCGCAGCTGGGAACGCGCGCCGTCTGGCTGGGCCACAACGTCACCGCCGCCAACTCCCAGTGGATCATCGCTCACGCCCATCAGATGGGTCTGGCCACCTATGGCGAGTTCGTTGCCACCCCCTACGATGTGGGTGTCGAAGCCGGCGTGGATGTGCTCGTCCACATGGGCCGCTATGAGTTGGGTGTTATCCCCGACGAGTTGCAGCGGCCTCTGGTGGAAGATTCCGAGGGCTCGGCCGCAACCACAGCCTACGACTACACTGAGCGCATTCCTCTCACCGATCCGCACCTGCGTAAATATGCCCGCTTCCTGGCCGCCCATCACGCCGTGCTCATGCCCACCTTCAGCGTCTATTTTGCGCAATTACCACAACATCGCAACCTATGGAAGGAGCCGGCCGCAGTCCTGCTTGACCCGGCCCGCGTATACAACCACACGAATCGCGAAACGGGAGAAATGGATTATCCGCTTTCGTCCTGGACCCGGCATTTACCCGCGGTGGCGCAGCGCTACATGGAAGAAAGCCTGCGTAAGAAGGCCGACCAGTCAGTTCTGCGGCTGTGGAATATCAATGAGTCGCTGTTCTCCGCCTATCCGCACTATCTTGCCGCCTCAGGAGCGCCGGTGCAGGGTTCCTTGCCCGGCATCTCCATGCACACCGAACTGGAGCTGCTGGTCCGACTGGGACTTTCACCGCGCGAAGCGCTGGCCGCCGCCACCAACAACTACAGCCTCCAGTTCAACTGGAACGAACTGGGCCAGATCACCCCTGGACGCCGAGCAGATATTTTGGTTGTCGATGGCGACCCCACAATGAACATCTGGAACGCCCGCCACATCTCCGCCCTCATCATGGACGGTAATATGATCGACCGCGAAAAACTGCTAAACCTGAATCGTTGATGCCCATTCCGTTTTCACGGCTTCAGGTCCGGTAGCAGCAGAACAGCCGCGCATCAGCTAACGTAGAGACAGGCAGGAACATTGCACGAACTTCCCTACAGCGGTTCCACAATTGCTGTATCTCGAAGCCACTGCCGCTGAGTGGCTTTTTCCTCAAGAAAAAGCCACCTTGCTCGATACCAGAGAGGGCACTTAATTTGTGGAACCGCTCTAAAGCCATGACTGACTCCCAATCCCGGCTCATTCCACCGCATCGGCGGCACAATACGGGCCTCATCCTCATCGCGGCCTTCAAGTTGGGCCAGGCGCTGCTCTTTGTGGCCCTCGGAGTAGGCGCTTTGAAACTGCTTCACAGGGACGTTGGCGATGTACTGGAAAGGCTGGCCAACCACCTGCGATTCAACCCCGAGTCGCGCTTCGTCAACTTTGTCCTGGACCAGGCTTCGCGGCTCGATGACAGGTTACTCAGGCGGATAGGCGCAGTGGTTTTTATTTACGCAGGCCTTGACTTGGTGGAAGGAATCGGCCTGTACCTCGAAAAGACCTGGGCCGAGTACCTTACCCTGGCCATCACCGCGTCCTTCCTGCCCTGGGAGGTCATTCAGATTTTTCATCGGATCACGCTGATCCGAGTTAGCCTACTGACGGTGAACGTTCTGGTATTCGTCTATCTGTTAAAGCTAGTGTTAGCGCGACAATCGAACAAAAAATGAGTCGCCATCGTTCGGGAAAATATTATTCGCCATTTATTCGCCTACACCATGAGGGGTAGATTCTTCAAGGGCATAAGCCAATTCTGGTATCAAGATTGTAAAATACACTACTGGTTGTGGTTTTATCTATAAACTCCATCTATTAGTTGGGTTTCTACCCCTGAGCGCTCTCCACCAGCAACATACTCCTCAAATAAAATCTTGACAAGAAAATGCATTTTTCCTGTGTCACACAGTGATTTCTGTGCGATGATTGGGTCTAGACGGGCCAAGAAGGGTTCGTCAAGGTCAATTTGGGCCAATCGCAGGCCAATTGCAAACGGTAAGGCCCGGATGAAAGCAATCCCGGATCAGAGCAACAAATGACTGATAACCCAGAAACCTCCCAATCCGGCGAACAAGAAACCTCAGTTGAGGCTACCAGTGAAGCACTCGCCGCCTGGGACGATCTGAAAGTCGGTTATTACGGCAATCCAAAAGTCAAGCTGGATGAACGCGGTCGTTTGAAATTGCCTGCCGAGTTCAAGTCATACACCGAAAAAAGATACGGCAAGGACTTCAATTCATTTTACATCGTTAGCCGGGAGGGCGAGGACGCAGAAATTTATCCGATGCCCGAATGGCAGCAACATCTGGCCAAAGTTTTCAAGTTGCCCAAGAGCCTTCCAGCGCGAAAGAAGCTGCTGGAGAGGTACACGCTCTACGGCGACCGGGCGGACATGGACCCTCAGGGCCGCATTCAGATTCCCGAGGAACTTCGCAACGAGGGGTTGGTGAATGTGGAAGTCAAGGTTTCAGGCGAGGGCACTCTGATGAGAGTGACGCCCCTGACGAGTTTGCGGACAAGCGTGAAAGCTAATCGCATCACTGATCAGGAAGTGGACACGCTTGCTGACAACGATCTGTAACTTGTGTTCGCGAAGACCCCTGAGGGGGTGCGCATGACGGAATCGAATCCAAGACATGCGCCGGTGCTCTTTGAAGAAGCGATTGAATTTCTCCGGGTGCGTTCGGGGGCCACGGTAGTGGATTGCACGCTGGGCCTGGCCGGGCACGCAGCCGGTATTGCCAGGCAGTTGGGAGCGAATGGGCATCTGATCGGTTTTGATCGCGATCCCGAAGCGCTCGCGCTGGCCAGAGAGAAGTTAGATGAAGTTTGCATCGAGTTAGGCAGCCATGCGCCGCGAGTTACTTTGATCGGCGAGGCGTTCAGCTCAATTGCAAATCATTTGCAGCCGGCTTCGCTGGATGGTTTGATAGCGGATTTTGGAGTTAGCTCCATGCAGCTGGACGTGGCTGCGAGAGGATTTTCATTTCAGGCGGATGGACCACTTGATATGCGACAAGATCAAAGGTCCGGATTAACCGCCGCACAGGTGGTAAATGAGGCCAATGAACGTGAGTTAGCGGACCTTATTTACGAATATGGGAACAGGAACGTGTCCTGATATTGCGACAACCGTCGCAGCACGCTGATTACGACGATCAGTTAATGCTGCATCGTGATATTATGTTGAAATTATCAAACAAACCTATCATTTATCGGGCGACAAAAACAGCAGAGGACGGTTGGTTAACGTTACGTATATA
>CAWJDN010000288.1:0-4650 GCA_963840985.1 uncultured Acidobacteriaceae bacterium
TCAACCGATTTGGCGGATTCCCGGTGGCCATCGCCTGTCTCTCGGTCGAGTCGCTGGGAATGCTTTTGCTGTGGCTCGCGTCATCGCCGTGGATGGCCTTTACCGGTGCCGGATTAGCCGGTTTCGGCTTTTCTCTGGTCTTTCCCGCCATCGGCATGGAAGCGGTCAAGCGTGTCGCCATCAACAATCGCGGCGCAGCCCTGGGCGTGTACACCGCTTTTGCCGACGTCTCCTTCTTCCTTACTGGACCTTTGGCCGGCGCTGTCATCGGCGGCTTCGGCTATGCCAGCGTCTTCCTTTTCGCGCTAATCTGCATCCTCACGGCCCTGGGAATCGTTGTTGTTCTCCGGCAGATGCAGAGAATGTCGAACTATTCATAATAGATTTCAAGCTCCATGATCTTCCGCGGGGGATGGCGCGGTCCGTCTCATCACGACGACGAAAGAGTCCTGATCGATGGTTCGGAAGCCAAGCTCAGCCAGCTTCCTCATCATCTCGCTGTACTTGGTCTCCCCAATCATCCGTGCATGGGTTTCCAGGATGAACGTGTCCACTCTTTCAAGAATATGCGGTTCACGAAGCACAAGTTCGTACTCATATCCTTCGATGTCGCAGATTAATGTGAAGCGGTCATATCCCCTTTGCGTGACGATCTCGCCGAGCCCCGTGGTGGCGACGGTAACTGACGGTATCTCGAGCGAATCATACACATTCTCGCGAAGCGAAGTACCCCGAATATCAGACGCAGGTGAAAATGTTACCGTCGCAAGGTCGTAGGCTAGTGCAAGGTTCAGTATCTCGAACTCACAATGATTGCTATTCCGATTGTTTTCAAGGATTGAAATCACGCGAGAATTCGCCTCAACGACTACATGAGATGCCGGGTTCTTCAAAATGCGATTGGTGACGCAAGACACGACTCCGATGCAAGCGCCCAACTCGACCACGGGGTACTCCGGCCGTAGATACTTAAGAACCGCATGGCGTTCAAATCTTTCATATTTCTGTTTCAACAATGACGCCTTTATCGCATTGCTGGGAATTATGTCCAAGGCAAAGACGCACCCGTCGAAGGTGACACTCTTGACCCCCCGGGCGGCGAAACAAATTAGCCAATAGCGCGTCTTCCGCCGCATTGCCGCAAAGAGTCCGGCTACGCCATCATTTCGAAGAATCCGGAATAGCGATCGTACGGTCCTCGTTATCACTGAACGGCTGAGCACTTTTATGTCCTCTTGGAATCGCTGCATGTGTAATCGATGAGATGGGCATAGGGAATAGGGAATAGAATCCCATGCGCACAACGGCCACCCTTTTCGGATGGCCGTTGCTGTCTTGCTTGAGGGAAAAGCGTCTTACTGCTCGATCTTTTCGCTCTTCTCGCTCTTCCGCAGGTTGATGAGGTCTCCAAGGGTGGTGGTAGAGCTGGAGACGGGAGCCTTGTGGCTCTCCTTTTTGTAGCTCTCCACATGAGCGCGGCTGGCTTCATGGCCCGCGGAGGCGCGCAGGCTCAAGCCCACCTTCTTCTCTTCGACGTTAATTTTGATGATCTTGAAGTCGTGCTCCAGGCCGGTTTCAAGCTTGGAGGCTGCGTCTTCTCCGGCCTCGGAGATGTGGCACAAGCCTTCCACGCCCTCCGCGATCTCGACAAAAGCACCGAACTGCGCCGTCCTGAGTATCTTGCCGTGAACCTGGTCGCCCACGCGGTGCGTTGCGAAGAAGCTCTCCCAGACGTCGGGCTGCAACTGCTTGATGCCCAGCGAGAGGCGGCGATTCTGCGGCTCGACGCCGAGAACAACAGCCTTCACCTTCTCGCCCTTCTTGACGATTTCAGAGGGGTGCTTGACGCGCTTGGTCCAGCTTAGGTTGCTAACGTGCACCAGGCCGTCGATGCCATCTTCAATTTCAATAAAGGCGCCGAAGTCGGTCAGGTTGCGCACCCGACCCTCGACAATTGTGCCGGCGGGATACTTCTCCGTCAAATTCTCCCAGGGATTTTCCATCAACTGCTTCATACCCAGCGAGATGCGTCGATCGGCGGGATTAACGCTTAGCACCACGGTGTCGACTTCGTCGGCCGGCTTGACCAGCTTGGAGGGATGCTTGAGGCGCTTGGACCAGGTCATCTCGGAGAGGTGAACCAGGCCTTCGATGCCTTGTTCCAGCTCGACAAACGCACCGTAGTCGGTGACCGAAAGCACGCGACCATGAACGCGCGCGCCTACCGGGTAGCGCTCCGTCGCATCCAGCCAGGGGTCGGGCGTCAACTGCTTGAAGCCCAGCGATACACGCTGCTTTTCCTTGTCGAACTTGAGCACCTTGACCTGAATCTCGTCGCCCACATTGACCAGATCGCGGGGATGCGTTAGGCGGCCCCAACTCATGTCGGTGATGTGCAGCAGGCCGTCGATCCCGCCCAGGTCAACGAACGCGCCGTAGTCGGTCAGGTTCTTCACAGTACCGGTTATGACCGCGCTCTCGCTCAATTGCTCCATCGTTGTTGAGCGCTTGGCGTTCTGCTCCTCTTCCAGAATTTCCTTGCGGCTGACCACCACATTGCCGCGCTTCTTGTTGAGCTTGATGACCCGGACCTCAATCTGTTGGCCAATATAGCCATCCAAATTGCGGACGGGGCGAATCTCCAGTTGCGAGCCGGGCAAAAACGCCTTCAGCCCAATGTCCACGGTCACGCCGCCCTTGACCCGGCTTACCACCGTACCCATGATTGGGGTCTTGTCTGCGGCAGCCTTCTCGATCGTGTCCCAGACGCGCAGCCGTTGCGCCCTCTCATAGCTGGCCAGGTAGCCGCCCTCCGGCTCTTCTCGTTCGATCACCACGTCGATCACGTCGCCGGGCTGGAACTTTACGGCTCCGGTGTGATCCTGAACCTGTTCGAGCGGCACCAGCCCCTCGGACTTCAGGCCCACATCAATGACCAGATGCTTTTCTGTCTGCTTGATTACCGTGCCGGAGACAATCTTGTCCCCATAGGCTTCAACGGCGGCGGCCTCCGCGGCCTGCTCGCGTTCGAATGCCTCCAGAGCGGCGGAGAAGTCATCCATGTGGTCCAGACTGTGTTCTGCTGGCGCAGCAGCCTTCACGGGCTCCGACGTCGCGGCAACCGGTTCGGCCTGGATAGCGGGTTTGGGCGCGTGAACTTCCGTTGCAACTTCGGCTGTAGGCGCGGTTTCCTCAGTGGCTTCCGCCACGGGCTTATCCTCGACTCCAGGCTCGGTTGGGGCATCGGCGTCCAGCGCGGAAATATCGACTACTTCGGCGGTTTCGAGGTTGGACGTGGATTCAGGCAACGGCTGCTCTTGCTCCGTCGCAGGTTCGAGGATTTCCAATTCAGTGTTCAGGGTTATACTCTCGGGTTCGGGATTGACGACTTTTGCCATTGCTACCAGCTCCGCGATTCCTTACTCCCGCGACTCAAACTTGCCTGCCGCTGGGGGGGTGGTCCCTCTGCTGCGATTGCCTTGAGGGATGCCGAAGGTCCTCTTTGCACGCAACCACGCGCCTGTATCCGCAGTGCCTTTACAAGGAACAGTCTTTCCCGCCTGTCAGGCTGGCGTAGATAACGACTGGTTTCCTTGGGAAACACCCGGCAGGCGGCGGCTGTTTGGAGAGCGGCCGCAACTCGCTGCTGGAATCCGCGCAGGAAGCTACGCTCCCCAGTGTATCAACGGCCGCTTTCCCCCGTCAATGCAACCAACTGCCGGAAGTGCGTAACAAGCTGATCTGGTTAGGGTTGGCCACCCGCCGGCGCGGTATCGTCCTTGAGAATCGTTTCGCCCTTCACCAGCCACGCGATGCCGAAGGCAAGCAGAGCGGTCGTCTCAAAACAAAACATGGCGCCAAGTCGCCCGATCAAATACGTTTGCCCAAGCAGCTTGCATACGATAATCAGGAGAATCGAGATAAGGATCGCCCATCCGCAGACCGAGTAAACCATATTCCGCTGAAGCTTCCTTCGGGTCACCAACCTGTCCGCCGCCGTCGTCCTGAACAGGAACAGGCAGAAATATGCAAGCGTAAGAAAGAGGAGCGATGCAAAGGTTAAATGCGCGGTGCCAACATGTTGCTGGAAGGGCGTGAGCACATCAGAATCCGGCGTTGTCGGGCAAAATGCTACACCCAGCGCGCATGCTGCGGAGAAGATTCCCGCTGCCTCGTCCTTCCAGTCGTAGCCCCGGCAGCAGAAGTTAAACATGGCGATGGCGCACAAGCTTCCTTCGAATAGGTTGCGCATTCCGGTGTAGTAATAACCGCTGATGGATGAAGGAAGCATATGGCTTCCCAAAACCCACCAGGGGATGATGAGCGCAAAGGGAAGCCCAAGGGCTATCCAGCCAACCGCTCTTCGTAGCTCCAGATAGGAACTAACCGCAGGATCTTGTGCATTGAGTACTTGGGGCATCAGGCATCTCCTGGTTGCAATAGAAAACGGGAAAAAACAGACACAAATCAGCATAGTACGATTTTCGAAATATTATGCAAATTTTTATGGACGATGAGAGCCGGCGCCGTAAAGAAGCTGGGAGATATGGAAATCTGCAAACTCTCAGTCCGCAACCCTACTACGCAACAAACCTCTATACTGGTGCAGACGGAATCTAACCCATGGACCTTCTCTGGACACCCTGGCGC
>CAWJDN010000289.1:0-3673 GCA_963840985.1 uncultured Acidobacteriaceae bacterium
CAATGTATTGCTCACCAGCCCGCTGTTCTGGCTCAACCTGCAAAGTCTATACGAGTTGCGCATCGCACAGCAGAAAGCCGGAAAAGCGATCTATGCGCTTCCCCGGCTCAAGCGGCTCGAACGCATTCCCGCGTGAACGGTTGACCCACGACCTCTCCGGCTCGTATCGTTAAAGGTGATGATGAAAACTTCCCCCAACACACTTCGCATTGGAATCGTGGTGGCCATTGTCTTGGGCACCATTACCTGGCTGGCCCTCTCCGGCATCGGAGCCAGCAAGAGCTACTACGTCACCATCCCCGAGCTGAGCGCCATGGGCGACAAGGCCTATCACAGCAATCTCCGCGTCGAAGGCTTCGTTGTGCCCGGCTCCATCGAGCACAATGGCCCCCATGTCACCTTTGTTTTGAATGAGTTTGAGAGTCACTCTCCCAAGATCGCAACTGGCCGCGTGCTCACGGTCAACTACAAAGGCTCCGAGCCGCCGCCGGACACATTCAAAGACGACGCCCAGGCGCTTGCCGAAGGTACCTATGGACGCGACGGCGTCTTCCACGCCACTGTCTTGCAGGCCAAGTGCGCCAGCAAGTACGCTCCAGCCCAGCCGGGAGCCACTCAGCCCGGTGCGCAACCCGGTGCCGCGCCCGCTCAACCTGCCGCGCCCAAGGCTAGCCCCCACGCGGCCACGCATCCGGCCGCGGCAGCACCAAACGCTGCAAACTAATCGCAATGACTGCTCCCGTATCCGAGACCGCCACTTCGACTGTTCGCGCCCGGCCCGTCTTTGCTACTTTTGCTACTTTGGACAACGTCTCTAAGCTTTTCGGTACCTTTGCCGCGCTGCGCCAGGTATCTGTCGAGCTGGAACCCGGCCGCTGCTACGTTCTCCTCGGCGAAAACGGCGCGGGCAAGTCCACCCTGCTGCGCATTCTTGCCGGCCTGCTCCGGCCTAGCTTTGGAACCGTCCGCGTCTTCGGCAATTACGAACCGCATGAGGCTCGCGAGCGCATCGGCTATATGAGCCACGCCCCCATGCTTTACGACGAGCTGACCGCTGAGGAAAATCTTCGCTACTTTGCCAGCCTTTATCCCGGCCGCGCTTGCCTTGCTCCGGCCGAAGCTCTGCGCCAGGTCGGCCTCGACCCCGCGCTCGATCGCCTACTCAGCCAGTATTCGCAGGGGATGCGCCAACGCACCTCTCTGGCTCGCGTGCTGCTCTCCGCTCCGGAACTGTTACTACTCGACGAGCCTTTCTCCAACATGGACGTGGAGAGCGCTCACCAGATGGTCGAACTACTGGCCGGCTTCCGCCACGGCAACCGCACGATTGTCCTGACGACCCACCAGCGCGAGATGGCTGCGCCCATTGCCGACTACGTACTCACGCTGCATGCCGGGCGGTTGACTTCCGTCGAGCCTGGGAGGCCCACGCGATGAAGACCAACGGCGCGCGCATCCTTGAATCTCTCGGCATTCCCTTCGCACTCCAGGAGTACGAGGTCGATCAGGAAGATTTATCCGCCATCACTGTCGCCAAGAAGATTGGAATGCCGCCGGAGCAGGTCTTCAAAACTCTCCTCACCACCGGCGGACCTGACTCGTACACCTTCGCTGTCATTCCCGGCAACGCTGAGTTGGACTTCAAGAAGCTGGCTCGCGCCGCAGGTTTGCGCAAGGCCGAGATGGTTTCGCTCAGAGACGTGCAGCCGCTCACTGGCTACATCCGCGGCGGGGTCACTGTCTTCGGCGCAAAAAAGCCCTTTCCTGTCTTCGTCGATGAGACCGCGATTCTCTTTGACAAAATCAGCGTCTCAGCCGGCACGCGCGGAACGCAGATTATCCTTTCGCCCACAGACTATCTCCGTGCCACCCAGGCCCAGACCGCCGACCTGACCAAATCCACCTCTCCGGAGGGCCACGCCCAATGACCCGCGCCCTGTGGACTCATCTGGTCAAAGAGCTGCGCATCGAGTGGCGCTCGCTGGACGCCCTGGTCTCCATGCTGTTTTTCTCCCTGCTGGTAGTGGTGCTCTTCTCGATTGCCTTTGACCCGCGCGGAGCCTTTTCCCAGCAGATCGCCGGTGGCGTTCTCTCTGTGGCCATTCTGTTCGCTTCCGTCAGTGCACTCAATCAGGCCTGGGCGCGCGAGATCCGCCACCAGGTGATGGACGCGCAGCGCATGACTCCCGCACCCGGCGCGGAACTCTACCTGGCAAAAGTGATTGCGAACTTCCTCTTCGTCTCCATTGTCCAGATAATTCTGGCGCCATTTTTCTTTATTTTCTATAACCTTCACATCGCCGGCCAGGCTTGGCTGTTGACGCTGGTGTTGCCGCTGGGCACATGGGCGCTGGTCGCCAACGGCGTCTTCTTTGCCGCACTCTCCATCCGCAGCCGCAACCGCGAGCTGCTGCTCTCGCTGATCTTGTTTCCCATCTTCATTCCGGCTCTGCTGGCCATGGTGCAGGCTGTCACCGCCATCCTCACTGGCGAAAGCGACCCCACGCTGTGGATCGAGATGATTGTCGGCTACAACATCATCTTCACCACGTCCATTTGGATGCTGCGCGACGGCGATGCGCAGAATGCCGGGCGGCGCGAGTGCCGCGAGCTGCGCCGCTTGTCCGGGCGTCACTTGACGCGGGCTCGGTGCAAACACGAATCCGATCGCGTCGACGTTTGCCTGCGCGGCAGCGGCAATCGCATCGGCGCTCGTCATACCGCATATTTTTATCCACATGGCGCGGAGTGTAGCCATTTAAGCGCGCAGTGTCCGTGCCGCATTCAAGATTTCAGCCAGCAGCGCGGCGGGTGCATCGGTGCCCATCAAGGCCGTACCGATCAGCGCCAACCGATACCCCAGCCGGCGCATCGAGAGTGCGTCTGCCGGGGTTGCGACACCGCTTTCCGCGACGCACGGCCAATGGCTCGGCAACAGCGGCGCCAAGGCGCTGAAGCGTTGTGGAACGACTTCCAAAGTCTGCAAGTCGCGGCTGTTGATCCCGATCAGAACCTGGTCCGGGCCGCGACGCGGGTTGAGCACTTGCCGCGCCCGATCCAAATCAGCCGCATCGAACGCTTCCAGCAGAACGAAGAGCCCATGATCGGCCGCCACATCCAACAGTTCGACGATTCGCGCAACGGGCAGCATCCGTAAAATGACCAATACCCCGCCCGCTCCGGCGGCGCGCGCTTCGAGCACTTGGTAGGCATCGGCCAGAAAATCCTTGCGCATGGCGGGCACGCCGAGTGGCGCCAGCGAGCGCGGCGGCTTGCCGCAGATGCTCAGCGAGCCGTCGAAACGAGAAGGCTCGGTGAGCACCGATACGGCGGCGGCGCCGCCGCGCGCGTAGGCGGTGACCCGCCCGGGCCAATCGTCCGGCCTCGCTCGCCCAGCCGGCCGGCCGCCGGTGAGCGCAGCTTGAGTTCGGCAATGACGTCGAAGCCCTCGGGTGACAGGCGCAGCGCCGGGCCGCGCGGAACTTCGCATGCGCGCCGCTCGAGGTCGGCGAAGGATTCATGCCGCTTCGCCGCGAGCACCCGCTCGGCGCTCGAGCGCGCCATGTCGTCCAGAAAGCCGCTCATGAAGCGCCCGATTCCCCGCAAATTCCTGCAGTTGCCGCAACCACTGCAGCGCGCGGCCGCTGTCCAGCGCCGAGTTTGCGAGGTCGAC
>CAWJDN010000290.1:0-5189 GCA_963840985.1 uncultured Acidobacteriaceae bacterium
CCCAATCGCATTACCGCCATCCTGAACGGGCAGCGCGGCCTTACCGGAGACACCGCCCTGCGTCTGGCTCATTTCTTCGGCACCAGCCCGCTGTTCTGGCTCAACCTGCAAAGTCTATACGAGTTGCGCATCGCACAGCAGAAAGCCGGAAAAGCGATCTATGCGCTTCCCCGGCTCAAGCGGCTCGAACGCATTCCCGCGTGAACGGTTGACCCACGACCTCTCCGGCTCGTATCGTTAAAGGTGATGATGAAAACTTCCCCCAACACACTTCGCATTGGAATCGTGGTGGCCATTGTCTTGGGCACCATTACCTGGCTGGCCCTCTCCGGCATCGGAGCCAGCAAGAGCTACTACGTCACCATCCCCGAGCTGAGCGCCATGGGCGACAAGGCCTATCACAGCAATCTCCGCGTCGAAGGCTTCGTTGTGCCCGGCTCCATCGAGCACAATGGCCCCCATGTCACCTTTGTTTTGAATGAGTTTGAGAGCCACTCTCCCAAGGTCGCAACTGGCCGCGTGCTCACGGTCAACTACAAGGGCTCCGAGCCGCCGCCGGACACATTCAAAGACGACGCCCAGGCGCTTGCCGAAGGTACCTATGGACGCGACGGCGTCTTCCACGCCACTGTCTTGCAGGCCAAGTGCGCCAGCAAGTACGCTCCGGCCCAGCCGGGAGCCACTCAGCCCGGTGCGCAACCCGGTGCCGCGCCCGCTCAGCCTGCCGCGCCCAAGGCTAGCCCCCACGCGGCCACGCATCCGGCCGCGGCAGCACCAAACGCTGCAAACTAATCTCAATGACTGCTCCCGTATCCGCGACCGCCACTTCGACTGTTTGCGCCCGGCCCGTCTTTGCTACTTTTGCTACTTTGGACAACGTCTCTAAGCTTTTCGGTACCTTTGCCGCGCTGCGCCAGGTATCTGTAGAGCTGGAACCCGGCCGCTGCTACGTTCTCCTCGGCGAAAACGGCGCGGGCAAATCCACGCTGCTACGGATTCTGGCCGGTCTCTTGCGCCCCAGCTTCGGCACCATTCGCGTCTTCGGCAATTACGAACCGCATGAGGCCCGCGAGCGCATCGGCTACATGAGCCATGCCGCCATGCTTTACGACGAGCTGACCGCTGAGGAAAATCTGCGCTACTTTGCCAGCCTTTATCCCGGCCGCGATTGCCTTGCGCCAGCCGACGCTCTGCGCCAGGTCGGCCTCGATCCCGCGCTCGACCGCCTACTAGCCCAGTATTCGCAGGGGATGAGGCAGCGCACCTCTCTGGCTCGCGTGCTGCTCTCCGCTCCGGAATTACTTTTACTTGACGAGCCTTTCTCCAACATGGACGTGGAGAGCGCTCACCAGATGGTCGAACTACTGGCAGGATTCCGCCACGGCAACCGCACGATTGTCTTGACGACCCATCAGCGCGAGATGGCCGCGCCCATTGCCGACTACGTGCTGACGCTTCACGCCGGCCGCCTGACTTCGTTCAAGAGCCAGGGAGGCCCACGCGATGAAGACCAACGGCGCGCGCATCCTCGAATCTCTCGGCATTCCCTTCGCACTCCAGGAGTACGAGGTCGATCAGGAAGATTTATCCGCCATCACTGTCGCCAAGAAGATTGGAATGCCGCCGGAGCAGGTCTTCAAAACCTTGCTGACCACCGGCGGACCTGACTCGTACATCTTCGCCGTTATTCCCGGCAACGCTGAGTTGGACTTCAAGAAGCTGGCTCGCGCCGCCGGCCTGCGCAAAGCGGAGATGGTTTCGCTCAAAGATGTGCAGCCGCTGACCGGCTACATTCGCGGCGGGGTCACTGTCTTCGGCGCGAAAAAACCCTTCCCGGTCTTCGTCGATGAGACAGCGATTCTCTTTGACAATATCAGCGTCTCAGCCGGCACGCGCGGAACGCAACTCATCCTTTCGCCCGCTGACTATCTCCGCGCCACTCAGGCCCAGACCGCCGACCTGACCAAATCCACCTCACCGGAGGGCCACGCCCAATGACCCGCGCCCTGTGGACTCATCTGGTCAAAGAGCTGCGCATCGAGTGGCGCTCGCTGGACGCCCTGGTCTCCATGCTGTTTTTCTCCCTGCTGGTGGTCGTGCTCTTCTCGATTGCCTTTGACCCGCGCGGAGCCTTTTCCCAGCAGATCGCCGGTGGCGTTCTCTCGGTGGCCATCCTGTTTGCCTCGGTTAGCGCGCTCAATCAGGCTTGGGCGCGCGAGATTCGCCACCAGGTTCTGGACGCGCAGCGTATGACGCCCGCTCCCGGCGCGGAACTCTACCTAGCCAAGGTAATTGCGAACTTCCTCTTCGTCTCCATTGTTCAGATAATTCTGGCGCCATTTTTCTTTATTCTTTATAACCTTCATATCGCCGGTCAGGCGTGGCTGCTGACGCTGGTGCTGCCGTTGGGCACATGGGCGCTGGTCGCGAACGGCGTCTTCTTTGCCGCACTCTCCATCCGCAGCCGCAACCGCGAGCTGCTGCTCTCGCTGATCTTGTTTCCCATCTTCATTCCGGCTCTGCTGGCCATGGTGCAGGCTGTCACCGCCATCCTCACTGGCGAAAGCGACCCCACGCTGTGGATCAAGATGCTTGTCGGCTACAACATCATCTTCACCACCGTCAGTTTGCTGCTCTTTGACGTGGTCTTTCACGCCGAGTAAGGCTGGCAATGGTCGGCGGGCATTCTCATACAGTCCATAGGCCGCCCAAAGCCCTTTACTGCCGTTTTGGGCCGCTGTTTTCGTTCCCGGAAGCCTGTGCGGCCACTGTGACTGGAATCACTCGACAGTGTTCATCTCGGATGAACACTGTCGAGTGATTCCAGTCACAGTGGCCGCACAGGCTTCCGGGAACGAAAACAGCGGCCCAAAACGGTAGTAAAGGGCTTTGGGCGGCCTATGGACTGTATGAGAATGCCCGCCGACCATTGCCAGCCTTACTCGGCGTGAAAGACCACGTCAAAGAGCAGCAAACTGACGGTGGTGAAGATGATGTTGTAGCCGACAAGCATCTTGATCCACAGCGTGGGGTCGCTTTCGCCAGTGAGGATGGCGGTGACAGCCTGCACCATGGCCAGCAGAGCCGGAATGAAGATGGGAAACAAGATCAGCGAGAGCAGCAGCTCGCGGTTGCGGCTGCGGATGGAGAGTGCGGCAAAGAAGACGCCGTTGGCGACCAGCGCCCATGTGCCCAGCGGCAACACCAGCGTCAACAGCCAAGCCTGGCCGGCGATGTGAAGGTTATAGAAAATAAAGAAAAATGGCGCCAGAATTATCTGGACAATGGAGACGAAGAGGAAGTTCGCAATCACTTTTGCCAGGTAGAGTTCCGCGCCGGGTGCGGGAGTCATGCGCTGCGCGTCCATCACCTGGTGGCGGATCTCGCGCGCCCAGGCCTGATTGAGTGCACTGACGGAAGCGAACAGAATGGCCACAGAGAGAACGCCACCGGCGATCTGCTGGGAAAAGGCTCCGCGCGGGTCAAAGGCAATCGAGAAGAGCACCACTACCAGCAGGGAGAAAAACAGCATGGAGACCAGGGCGTCCAGCGAGCGCCACTCGATGCGCAGCTCTTTGACCAGATGAGTCCACAGGGCGCGGGTCATTGGGCGTGGCCCTCCGGAGAGGTGGATTTGGTCAGGTCGGCGGTCTGGGCCTGGGTGGCACGGAGATAGTCTGTGGGCGAAAGGATAATCTGCGTTCCGCGCGTGCCGGCTGAGACGCTGATTTTGTCAAAGAGAATCGCGGTCTCATCGACGAAGACAGGAAAGGGTTTTTTTGCGCCGAAGACAGTGACCCCGCCGCGGATGTAGCCAGTGAGCGGCTGCACGTCTCTGAGCAAAACCATCTCGGCCTTGCGCAAACCTGCGGCGCGGGCCAGTTTCTTGAAGTCCAGCTCGGCATCGCAGGGGATGACAGCGAAAATGTAAGAGTCAGGTCCGCCCGTGGTGAGGAGAGTTTTGAAGACCTGCTCCGGCGGCATTCCAATCTTCTTGGCGACAGTGATGGCGGATAAATCTTCCTGATCGACCTCGTACTCCTGCAAAATCGGACGGGAATGCCGAGAGATTCAAGGATGCGCGCGCCGTTGGTCTTCATGGCGTGGGCTTCCCAGGCTCGACGGAAGTCGACCGGGCGGGGGGTACCGTGAGTACGTAGTCGGCAGAGAATGGCCTGAGAAACTTCGTTCACTTATCCGGCTTTCTCGGGCCTTGACCGGCGCGCCCGGCAGAGACCACATCCCGGGCCGGCTATGGCATCTTCTACAATCCCATCGAGCAACTGGTGCTGGAGCAGTTCAGCGCCGAGCCGCCCTTCGGCGGCAGCACCACCCTGGCGGATCCCATGTTCAACACTCCGTTCGTGGGTCAGGATGGCACCGTCACGCCGAATCCGTTCAACGGCATCCTGAATCCCCGCGCCGGCCCAAGCTGTGGACTGGTCGGACTATCGCCCTATCTTGCTTTATGGGCAGTTCCAGCCCAAGATGCGCACGCAATACGCCGACCAGTATAACTTCACGATCCAGCGCGAATTGCCCGGCGACTTGCTGTTTCAGATCGGCTATGTGGGCACGCAGGGTCATCGCCTGCTAGCTCTTACAGATCTGAACTACGGCCAGGCGCAGCCCTGCCTGGATCTGAACACCGTGCTGGGAGCGGGCACCTGCGGCCCGTTCGGCGCCGATAGCGCCTATCCATCCGGCAGGCGCCATTCCGCGGGCTTCGTGTTCCACTTGGCGTTCGGGCCGCAGTCCACCATCACCGGCCCTAATGCCAACCCCATCACGCTGGTCGGCTTGCGCCAGTATTCGTCGCCGAACTGCAATCCGCTGACCGGCGCCGGATGCCCGCCGGATGGCGTGCCGGTTTTCTCCAGCATCTTTACCGAGAACACCATCGCCAACTCGAATTACAATGCGCTATGAAGCAGGGCGGACAAGGCTTCTCGCACGGCTTGCACGTTTCAGGCGGCCTATACCTTCAGTAAGTCCATCGACGACGCCTCCAGCTTCGAGAATATGCTGAACCCGCTGAATTACCGCCTAAGCCGGGCGGTCTCCTTTCGATGCGCGAACCGCTTCGTCTTCAGCTACATGTACCAGATCCCGCACATGCAGATCGGCGGCTTCGCCGGCAAGGTATTGAACGGCTGGCAGACTTCCGGTATTGTGACCTTCCAGAGCGG
>CAWJDN010000291.1:0-3517 GCA_963840985.1 uncultured Acidobacteriaceae bacterium
ACTTTATAGACATAGTAGGGGTCGCCTGTCTAATCTCTACTGTATCTATAGGGATACTATGCATATATAGACGTACAAGTTAGTATGTATGTAGTTGTACATACAATGATGTACATTATCATTGTATGTACATACATAGTCGTGATAGCAACTACCTATAAATATAATCTATAGCTCCTATAAATATTATTCATAGGTCGGCGTCATTATTTTCTTGACGTAGAACTGGAGTAGGCGCATACTGTCTGTGTAGTTGAGGATACTAACATGTTTGTTAACTATTCACAAGAAGTCAGAATGCATGTTGAGTGCAAGCGTGGTAAGGGTGACTATGCTGCACTACATGCTACAACTAACACGGAAGATAAAATCCTTGCGACGGTGACAAAGAACTATGATGGTTATACTCTTCATGTTCCACCGGGCGTTAAGATAGTTAAACTGATTGTTGATTCACATGAGGCTGTAGAAGTACAAGCACCTACCCGGCGCGTTGGTTCCCCGTTTCTGGAAACTCGTCAGGTTATCTGACCAACCGCTTCACGGCAGAGATGCATATTCGAGTTCCCCAGGGCATGCAGGTCTTTTCGAGTGGCGCGCAAGGCGGAGCTAAACCGGTCACGTTGTCCAGCGGCAATCCCGGCGACGAGTTCTTCTTCAACTGGGAGAAGCCCGGCTTTCCCGGCACGGTGATCGCCGGCCGCTATGCGGCCCGGTCTCGCTCGGCGCAGGCAACGTGAAGGTCTATCTGATGGCGAGCCACCAGCAATTCGGCAACGAACTGGCGCAAACGGCGGCAAAAGAGTACGACTTCTTCACCGGCAGCTTTGGCGCGGCAGAATCCAGCCGGCTGAATGTCGTCGAGTTGCCGGACGACACGCTGCCCTCCGTCTGGGCGCCGGAGCTGGCGGCGATTCCCGGCGTGCGCATGGGCGACAAGAGGGGCATTCGCCTGCTGGCCAACACCATCGCCCGCCAGTGGTGGGGCTCCGAGGTCAGCCCGCGCTCGCTCAACGACGCCTGGATCACCAACGGCATGGCGCGTTACGGCGAGCTGATGTACGTTGAGCACGAGAGCGGCACGAACGCCTTGCAGGCGGCCATTCAGGATGTGGCCGCCGGAGCGCTGGCCTACGACACCATTCCCCTGTCGAGCGCCAGCCACCTCAGTCCCTTTTCGCCCGAGTTCCAGTCCATGACGCTTGAAAAGGGCGCCATGATCTTCCACATGCTGCGCGGGGAGATCGGCGACCAGGCATTCCTGGCCACGCTCAAGGGCGCGCTCAGCCAATTCACCGACAGCTCGCTTGCGCGCAGCGGACTTCGAGAAGATCGCCGAGGCCGAGAGCCAGCAGCAGTTGACCGCTTTCTTTGCGCAGTGGGTCGACGGCACCGGCGCGCCGCAGTTCACCAACAAGTACGCCGTCTACCGGCTGGGCAACAACAAGGGCTTCCGGACAATCGGTGAGATTGACCAGGATCTTGATCTCTTCCGTATGCCGGTGGAGTTGCGCGTAGAGACTGATGGCAAGACCGAAACGAAAAAAATCGAAGTAGTGGGCGCTAATACGCCGTTTGTCGTGGATACTTTCGGCCGCCCCCGCCGCATAAGCATCGACCCCCAGGGCTGGGTGCTCAAGTCCACCACCGACCTGCAGGTGCGCGTCAGCATTCTCAAAGGTCAGCAACTTGTAGCCCAGGGCGACATGGTCGGCGCGTTGGCCGAGTATCAGAAGGCCCTGGAGGCCAATTCTCAGAGTTCGCTGGCCAACTACCGCATCGGCGAGGTGCTCTTCACCAAGCGCAACTACCAGGCCAGCGTAAACGCCTACCGGGATGCATTGCGCGGCGATGGCGAGCCACGATGGACCGAGGTCTGGAGCCACATTGCGTTGGGCAAGATCTTCGACATCACCGGCCAGCGCGACCGCGCGGTGAACGAGTACCGGCTGGCTGTGCAGACCAGCGACAACACCCAGGGCGCGGTCAACGAGGCCCGGCAATGGCTGCAAAACCCTTACAAGCGGCCGGAAAGCGAGTAGGGCCGGACCATACGCCGCGCAGCTTCGTGCCGGATGGATCTTATTGTGATGCAAAACGGCCAGCCCTGGGGCTGGCCGTTGCCGTCGCAGAGAAGAATCCGCTTACCTGCCCACCAGTTTCTTAGCCATCAACTCCTCATCGTCGTCGGTATGAATAATCTTATTATGCAGGCAATAGAGGGCCAACTCCAGCCTGTCGCTGACCCCCAGCTTGTCGTAGATCTTGCGCAGATAATTCTTGATCACCTGCTCGGTGGTCCCCAACTGGTAGGCAATCTCCTTGTTGCGCTTGCCTTGGGTGATACAGGTGATGATGGCCATCTCCTTGGGCGAGAGCTTGGGCTGGACGCGCGGATTGATCAAGGCTGCGGCCTGGGCGCGATAAGCCTCGATGACCCAGCTGACCGACTGGTTGTCAATCCAGGTCTCGCCGGCCGCAATCCGCCGTACACATCGCACCAGCAGGTCGGGCGAGATGGAGCGGCTGACAATGCCGCGAACCCCCCGGCGGTACAGTTCCACAGTCTGGTTTTCATCGCTGGCTACGGCCTGCACAATCAACTTCACATCAGGGGCAACACGCAGCAGGTCGGGAATGACATTGGATGTGCCGGCCAGCATGCTGCCTTCCAGCAGCACCACGTCGGTGGGATAGCGCTCGATGGCCGCACGCAGATTCTCCAGGGAATCTGCCTGAGCCACCACGCGAAGATCGTCTTCGAGAGCGAATACTTTGCGAATACCAACGCGGTAGATAGCCTGGGAATCCGCTAGTATCACCCGGACGGTCCCCGGCTGGACCGGAGCTTCGTGACTTTCGCCTTCTGCAGTTTCGTCCAGAATATCCATGTTTGGTTCTTGCCAAGCAAACGTGTTTGTCGCCAGGCCCTCTCCGGCTGTCACTGCTCGACGAACTGATATTCGTCAATCGTGGCGGCAGCCAGATAGTTACTTTGGTTCCTTGAGCAGCGTACCACACGTCCCCTGCAATGAACCAGTACATCGTTAGGGGTGCCCAATACCTCACTGGGCATGCGCAGGGAAAAACGGATCTCCAGCCCGATATCAATCGGGTTCGGGCTGTCCAGCTCAAAAACCACGCCGCTGGCGGATACATTCCGGGTAATTGCTGAAATCTCTTCCTTGCCAGACGACAACATCACGGGCAGCGTAAGCGGAAAACGCACCGCACAACGCACCTCCTGCTGTGGAGGCGTTAGCCGCGGATCGGCTGACGAGGGCGGAAGTGCGGAATTCGAAGCATCCATAGACGCCACCCCAAACCCAAAATTGGGCCATATTCACTCTACCGGAGTTTTCCCATAACTCCCATGGCACCAAAGTTTCCATGAAGGTAACTGACAGATATTTATGCACAACCCAATCTGGAGTAAGGTGCACAGGAATCCTGCCTGGTTTTCATAGATGACCCATACATAGCAGCTTAACGAATTCGGCCAAGGTAATTCCATGAT
>CAWJDN010000292.1:0-6384 GCA_963840985.1 uncultured Acidobacteriaceae bacterium
CTCACTGAGGGTGGGCGGCGGCGGCCTGCCCGCCTGCCTGCCTGCCCGCTCAGTTTTGATTTTGCCGTGGCCGTGCTTCCGGGCTGGCACACAACGATTTTTCCGCCGTACTTTGTGGCTGGCGCGATTTATTCCGGCTTTGCCATGGTGCTGACGCTGGCCATTCCACTGCGCAAGTTCTATCACCTGGAAGAGCTGGTCACCGAGCGGCACATCGATAACATGGGCAAGGTGATGCTGGCGACGGGCTTCATTGTGGCTTACGGATACGCGATGGAAGTATTCATGGCGTGGTACTCGGGCTCGCACTGGGAAGCCTTCATGATGTGGAATCGAATGTTCGGGCCGATGGGGTGGTCCTACTGGGTGCTGGTGACCTGCAACCTGGCGATTCCGCTGACAACCTTGTGGTCGCGAAAGCTGCGCACATCGATTCCGTTTATGTTTTTCATTTCCATTGTGGTAAATACGGGCATGTGGTTTGAGCGTTTCGTGATTGTGGTGACCAGCCTCTATCGCGACTTTCTGCCTTCGGCGTGGGGAACGTATCGCGCGACGCGCTGGGACTACATGACGTATGTGGGCACGCTGGGATTGTTTATGGCGCTGTTCCTGCTGTTTGTGCGCTTCCTGCCCATGATTCCCATGAGTGAAATTCGCATGATGCTGCCGGGGGCGAAGATTACGCCCAAGAAGGCGGCGGAGGCTGGTGACTGATGGCCGCGCGCGAAGGGATCTACGGCCTGCTGGCCGAATTCGATACGCCGGGCGAGCTGATCCGCGCAGCGCAACAGGCGCGCAAGGACGGATGGCGGCGCATGGATTGCTACACGCCTTATCCGGTGGAGGAAGCGGCCGAGGCCATCGGCTTCCATCGCAACAAGGTGCCGCTGGTGACGCTGGTAGGCGGATTGATGGGGCTGACGGCGATGTTCCTGCTACAGGTGTGGATCTCGGTGTGGGCCTATCCGCTGAATATCGGTGGACGGCCGTTGTTCTCATGGCCGGCATTTATTGTGCCCGCGTATGAGTGGACGATATTGTTTGCCGGATTGTCGGCGGCCTTTGGGATGCTGGCGCTGAATGGATTACCGGCGCTTTATCATCCACTGTTCAACGCGCCCAACTTTTGCGACGGAGCGACGACGGACAAATTCTTTTTGTGCCTGGAGGCGCTGGACCCGAAATTCGATTTAGTGGAAGCGAAGAAATATTTGATTAGCTTTGCACCGGTCTCGGTGGTTGAGGTGGAGTACTGATGCGCACGCAGCTTTCATCTCTCAGCTTTCAGCATTCAGCTTTCCGTTCCCGGTGCGCGGCGGCGGTTGGATTGACAGCAATGCTGCTTGTTGTCGGATGCCGTCAGGATATGCACAACCAGCCGAAGATTCGCTCGCAGCGCGGCTCGGATTTCTTTGCCGATCACCGCGGCGCGCGCCAGCAAGTGGCGAATACCGTGGCGCGGGGGCAACTGCGCGAGGACAGCTACTTTTATACCGGCGTGGTGCAGGCGGCAAACGGCTATCGCGAAGAGAAGGACGAGATGCCCTTTCCGGTGACGCTCGACGTGCTGCAGCGCGGGCAGGAGCGGTTCAACATTTATTGCGCGCCGTGCCACTCGCGCGTAGGCAACGGGCTGGGCGAGATTGTGCAGCGGGGATACAAGCCGGCGGCCAATTATCACGACCAAGTGCGGCTGTCGCAGCCCATCTCGCACTACTTTTACGTAATGACGAACGGCTATGGCGCCATGCCGGATTACTCCGCGCAACTTACGCCGGAGGATCGCTGGGCGGTAGCGGCTTACATACGCGCACTGCAGTTGAGCCAGGCGGCGAAGGCGAGCGACGTGCCAGCGGGTGTCGAGGTGCGCAGCCTGAAGGAGATTGCCGCAACGAGCGGACACCCGGAGTTTGCCCAGCCGTGGACGCTGCCTGCAACGGCGATTCAGGCGAATCCGCAAGGTGGGCAGCAGGGAACACCGGCGATGGCTCCGGCCAATCCGGCTAGCCCGAATCCGGCCTCGGCAATCAAGACGCCCACAAGCAAATCGGCCGCACATTAGGGATTAGAGTTAGGGACCAGGGGACGAAGGACGCAGAGAATGGTACACGATACGCACGACGACAACACACACAGCAAGCAACTGCCGCGGGAACTCGGCGCGCCGGAGTTTGTCGACGGCTGGCAAAGGCGCGCGCTGATTGTCGGGCTGATCTTCTCGGTGGTTGCCGTTGGCTTGGGCTTTGCGGATGGACGCGGCTTCGATGTGGACCATGTGCTGAGAGCGTGGTTGTTGGGACTGGTGCTAACCTTTGGATTCGCGGTGGGCGGGTTGGCTTTGCTGATGGTGCAATACGTGTCGGGCGGCAAGTGGGGCCTGCTGCTGCGGCGGCCTCTGGAGGCGATGAGCCGCACGCTGCCTCTGGTCTTCGCCTACTGGGTGGTGAATGCACTCTCGTTGAAAAAACTTTATCTGTGGGCCGCGGTAAAGGATGTGAGCGCGGCGTTGAAATCGGGATGGATCAACGAGGTGCAGGCGCACGCAATCGAATTCAAGCGGCCGATGCTGAATCCGACGGCCTTCGTTTGGGTCAGCCTGGCGTGCTTTGCGATCTGGGGATTTTACACGTGGCGGCTGAATTCGCTGGGCTTGCAGCGCGATGAGGAGACGCTGGCGGAGACGCCGGAGTGGATCAAGCGATTGGAAAACATCAGCGGACCGGGAATTGTAATTTACGCGATTACCATGAGCGTCGCGGCAATTTATTGGGTGATGTCGCTCGATCCTACGTGGTACTCGTCGGTTTACGGGCTGCTGTTTTTGGTGGGGCAGGGGTACCAGGTGCTGGCGCTTGCGATCATTGTCGTAATCTCGCTGTCGAAGGGCGAGCCGTTCAAAACGATTCTGCGGCAGACGGAGCAGCATGACCTGGGCAATTTCACATTCGCCTTTGTGATGCTGAACATATATCTGGCCTTCTCGCAGTTTCTCATCATCTGGTCGGGAAATCTGCCGGAGGAGATTCCCTGGTACCTGGACCGCGTGACGGGTGGCTGGGGCGTGATCATCACCCTTGATTTTATTTTTCACTGGCTGATTCCCTTCACGCTGCTGCTCTCGCGCGATTTGAAGCGCAACAAAAAGAGATTGGTTTGGGTGTGTCAGTGGATGGTCTTCGCCAAGGCATTCGATCTCTTCTGGCTGATTGAGCCGAACTTCAAAGACGCGGCGCGGAATCTTCATTTCAGTTGGGGAATTCTGGAGTACGCAGCCGTGCCAGTGGCGATGACGGCTTTCTGGGTGGCGTATTTCTGCGCGCAGTTGAAGACGCGGCCGCTGGTGCAGACCAACGATCCGCATTTGGCGGAGATTTTGGAGGCGGAACATGCAGCTGCATGATTCTGGCCATGAGCCGGAGCACGACAAACGCGAGCAGCCGGACATGTCGAAGGGCTACGAGGCGAGCGACGCACGCGTCTCGGGGGTGGTGATTTTTCTGGTGGCGCTCACCATCTTTGCGGCGGTGACGGCAGGGATTGCATATGAACTTGGAAAAGTGCTGAATGCGCGCATGAAAACTGAGGATGGGCCGCCGAGTAGATGGGCGAAGCAGGTGGATGTGCGTACGCTGGGCAACATGCCCAGCGATCCGGAGATGAAAAGCAAGCTGAGCGAAATGACGCAGAGTGTCCCCACGCCTAAGTTGCAGACCGACGACGGCAGCCAGGATGTAGCCAACTTGCACGCGAGGGAAGATTTGCTATTGGAGAATTACAGTTGGGTTGACGATGCGCACAGCAAGGTAAGGATTCCGATTGAGCGGGCCATGGAGCTGATTGCTCAGCGGGGATTGCCAGTGGCGAAGCCGGTGGAGCAGGGGCCGTTGATGACCGGAGATAAGAAGCCGGTTATTGCGGTGCCGCTGACGAATGGATTTGCGCGAACGGGATATGAGATGGAACAGACCCTAGATATGGCACCTGCGGTGCAACCAGCGTCGGCACCTGCGGTGCGGCCAATCGCGCCTTCGGCGCAAAAGACCGAGGCTGGGCGGCATCCGTAACAGCAGAGAAAGAAGAGATCATGCAAGGCAGAAGGACAATTCGGAGAGGCTGGCGAAGCGCGGCGGTGATATTGGCGCTGTGCCCGGCTATGCTCGTGCCGTTGCTCACGGCGCAGGTGTCGCGCTACGACGAGAAGCAGATGGCGCCGGTGAGCGACAAGCCGCCGGCGATTCTGAGCAAAGTCGGCATTGCGCAGCGGCTGAATGAGCAACTGCCGCTTTCGCTTACCTTCACCGACGACGCGGGCAAGCAGGTGCAACTGGGCAGTTATTTCGGCAAGAAGCCGGCGATTCTGGCGCTGGTCTACTATCAGTGCCCCATGCTCTGCTCGGAGGAGTTGAACGGGCTGACCAGCGCGTTGCAGATGGTGAGCTTTGTTCCCGGCAAGGATTTCAGCGTGATCGTGATCAGTATCGATCCCACCGAGACGACGGATCTGGCGGCGGCAAAAAAGCGCACCTATCTGAAGCGCTACGGGCATCCGGAGACGGCCGCGGGCTGGCACTTCATGACCGGCACGCAGGAGAACATCGACGTGCTGACTAAGGCGGTGGGCTTTGGCTACGTAAAGATTCCCGGTCCCGACGGCAGGCTCACGCAATTTGCGCACGCCAGCGCGATTCAGATCGTAACTCCCGAAGGCAAGCTGGCGCAGTATTACATGGGCGTGGAGTACTCGCCCAAGGATTTGCGGCTGGGATTAGTGGAGGCCTCGGCCAACCGCATCGGCTCGCCGGTGGATAACATTCTGACTTACTGCTACCACTACGATCCGCAGACCAACAAGCACTCGCTGATTGTGGCCAGAGTAGTCCAACTCGGCGGATTATTCACGGTGCTGCTATTGGGCGGATTCATGCTGGCGATGTTTCGCCGCGATGCGCGGAAAGACGAAAAGCCGGGAACAGATAAAAAGGTGAACGGATAACGGAATGGACCATATCAGCCCAGTAATCTGGCAGTTTCTCGTCAAATGGTTGACGAACTTCGCGCTGCTTCCGCCGGAGGCCTCGAAGATTGCGCCGCAGATGGACGCGCTGCTGTTCTTCATGGTGCTGGTGAGTTTGATCGGGCTGACAATTGTGGTGCTGTTGGTGACGAGCTTCTCGATTATTTACAGCAGGAAGCGCCATCCGGTGGCGGTGCAGGTGGAAGGCTCGACGCTGCTGGAGGCTACGTGGACGATTATTCCGCTGGGGCTGTTTCTGGTGATGTTCGTATGGGGCGCGCTGATTTATTTTCGCGTTTATACGCCGCCGGCCAACGCCATGAACATTTATGTGGTGGGCAAGCAGTGGATGTGGAAGGTGGAGCATCCTGGCGGACAGCACGAGATCAACGCGCTACACGTGCCCACAGGACGCGCCGTACAATTGACGCTGATTTCGCAGGATGTCTTTCACAGTTTTTCGATTCCCGCCTTTCGCGTGAAGCGCGAGGCCATTCCCGGCCGTTATACAACAGTCTGGTTTGAAGCCACCAAGCCGGGAACCTATCACCTGTTCTGTACGCAGTATTGCGGCACGAACCACTCGCAGATGATCGGCGACGTGGTGGTGATGACGCCGGAGGAGTACCGGAAGTGGCTGGTTCGATCCGACAGTGGCGCCTCGCTGGCACAGGACGGCGAGCGGCTGTTTGCGAGTTTGAGTTGCGCCGCCTGCCACAATGTGAGGCCCGATGCGCGCGGGCCTTCGCTGGCTAACGTCTACGGTGCCCGGCTTACCTTAGCATCTGGCGGAACGGTGATTGCCGACGACGCCTATCTGCGCGAGGCAATCCTGAATCCCTCGCAGCATGTGACGCAGGGTTACGCGCCTATCATGCCCACTTATCAAGGACAGATCAGCGAGGAGGGAGTTATCGCGCTGCTTGAATTCATCAAGAATCTCAACTCCGATTACCGTATCGAGCAAACGCTGAGCACCACCGATCTGCCGCCGGTAAGCGAAGGCGCGTCGGACGGAAAAACTCCCGCTGCGAAAGGAAAGGTGAAGCCATGAGTGACACAATCGTTCGCCTTCCCGACCAAGCGACGGCCAGGATTCCCAAGGATAACTACATCACACGCGAGAACGGCCTGCTGAGCTGGCTACTCACGAGCGACCACAAACGGATCGCGATACTTTATCTGATCTCGATCACTTTTTTCTTTTTCATTGGAGGGGCGCTCGCCGGGCTAATCCGGCTGGAGCTGCTGACGCCGCAGACCGATCTGATGGCCACCGACACCTATAACAAGGTGTTCACAATGCACGGCGTCATCATGGTCTTCTTCTTTCTGGTGCCGTCAGTGCCGGCTACGCTGTAGTTTTG
>CAWJDN010000293.1:0-5401 GCA_963840985.1 uncultured Acidobacteriaceae bacterium
TGTCCGTCCGGTCGATTTCAATGATGTACGACGGATTGAGCGGGCGGAGTATGGCAGCGACTCCGCTGTCTAGGTCCTCAGCCGTCGGCACATCAACACGAACCAACACTCTGTCTCCGCTCTTTGAAAGAGGGACACCAATCGGATTGTGAAGTGAATTTCCAATCGGAGGAAGCGAATCGAAGACCGAAACCGGCCCCGGCTCCGGTTCCTTCAACCAGCTAATGGTCTCCACCCAACACGTGACCCAACTGGCCTTATAGGGCCGGAAGCTAAAACGGGCCGGAATTGCGAAATTGGATGCGTGTGCCATGCTTTGTGCTATTGTATATCACAATTATCTGTTATGCTAGAAGAGTATTTGGAGGTCTCCCCTTGGTTGATTTTGCACAGGTTGAACCCGAATTATTGAGCGTTAAGAGTGCCGAAATTATGACGGGGCGAAGCCGATGGAGTTGGCGGCGCGACGCATACGATGGCCGGATTTCCAGCGTAAAATTGGGAGCCAAACTGCTAATTCCCGTTAGCGAGATTAGGCGCGTTATCCAAGAGGGAACGCGGCCACGCCTTGCCAAGCAGTTATGACGGCTGCCGCTGTTCCCACGCTCCCTCCAGAGACCGCCGCTGTCTCTGGTAGCCTCACCGTGCCCGATCTGGAACGCTTTGGGCGCATGGGGGCTGGACCTGAGTTGCTGGAACCAACTGCTCCCTATCTCCGCCCCATCTTGGAAATTCATCGTGGACCCGATGGCTTCGTGACATTCCATCGCAAACCCGGTGAGGAACTCGAAAATCTTGGCTCTGTGCCGATTGCGGAACTAGAAACCATCTTCCCCGAAATTATTGCTGAATTGGAGAGAGATAGCTACTTCTCAATAAATAGCTTCTATCGCGCCGGTCGTAACGGGAATTGCTTACCCGTCCTGAAACCAGCGTTCCGCAAAGCTGATGGTGCCCGTTATCTGAATGCCTGCTTTGTTGACATAGACTTTCATGACCAGTCCGGCCCGTTCGATTTCGGTTATCAATTCGGTCAAGTAATTACTCTTCAAGAAAAGAGAATCATTCCCCCGGCAAGTCTGGTGATGCGTAGCGGGCGCGGTCTATGGCTGTTTTGGCTGTTAGTAAGTCCGCAGAATCCACTAATGCCGTCACAGGCTTTCCCAGAACAAGTATTGGCGTTTAATGCAATAGAGCATGAACTGATTCGCCGCACAAATGCTGACAGCAAGGCCCGCGATGTAGCTCGTATAACCCGCGTCCCTGGCTCTATCAATACGAAAGCCGGGGAAACCTTGCGCGTGATGTACTGGACACAACGCGACGCGAATGGGCGCGCATACGTCTATACCTTGGAATCTCTCGCTGATTTCCTTGGCGTAGAACTTCCCCGGCTTCGCCCAACCCGTCAAGCTGCGGAACCCCGCCCAAAGGCAAGTGAACGTGCATTACGGGGTTGGAGCGCACTATGGAAGCAGCGATTTGATGATTTCGAGACCCTGAGAAGAATGCGCAGTGGCTTTTCCGACGGTTGCCGGAATCATGCGGCATACATCTACGGCGTCATTCTTCGCGGTAACGGATTGAATGATGCTGCTATCCGTCAAGCGGTGACAATTCTGGGCCGAGAATGCCATCCCCCTTTGAGTGAAGAAGCAATTAAGGGCGCAATCCATCAAAGCGGACAAAGCCGACGCCAGATAAAAGACTCCACTATTGCGGGTGATCTGAAGGTCACATCGGAAGAGGCCCGAATCCTCCCACGTTGGGCTGAAAGCAAGATACTGCATAGAATTGATCCCGTGGACATGAATCTGAGACCGGCCCAGAGGAAGCAATTCCGATACGATGCAATAGCTGAAATTGTTCGTTCGCTTGACGGAAGGTTGCCTTCAGGCAGAAAAATGGCCGAGCTTTTGCAACAGCGCGGGATTCAAACGTCACACGTACAAGTTTTGACAGATTATCAGCGGTTGCAATTATCCCCCTGTGAACCCATCTTTCCCCTTTTCCCTGTTAAGGACTTAACGCTAGTAGAGGGAGAGAGGGGGGGAGGGGGTTCTTTGCCTGGTTTCAAGGTGGAGAAATTGGGTGTTCAATCAGTCCAACCGGCTGAAGTCTATCAAGGGCAAGAAGATTATCAAGTGGTTTCATAGGTATTCAGGCCGGAAAACGGATGAAATCGGGAATTGCTGATGCTGTCTGAGGGGATTTTTCTACACGTATTGCGCGTGCGCGTGAGCGTGGGTTTGGCTCCCTTTGCCGTGCGGTGATCTGCGTACCAATTCTCAGACTGTGTGACGGTTTTTAGACAGAAGTCAGTGCGCGTGTGAGCAGGATATTGCGGCTGCCTATAAAAAAGGGCTTTGCGAAACAATACGCGCACGCGATGGCCTAGTGACTTTAGGATTCCTTAGTAGCTGGCAACCTTGTGACCAATACGCGCACGTGAAGGCCAATTCACGATTTCGCTGAGAACAGCGAGAATAACAGCGAACAATCCGCGCACACGGATCGAATTTACTGACACTATAAAAAAGGGCCACGCAGCCGCGCCACAATGCCCCAGGACGCGCCGCTGGGCCTCTCGTGATGATTTCCCTATCCCTATACTTCGGAAGCCCCTGTTTGCTAACTGGAAAATATTTTCCGGGAATATAGTGATGAAATGCCTATTTTGTGGAATTAACTCAACCGTCCGCACAGGGATACGGATAATTCGAGCGTAATTAAATAGTAACGAAAAGTCGCATTTAGTGAGCAGTACGCGCACGCGCACGAGCGTCGTTTGAGACAGGTTAGGACGGGTTCTGCAAGACGAATCGGCTATTCTGTGCGGCTGGTGCTAAAATCCCTGCGTAGTCCCTTATCCCTTTTTCCTACAGTCTATAGCGGATGCGAGCCGGTTGATTGCCGCCGCAAGGGGAATTCTCAGGGATTTGCCAAGGCCATCGGCCAAGTTTGGGAGTCAATTCAATGGCGAACGGAAAACGCGGCACAGTGAAGGCCAAGAAAGCTGAGGCCAAAGAGTACCGGCACAGTGAGGCGGAAAGCCTCATGCGGCCTGAGATTGGGACGCAGACGCGGTTCAAGAAGAAGCTGCCCCCGGCAAAGTTTCGCTATGATGATTCGCTCGCCCCGATGATGGAGTGGGACGGGCAGAATGCGGCGCGGGATAAGGGCGAATGGCTACTGGGGCTGATTGAAGAGGCGTCCGCTCTGCCAGCCCCCCACCAGTTTGTACCGGCGCGGGAATTGAAAGACAGCCGGGTTGATGTGGTGGCAACGGTCACCGGCTTGCGGGATGCTGTGGCGCAACTCAAGGCGCTGGGCAAGCCCTTCCTCAACTGGAGCGGCAAGGCGGAGCGCATCAGCTTCGATGTGCCGTCGCTGCCCCTCTTCATCCATGAACGGCTTTCCACCAAAGCCATTCTGGATACGCTCAAGGGCCACAAGCGCGATAAGCAGCTTGATATGTTCGATCTCTTTGGCGATCCTGAGCATTCTGGCACAGAGCAGATTTTGCGGGCTTACGAATTTCAGGACAAGTGGGTTAACCGCATGATGCTGGGAGACTCGCTGGTGGTGATGAACTCGTTGCTCAAGTATGAGCAGATGGGCGGGCAGGTGCAGATGATTTATATGGACCCGCCTTATGGAGTGAAGTTTGGCTCCAACTTCCAGCCCTTTGTTCGCAAGCGGGATGTGAAGAACGGGGAAGATGCGGATATGACCCGCGAGCCGGAGATGGTGCAAGCCTACCGCGATACCTGGGAGTTGGGTCTACATTCGTACCTCACCTATCTTCGGGACCGTCTGCTTATCGCCCGCGAGTTACTGGCCGCAAGCGGGAGCATCTTTGTCCAGATAAGCGATGAAAATGTGCATCACGTCCGCGAGTTGATGGATGAAGTATTCGGAGCCGACAATTTTGTGGCTTGCATCAATATCCAGACAATGACCCCTCTTGAATCCGGCCATATCGAAAGTGTGTTCGACTACCTTGTCTGGTTCGCACGCGATAAAGAGAGGATGAAGTATAGAAACCTGTTTGTACCAAAGGTCTTTGAAGGAAATTCGGAGTATCGTTTTCTTGAAACATCTCCAGGAAAATACAAGGAATTAACTTCTGATGAAGTTGACTCGTTATCGAGTAATCCTGATGCAACGCGTGTCTTTAAGCGATCTGTTCTTGAGTCGTCCGGCTTTACCCGCAGTTGCACGTTCCCGTTCCAGTTTGAGGGCAAGACGTTTGAACCAAGAGGCGGGAAGAGTTGGCGGACAAACGAGACAGGCATGACTAAGCTGAATGATGAAGGACGGCTATTTGTTCTTGGGAAGAAATTATACTTCAAGTTATTCCATTCAGATTTTCCGTACACAAGTCTACTAAATAGTTGGTCTGACACCGTTGCTGGTTATTCTGAGGCAAAGCTATATGTAGTCCAGACACAGCCGAAAATCTTGCGCAGATGCCTCTTAATGACTACGGACCCCGGCGATCTTGTTCTTGATCCGACGTGCGGCTCCGGCACAACCGCGTATGTTGCGGAGGAATGGGGCCGACGCTGGATTACCTGCGACACCAGCCGTGTTCCGCTTGCGCTGGCAAGGCAGCGATTATTGACAGCAACCTTCCCGTGGTACGAGCTGACAGACAATTTACGCGGTCCCGCAGCGGGTTTTGTTTACAAACGCAAGCAGAATAAAAAGGGCGAAGAAGTTGGCGGCATTGTTCCGCACATCACCCTCAAATCCATTGCCAATAACGAGCCGCCCGATGAAGAAGTTTTGGTGGACCAGCCAGAGAAAGACACCAGCATCACCCGCGTAACTGGCCCGTTTTGCGTGGAGGCCACGATCCCGACGCCGATGGAGTGGGATGAAGAGGAATCGGCGGCGGATGGGATTGAAGCAGCGAATACCGGCAGCTTCCCGGAGCGCATGATGGAAGTCTTACGCCGCTCTCCGGTATTGCGGCTGGGCGGCAATCGCACGTTGAGCCTCAAGAATGTGCGCAGACCGGCAAAGAGCCTGAGCCTGAGCGCGGAGGCGCTGGTGGATGCGACGGCTGAGGGACAGACGGCAACGCTGGCCGATGCGATGCAGGAGGCGAAGGAAAAATCCGGGCTGGCCTTGCCGCTCTCTGCGCGTCCGGTGGCCTTTGTCTTTGGCCCGGAGAATGGCGCGGTGAGTATCCGTCTGGTGGAAGAAGCGGCGCGTGAGGCATATCAAAAGAGCTACACGCATTTGTACGTGATTGGCTTTGCAATTCAACCGAATGCGCGGGAAGCTGTTGAAGTCTGCGAGCAGGTGAGCGGCATTCCGGCAACCTATGTGCAAGCGACGCCGGACCTGATGATGGGCGATCTGCTTAAGAAATATGCGCTCAGGCGTTGTT
>CAWJDN010000294.1:0-3186 GCA_963840985.1 uncultured Acidobacteriaceae bacterium
TGCCTGCTGTTTCGGTGAGTAACGGCCCTGCCCGGTCATGCACGATTTCACACGTGCCGCGGTAGCTCAGGTGGTAGAGCGCAGCCCTGAAAAGGCTGGCGTCGGCGGTTCAACTCCGTCCCGCGGCACCATCTTTTTTCCACAAGTCCATCTTCGAGGGGGAGTTGGGTTAGCTGATCCACCTCATTCATGCGAGTCGGCGCTGAACTGCGTTACTGATAAAATTGCGCGGCAATCCCCGCGGCCCCCAACAAACAATCACGTCATAGGCCTTGCCGTCCACTGTGGTGGTCTTCATCTCATCTCAAATTAGTATGCGGGCGTGGTCGCCCCCGCCACCGGCGAATGGTCCTGCCGATTGCCCGCCCAATCCTCCGGCAGGACTTTGTAGTAATACGTACTGTTAAGGAGATGACATAAACATAACCGTTGGCGGGGTGGATGCGCAGGGCCGGGCCCGCCAGCAGCAGGCGTGGCTCCAACGGCGAAACCTCTGCCCCGGCAAAATAGCCCTGGCGTTCAAAGGCCGTCAGCGGCCTGCCGCCCTCGTTGCCCGCCGCCGGCTGCCGGTCGTTGTTGAGCGCGCGAACGCGAATCCAGTAGTCCAGCGCCTGCAAGGGCAGATGCAGGTCCTCGTTGGCCTTCAGCTCAATCACCGTCAAACGTCCGTTGCGGTCCAGCGTGAGCAGGTCCAGCAGGCCCCGGTCGCCTGTCGAGAGCGCGGGCACCTGCGAGTAGAGCAGGTCGCCGCGCAGTCCCGGCAGCAGTTCGGCGATTTCAGCGCGCAGCCGTGCCTCCAGCCAGCGCTCAGGTTGCAGGCGGAAGAGCGGGTCGGTGTGCGTGCCGTCGCCGTGGCGGCTCAAAAACAATCGCGAAAACAGATCGCGGCAAAGCGGCTCCGTCTCCGGCGTGAGCGGTGTTTCGTTGGCTCCTGCGCCAAAGCTGATCTCGTTCTCATGGGCAAATGTATTGGCGGCAAAGCCCTGGCGCACGCGCGCAAATTCCAGGCCGTGCAACAACAGGCCGGCTTCAGTAGCCGAGCTTGCCCGAATCTCGACGCGCTCCTTCGCGGTAGGTGGGACCAGCGCGAGCAGGCGGTCGAGGCCCTCCCGGCAGCGTTCGATGGCAGCTTCGGCGAAAAATGCGTGCACCAGCCGCGAGTCCAGGTTGCCGGTGTCGCGAAAATCCACCGCCGTAAGTTCTTCGCTGCGCTCGTCGAGAGTAAAAAGCTGAAAGTCTGCTGCGCCGTGGTTCAGCCAGGCCATGCGCTCGGCCGTGGTTCTCCAGGCTCCTGCCGGAACAATCACCTTGAGCCCGCCAAAGTGCCGCCGCCCGTCGCCGTGCTGACGGCAATGGTCCAGCCAGAGAATTCCCAGCGTCAAAACGCCGTCCACCATCGACGCCGACTCCGCCTCGCTGACGCCGATTACCGCCTCGGCTGCGGAGCCCTTGAGCAGTCGCCCACGCACATAGGCCGGACCAAAGCTGTGCTCCAGGTCCATCGCCGAGCGCAGGCCATCCACTTTGGAACCGATGAATTGGCGGGTCAGCACCCTCTCCAGCAGCCGTTGATAGTTGCGGCGCGCGGCATCGCGTGCTGTGGGCGTGCGGCGGTCGCTGGTGGGAACCAGCTCCAGCGTCTGCGGCTTGGCCGCGCCCATGCGGCGCGTCGCCAGGCGCAGGCATTGCGCGCGCTCCTGCACTTCGACCACGGTGCGCATCAGGTTGCGCTCCTCGCTCCATAGTTGCATCAGGCAGCGGCCATGCTGCTCGCTCACCGCGTAACGGGCAGAGCGCATATCGAAGAGCACGCGGCCATCCTCCAGCACTGCTGCCGCGGGATGGTCGGCAAGGTAGGCTTCAATTGCTTGTGTCAGCCGCTCAGGTGATGCAGCCTCAGCGCCGGGGTCCCCAGCGACAGGTCTTCGTCGCTGGGGTGGAGGGCCGGCGGCCATGCTGTCTCTACCAGCCCATGCGCGCGCGCAGGTTGGTGATGTGTGCGGTATGGTGGCGCGAGTGCCATTCGTACATCGCCAGTGCCTTGGCCAGGTCAACGCGGCCCCGCTCGGGATGATTGAAGCCCTTGCGGAAGTCCTCGTCGGTCATCACTTCCAGCAACTCCACCCAGCGGCCATGCAGCCCCTCGATCAGCGCCAACGAAGCAACAATGGGCATCCGGCTGTCGGGCAGCTTTGCCCAGGCGGCCTCGTCATAAACCTTAACGGTCGGCCAATCTTCGGTCAGCGCCGTCTTCAGGCGGATGTAGGCTTGAGCGTGGCTGTCGGCGATATGATGCACCACCTGGCGCGCGGTCCAGCCATCTTTGCGATAGGGCGTGTCAAGTTGCGCATCGTTCAATCCGGCGATTGCGATGCTCAGGCGCTCGGGCAGCTGGCGCAACGTCTGTATGTGCGCCTTGCGAATTTCGGGCGCATTGCTGGCCGGTGGGGCGAAGCGGCCAATCGGATATCGAAGGTCGTCAAGTTCACTCATGGCACGAACCTTATCACATTTGCTTATGGGAATGAAACTGCATCGCGCACACCGGCCCTTGCAGTGGTGCTGCCTTCGAGCCGGGAGCCGTTCTAGGAGTGATGCTGAGGGTGATGATGATGGTGATCAAAGTGGTGGTTGTAGTGGTGGCGACGATGATGCGATGCATACGCCGGGCTGGCAAACACCATAAGGAGCAGTAGCGCGGCTAGAATTTTCTTCATGCCAAGAATGTACCACTAGAACGGCCCCGGCGATAGAGCCTTGCTTGCCCCGGCATCAAGAGAGGAACGGGTGCCCCGACGGGTGCCCTGCCATGAGTCGATCTGTCCGGACGCGGCAGGGCGTAAACTCAAAGATACGATGAGCATACCGGCTGCTTCCCCGCCTCCGAGCCACAAACGATATTTTTTTGAGAAATTCGGCATCACCGAGCGGCTGCTGGAGCGCTGCCTGGGCGAGGCCCTCTCTGCCGGCGGCGACTACGCCGACCTCTACTTCGAGTCGGTCTCGGCCACCTCCCTGGGCGTCGATGAGCAGATCGTGAAATCCGCCTCTCAAGGTGTCAGCGCCGGCTGTGGCATCCGCGTTCTCAGCGGCGAGCGCACCGGCTATGCCTACACCGACAACCTTAACCCCGAGCGCCTGCTCCATGCCGCGCGCACCGCCGCGCTCATCGCCTCCGGGCCGGCC
>CAWJDN010000295.1:0-16656 GCA_963840985.1 uncultured Acidobacteriaceae bacterium
GGCTGATGCAGTTCGGCGATTCCCAGGATCCCCTGGATCTTGGCGAGGTCGGGTTGCCTTTCAACCGCGAGGCGCAAGTGAGGAATGGCTTCGGCCTGCTTGCCTGAGAAAAAGAGCAAGACACCGAGGTTGCCTTGAATCTCAACATTGTCGGGAGCGAGTTCGGCCGCGGCTTCGAGCTCGGGGAACAAGACCAACCGGAACCAAGAACGGCTACATAGCAGCACTTCGTCCAGGCTCACGTCCGGCGCGTAGCGGATGCCTCCCTTACAAGGACCGCGGGCAATCGAGTGCTGCACACGGAAGCCGGTGAACATCTCGACCTTGCCGTCATCCAGGGTTACGGGAAAGTGCACAATCAACTCGCGCGACGGGGTGCGCAGCATCTTCCACAAGCCTTCTTCCAAGTTCAGTTTGCGCGCCGCAAAATCAAATCGAGCACCCTGGGCTTCCCAGGGATTGATCTCCTGCTCTAACGATACCGATGCCATAGATTTCTCCAATTCCGTTGGCCTGCCCTTCCGGCCATGCTCCGGGGAAGGCGCCCATCAACCATGATAGACGAGGCGAGCCTCTTTCTTTAAGTATTGGTATTTGCAGGGTATAACTTTCCATGAACTGCAAAGTAAAATGGACTGCGTAAGCCAACCCGCATCGAGGCTGGCAAGACACGAACGAATCATGAGAAACAGGATTGAGCTCCGAAACTGGTTTCTTGCATTCGCAGCCACGGCGATCATGGTGGTTGTGTGCATCGCATACGTCGATCGCCCAGCGGCTGAATTCTTCGACGCGCATCTACGCCATACGGCTACATGGACCTGGATTGATCGCGCGCTGGCTCCCCTTGATCTTACTGTCGCGATTGCCTTGCTCTTCGTCTTCGGATGCGTGATATGGGCCAGGTTTGGCCGCTTGCTTCCATTATGGACGCGAACGCCGCTGCTCTGCTGTTGGGCCGCAGTGTGGGCAACTATGGCCAGTTTTGTCTTCAAACGCCTTTTTGGCCGCGCCTGGCCCGATCCAGCATTTGTTCAGAACAACATCTACGGGTTCCATCTTCTGCATGGCGGTCCGAACTGGCATTCGTTCCCGTCAGGTACGGCGGCGATCTCCGCTGCGATCGTGTCGGTGCTATGGATTCTACAGCCGCGCTGGCGGGTGCTTGGCGCGCTGACTGTCTCACTGCTGTGCTCTGCGGTCATCGTAACCAACCACCACTGGGTGGGAGACGTGATTGCCGGAACGTTTCTCGGCGCATTCATCGGCTGGATGACAGTTCGGGTGTCAATGCCTGGCGAGCGCCGCGAGTCTACCTGAAATCCGACGGAATTTATTCCCATCGTTGAGGTATGCAGGCGTTTACGGTGGATGCGGTAGCGTGGAGGGTTTTCATCGCCGCCAAGCGGAGAATGCGCCTGAACAGTTACACTGGTCCCTGTGAAGGCCTCCACTCATCCCGTCCTGCCCAGCCGCAAGGAGTTTCTCGCGCTCGCTAAGGAGCACACGCTTGTTCCTGTCTGCCGCACGCTGACCGCCGATCTCGAAACGCCGGTCTCGGCCTTTCTGCGCGCGGCCTGGCCGGAGCGCGAGTGTTTCATGCTCGAATCGGTGGAGAACGGCGAGCAGGTGGGCCGCTACACCTTCATTGGCCTGGCTCCCTTCAAGCGCATCGTGGCGCGGGGGCACGATATCACCATCACCGAGGGCAAGAAGGTCGTCCAGATTGAGGGCGACATTTTTGCCGTACTGCGCCGTGCTCTCACCGGTCATAAGCCGGCTCGGCTCCAGGGCTTGCCGCCATTTACTGCTGGAGCCGTGGGCTTCTTCGCCTACGACGCCGTCCGCCAGATTGAGCGGCTGCCCAAGCTGGCCAAGGATGAACTGGGCGTTCCCGACGCCTGCCTGCTCTTCTTCGATGAGGTGCTGGCCTTTGACCATGTCCGCAAGGAGATCTGGCTGGTGGTTACCGCCGACGTAACGCGCAGCAAGCCGGCCATCGCCTATGAAAAAGCTGTGGCCCGGCTCGACCGGCTGGAAAAGCGGCTCTCCCAGCCGCTGCCCCATTTGTCCGGGCACAAGGGCAAAGGCGCGTTGAAGGTGCGGCACCGCACGGAGAAAAATGATTTTCTCGCCGCTGTCAATCGCACCAAGGAGTACATCCGGGCAGGCGATATTTTTCAGGCTGTCATCGCGCAGCGCTTCGACGTTGTGCCTGAGGCTGACAGCTTCCAGGTCTATCGCGCCTTGCGCACGGTGAATCCTAGCCCCTATATGTTTTTCCTGCGCTTTACGCCGGAAGGGCCGTTGGGCGACTCGCCGGAGAAATCGAAACACTCCTCCAAAAAGTTAAATCAGACCCTCGAGTTGGCGGGCTCGTCGCCGGAGATGTTGGTGCGCGTGCATCAGGGCAAGGTGGAGTATCGGCCCATCGCCGGAACGCGCCCCCGCGGAGCCACAGAGGCCGAAGACCAGGTGCTGGCCGACGAGATGCTCTCCGACGAGAAGGAGCGCGCCGAGCACGTGATGCTTGTCGATCTGGGCCGCAACGACGTGGGCCGTGTAAGCCAGTTCGGCTCGGTGAAGGTAGACCGGCTGATGTTTATTGAGCGCTACTCGCACGTGATGCACATCGTCAGCAGTATCGAGGGCAAGCTCAAGCCCGAACTCACGGCAGTTGACGCTCTGCGCGCCTGCTTCCCCGCCGGCACGCTCTCGGGCGCGCCCAAGGTGCGGGCCATGGAGATCATCGAGGAGCTGGAACCGGCGCGGCGCGGAACCTACGGCGGCGCGGTACTCTACGCAGATTTCTCCGGCAATCTCGACTCCTGCATCGCCATCCGCTCCATGCTGGCCATCGGCGGCAAGGGCTATGTGCAAGCCGGCGGCGGCATCGTGGCCGACTCAGTACCCGAGCTCGAGTATCAGGAGTCGCTCAACAAGGCCAAGGCCGTGATGCGGGCTATTGAACGGGCGCGGGAGATGTAAACTGGTTTGTCGAGGTGAAAGACATGCGGAAATCCATTCTGTTGACCTTCCTGATGGCTGTTGCTCTTCCATGCCTAGCCGCGCTTCGCCAGGTGACCGTCGCGCAGTTGCACGAAATTCTGGCCGCGCAACAAACGGCCGGCAAAAACGATGGCGATCGAGCGCAGCAACTCAACTCCCTGGAATTGACCGAGCAATTGACCCAGCCTACGATGGACCGCATTACGGCGGAGTTCAAGCCCGGCCCGAAGACCGCCCTCTCTTTGAAGTTGCTCGCCGATGCCTCAGCATTTCTTGAGCCGCCGGCTGGCGAATTACTCGATAAAGCCCCGCCTACAGTCGCTGAGCAGCGGGCCATGATCAAATCCACCTTCAATTTTGTCGCTGTCACTCAACACCATATGCCGGACTTCCTGGCAACGCGCCTCACAGACAGTTACGATAACATCCCCCTGTCTGTGACTCATAGCGGTTGGGCTCCGCGCACGGATCTGCATCCGGCTGGAACCTTCAGCCACCATATCGTCTATCGCAACGGAGAGGAGGTCGTAGACCGTCAGCCGGGTTCCTCTGGCGCCAAGCCCAAGAACGAGCCCACGCCCGTGGGGCTGGTCTCGTTCGGTGAGTTTGGCCCGGCCATGGGGGTCATCCTCTCCGACGCGTCAAAGGGCATCCTGAAGTGGAGCCACTGGGAACAAACGGCGGCAGGCCCGGTTGCCGTCTTTCATTTCGAGGTGCCTCAAGCGGCTTCGCACTATACAGTTAATTACTGCTGTGTGAGGGAAGCACAAAATACCGCTGGCGCTGTCGCTTTTGGTATAGACGCCAAATCCGCCACAGAAGGCGACTCCTATCACGGAACACCCAGCTACCACGGGAACCTGTATCTCGATCCAACCTCCGGCACCGTTTTGCGCGTCACCATCGAGTCGGATCTTAAGCCCTCCGACCCGATCATGCGCGCCGCCACCTCGGTGCAATACGGCCCCGTCGATATCGGCGGCAACAGCTACATCTGCCCCGTGCACAGCATCGCAATCTCCTTGACCAAATCTCATGCAAAAGGAGATATGAGCGATATGGAGGTTCTGCGCATCAACGAGGTCAGCTTCACCGACTATCACCGCTTCGGTTCGACCTCGCGAATTATCACCAATGGGCCGGACCAGTAATTGAACCGGTAACTCACTCCCCGCCGAAGAGCCGCCGGAAGAACTTTCCGATGCCGCCGAAGAAGCCGGACTTTTTCTTTGCCGCCGGCTGAGTTGCGGCTGCGCTGGTTGCCGGAGTTGCTTCGGCTGTGGGTTGTGCCGCGTGGTCGGCGCTGTTGTAAACTAGAGGCGCAAGCGCCTGCGGCGGGGCGGAAGTTATCGATACCGCATTCGGTACGGGCTTGGGTAGCGGCGCCAGCCCCGCGCTCTGCGCCACCGGAAATTCATTGGTGCCGGGATGCAGCGGAGGCGGACAGCCGCACGGCTCCTTCTCGTTGTCCACTACCTCGTGCAGGTTGCCACGCTCGAACATCACCCGCTGGCCGGATTGCACGCGGTAATTGCCGCCATCAAAGACACTGGTAACCAATACGTAAGGAGCGTTCGCCCCGGCGTTATCTACGCAGGTATCGCCGTGCTGGCCCAGACGTACCTTGACCTCCGCCGCGCCCGGACCACCAATGAGGATGCGAAAATCCGGAGTCATCAGGAAGTCGGCGTTACGCCCTGCTGCTGCGCTGGTAGCGAAGCTCAACTCGAGTGCACCGTGATCCATGGCCATCATCAGGCCGGGGGTTTCGCCGGCGGGCAAGCTGGAATCGGCGGCCAGCTTAACGGTCGTCGAGGCACAGACGCGTAGCACGCCGCGATGGGGTAGCACAACCTCTGTGGTCTGGCTGCCGGAGGTGACTGTGCCGCTGGCCACGATGATTGCCCGTCCCTGCGAGACCTCCAGGGCGCCAATGACCTTGGCCACGGCGTCTGGGTTCTTGCTGTCCAGCGGAACGATGGCGATGGGTGTGATGGGGGCGGCTTCAGTCGTGGCAGGCTGGGGTGTGGGTGCAGTCTGCGCGCTGAACCATGGAGCCAGTCCCAGAGCAGCCAGCAAAAAAATTCCAACTAAAGTTATGCGGAAAGTTGGACTCAATCGGCGCATCGCTCTCATCATCGCCTCTACATCTCCAGAAAGTTGCGGATCATCTGGTGGCCGCCTTCGGTCAGCACGCTCTCGGGATGGAACTGCACGCCTTCGATAGGCAACGTGCGATGGCGCAGGCCCATGATGACCGAAGATTTCCCGTCTGCGCTCGGAGTGCGGGAGGTGACCATGAGTTCTTTGGGCAGCGAGTCCTCGGCCACGATCAGCGAGTGGTAGCGTGTGCAGATGAGCGGCGAACCAAGCCCGGCGAAGATGCCCTTGCCGTCGTGGCTGATCGAACTGGTTTTACCGTGCATCAGGTGGCTGGCGCGAACCACATCTCCTCCGAAGGCCTCGCCGATGGCCTGATGTCCCAGGCAGACTCCCAGAATCGGCGCCTTGCCGGCCATGTGGCGAATCAGCGGAACCAAAATACCGGCCTCGGACGGCGTGCAGGGGCCGGGCGAGAGCAGGATGCGCTCTGGCCGCAGCGCCTCGACCTGGTCGACGGTCAGCTCGTCGTTGCGATAGACCTCGACCTTCGCGCCCAGCTCTCCCAGGTACTGGACAAGGTTGTAGGTGAACGAATCGTAGTTGTCGAGGACGAAGACCATGGTGAATTCCAGTGTAGCGCGCCACCTGCGGTGGGGCCATCTGCTCGCTGTTCGCTCGCAATAGTTTTGTGATCTCTCAATCGCCTTCGGCGCTTGCCTTATGGATACTGATGTGCCAGTTGCACAGCGGAGCGGCATCTGTAAAACTCACTAACGATGGTTCTTCACTTTCTGATTCAGGGGCGCGTGCAGGGGGTGGGCTTCCGCTGGTATGTGCAGCGGGAGGCCGGCCAGCTTGACCTGCGCGGCTGGGTGCGCAACACGGAGGAGGGCGAGGTCGAGGTGGTGGCCTCGGGCTCTCCTGACGAGCTGGATAAGCTGCGCTCCAGCCTGCGCCGCGGACCAAGGGGCGCCCGCGTGGACCGGCTCATCGAGCGCCATCTGGACGAAAGCGAGGCGGAAGAGCTGAGTTCATTCAGAATTGACGGAGCATGGTAGAAAAACAGTGGTCAGTTATCAGTGAAAAGGGACAGTGGTCTTAGGTACTTATCGCTGACGCCAGCAACTTCGGCTTTCCCGTTATAATCACAAACGAAGCCAATCATCAATCCAGATCAAGGAGCGCCCCTACTCATGCCCGAGCAAAACAAGTCCATCAATGTGGAAGCCCTGAAGGCGCTGGTGCGCACGGTGCCGGATTTTCCCAAGCCGGGGATTCTCTTCTACGACATCACCACGCTGCTCAAGGATAAGACCGGCTTTGCCAGGCTGATCGACGCGATGGCGTCGCACTATCTCGAGCGCAAGGTCGATCTGGTGCTGGGCATCGAGGCGCGGGGATTTATCTTTGGGCCGGCCCTGGCCTACCGGCTCAACGCCGGCTTTGTGCCGGTGCGCAAGCCGGGCAAGCTGCCGGCCAAGGTGGCGCGCGTGAGCTATGACCTGGAGTACGGTTCCGACGCCGTGGAGATTCATGTGGACGCGATTCAGCCCGGCCAACGCGTGGTGCTGGTGGATGACCTGCTGGCCACCGGAGGCACGATGGAAGCCACGGTGAAGCTGGCCAGGCAGTTGGGCGGAGAGATCGTGGGGCTGGCCTTTGCCGTGGAGTTGGACTTCCTGAAGGGCCGCGACCGCTTCAAGGACTTAGACGTCTTCAGCCTGCTGCACTACGACATATAGGGACTTCGCGTCCAGCGGGAACTCCCAGGTCTCAGAATCGAGACCTGGGGCACCCGGCTTTAACTCTCGTTTCCTGCCAAACACGGTGAGCAGCCATGGCCAGATACAGATCGACAAGTCTCTTGGCGGAAACCGCCCATTCTTGCATTTGCTCCGGATTCTGAGGCGGTTTCAACAAATGTTGGAACATTAGAGTCCGATGCTCTTCTTCCGGAATAAGTTCTTCATAGACCTTATGCAAAGTCGGCATGAAGGTCTCTCTAGCGCCATCCCAATCACCGAAATGCTTTAATGCCTGTTCCAAAGCGACATGGAACACTTGAACAGTGTGTTGATCTAACGAAAAGAAGGCGTCGCTTTTCCCCAACATCGTAAGGCCAGTCAGATATGGACGGAAAATAGGTCCAGCTTCTTCTTCCTTCATTTGCAGGAACATAAACGCGCATTTCACGGCGTTGTCTAAAAACTTTTCTTCGAGAACTGTCAACTTGCTGCCTTTGGTGGGGTCTAACCATTGACGCTGAAGGTCAAAGCCTCCGCTCGATTGAATTCCCATGCCGGGGTTTTCTAGGTCTTCTACTTTTTCAAAATACTCCGCCGATGTTTGCGGGCGCTCATGCCAGAAATATCCGGCCGTGCCTGCATTGAGCGCTGCGAGTATGAGCTTGCTCATGGCTTGTCCGGCGGCCTGCATTTCCGAGATTTTGAACTGGTCGCCCAAAGTCAGCTCAAGAAGCATCTCCCCATTGTTTACGAAATGGAGCTGCGCAAAGGGTATGCCGTTGTTCCACGCACGAAGCACTTTCGCGTGTATCGAATGCGATATACAGAAGACGCGCATCTTCACACGCCACCGTTTTTTGCGAGGTGCGCCTTCCTCGACGATGCGGCTTAATTCAGCCGCGAGAAACACTTGCTCTTGCTTTTTGATTTTCTCAAATTCGTCTTTCGCCCATTGTATCCATGCGCGCGCGTCTCCTTTAAGTTCCGTATATTTTGCTATGAAGGGAGCGCTAAATAAGCTCCGTTGCATATCGACATCGGTGTTCACGTCCCAGAACCACTGCATTAAGTCATTCGGAGCTTCTACATCCGGTGAAGCTCCCGCCAAAACAAACTGAAGATTTTGTTTGGCAACAGCGAGTAGCGACGTTACGTCTGCCAAGTTAACAGCGTCTTTGGGCGCAGATATGCCTTCGGCGTCGGGATCGGTGCCAACATATAGCGCGGCGAGGCGTTGCTGATGCGCGCGCTTCGAAAATTCTCCAAGCTGCCGAAATTTCTCCGGATCGACTTCTCGGTTGGCGCTAAAGCCCGGAGACCAAAGACCCCACAATAGTTTGAAGGTATGATCATCCAATCGTTTATCGATCCAATTAACATTCCGGTATCCAATGCTGACTTCTCGTGCCGTTAATAGCTCGGCTTTCCCGATTTCCTCTAGCGCCAGCAAAACGAGATGAAAAGAGATGTTTGGGATTGGACGGTCTCCTGAAAGAACGCGCTCGGCAGATTCAATCAGGTCTCTAGCGTGGTCGCAGCAAAGCAATCGCTGTTTAAGCAGGCGTTCGGATCGCGGTTTCTTAGGTTGGCTGTAATTCATGGTTCCATTCTGCGACTTACTTTTGAGACGCGCAAGCCCTCGATTTCAGCGGATCCGCGAAGTGTCGCCGGGTGCCCCAGGTCTGGGTTTTCAGACCTTGGATCGTATGAACAAGCCCTGAATTACCGGGAGTGGTTTTGGGATTGCCGGATCAATTCAGCGTTTCTTCCTCCGCGTCGGGCGGCGGCGCGCCTTCCACATCCTCTTCCATGAACAACTGCGCGTCGGCGAAGCGGTAGCCCACATACACATCCGTCAGCAAATACACAGGATTGGCGGGGTCGTCTTCAATCTTCTTGCGCAACTGGCGGACGAAGGTGCGCAGGTATTCAACCTCTTCGCGACAGTCTGCGCCCCACACCGCGGTAAGCAGCCGCGCGTAGGTAATCACGCGGCCAGCATGGCTCATCAGGCAGTAAAGAATATCGAATTCCTTGCGCGTCAGATGCACCTGCTGGCCGCGTTTGGCGACCTTGCGCTTGACCGGATCGAGGCGCAGTTCGCCGATCTCGATGGGCGTATCTTCAGCGCGGATCGGAGCGCGAGCGCGGCGAACCGCCGTGCGGATGCGGGCAATCAGCTCGCGCATGCTGAACGGCTTGGTGACATAGTCGTCGGCGCCCAGCTCCAGCGCCTCCACCTTCTCCTCTTCGGCATCGCGCACGGTGAGCATGAGAATAGGCAGCCGGGGCGCGAAGGCGCGAATGCGGCGCAGGGTTTCAATGCCGCCGATGCCGGGCATATTCACGTCGAGCAGAACCACGTCAAAGCCGCCGGCGCGCAGCATCTGCAGAGCCTCTTCGCCGCGCGAAACATCGATGACCTGAAAGCCGAGTTCAATCAGCGGCGGCCGCAGCGCCCTGCGGATGGCCGATTCATCGTCAACTACAAGAATGCGAATTGGTGTCTGCATCATCAGGAAACCCTCTTACGCGCTGTGGCCGGAATGGCCGCATAAAATGTGGTGCCCTCCGCCTCATCGCTGGTGACCCAGACAGAGCCGCCATGGATAAGTGCGACGCGCTTGGCCACCGAAAGACCGATTCCAGTGCCGGCGGCGCGGTTGGGACGAGTCGTGGATCGATAATAGCGGTCAAAGATCCGCTCCCGGTCATTGATTGGGATCACCGGCCCAAAGCTACGCACCGAGAAGACGATCTCCGCGTGTACTTTTTCCGCGCGAATGGTGATGGTACTACCGAAGATGGAGTACTTGCAGGCGTTGTCGATGTACTGCGTCAGCAGCATGACCATCATCTGGCGGTCGCACTCCAGAACCAGGCCCTCGTCAAGGATATCAAGTTCCACTTTCATGCTGGCCAGACGATCCCGGAGGCTGGTCACAACCTCCTCAATAAGCGGCGCTACGTCCACCGGGGTGGCATGAACGGTGATCTCGCCGGCATCCAGGCGCGCGGTGGTCAGCAGGCGAGTGGTCAGGTCGCTCAAGTGGCCGGTCTGTTCGTCGATGAGGGCTACGAGTTCGGCCTGCGCCGCCGACAGGTGGCCCATCTCGCCGAGGCCCGTCGAGGCCGCGCGGATGGCCGTCAATGGTGTCTTATAGGCGTGCGCCAGGCTATCAAGAACCGTCGATCGCAATTGCTCGGTACGGCGTTCGGTTTCCATGCGGCTTTCGTTCGCGAAGGCCCGGTATCGGTCAAAGGCGATGGCAATAAGCGATGCGATAGCGTTGTTAGTGAGCGAACTTGTTTTGCCTCGCACCACCAGGCTTCCGATGGGCGCCGTTCCCAGCCGTACTACGCGGCGTCCCAGCCCGGTCTTTGCATCATCGTCCGAGGTCCCGAAGTAGTAGACGTTGCGCGATAGTTCCTGGGGGTTTGCGTTCCAATGCCCAGCCTGGTAGACCTGATGCAGATCCGCATCGAAGACCGCGACGGCCTCCAGCGCGAAGATATCGTGCACCAGATCGGCCAACTGCTGCCCAGGTTCCAGATTAAAATTCATTTCCAGTGTGCGCCGGGCAAACTCGTGTAGGTCGCGCACTTGTGCGCGCCAGGACGCAGCTTCGCGGGCAATGCTCCACGCGAGCGCTGAGAGGAGGATGATCAATAGCAAAGCCAGAACCAATGCCGGCAATACAACGGCGTTAGCCGATACGGAACTCGCGTGGATGAAACTCAGGTTCAAGTGATTACTCATCATTCAGTGAATCAGGATTCAATAAAGAGAAGACGCTTTCGACAAGAGAGCCGGAAACCTCATCATCGCCAGCGTCCGTCTTATTCCCAGGGCAACTACCATGCGGCACAAATACCTTCGCCGGACCAACCTTGAATGCAATGTATCTTGAGAAGATTTTAACAGGTTCCTTATCTTTTCGATGCTGAGGGGTTCTTCGCCACACCGTACTTCAACCGGCGGAGAAGTGGGTCTTCCCGATGTGCGGCAACAGCAAATTGAATGGCGTCAATCGTTTTTTTGTCTTCCTTATGGGTTCATCATGTGTTCCTCATATGTTCCTTATGATGGCTTCGCCATACTAAGGCCAGTCAACAACTGCCGGGCCACCTGGGGGGCAAGTCAAGCGCGATCCGACTCTCCCAAATTGAATCTACACGACAGCTTTATCCGCGTAACGATCAAGGCCTAGCTGAGTTGACATTTACACTGCACCGTGTGCCGCATCTTGCCTTCCTTTTTGGGCTGATTCATTCCTGATCATACCAACCGACAAACTTTATCTTTTAGGAGGAAATATGCCAATGAAACTGTATCCGAATCGCATCCTGCAAGCCTTGGCCGGAACCGCCATGGCAATCGCCCTGACGGTTGGCGCGCAAACGCCAGCTGCGCTCCCTGCTGCCGCACCAGCGGCTCCCGCACCTGCAACAGCCCCAGCTCCTCTTTCCACGTTCGTACTCACGGGTCCACTGGCTTGGCTTCCGCCGGCGACCTTCGATGCCGGACCATTGGGCAAACTGTCCGTCAACGGCATCGTAACCGGTTTCGCACAGTTCCAGGACAATTCCGTGCCGGGTGACAATAATGCGCAAGCCACTCTGAGCAACGGACAGATTTTCATTCAAAAAGCGGACGGGAAGATTCAGTACTTCATCCAGGCGGGCGTTTACACGATGCCGACACTTTCAGTGCCGTTTGTTAACGCCCAAAACACTATAAACAATTTCTACGGACCTGTTCCGGTCGCCTACTTGAAATTGCCTGTAGGAAAGACCACTCAGTTCCTTATCGGCTCTCTGCCAACGTTGATGGGCGCCGAGTCCACGTTTACCTACCAGAACTTCAATATCGAGCGCGGCATCGTTTGGAATCAGGAAAACGCCATCAATCGTGGTGTCCAGATCAATCAGACCATGGGCAAGTACCTGTCCGGCTCAATCAGTTGGAACGACGGTTACTATTCAAACCGCTACTCATGGCTATCGGCCTCGCTAACCCTTACGAAGGGGCCTCATAGCCTGGTGTACGACGGGATGGGGAACCTCGGACAGACCGCCTATCAAACAACGGCCACACCGGTGCAGAACAACGGCTATATGCACGCGGTGATCTATACGTACACCAAAGGCCCATGGATCATTTCGCCGTACTTCCAGTACGGCAAGCTGCCAACCAACGCGTCGGTAGGCATCTTCAAGGGCACATCCGCAACTGGCGGCGCGATCAACGTTAGCTACGCCTTTAAGAAGGGCTTCTCGCTTCCGGCGCGCGTGGAATACCTCACGAGTTCAGGAAGCGCTATCGATGGGTCTGTCAACCTGTTGGGCTTCGGGGCTGGTAGCGCAGGCACTACTTTCACCGCAACGCCAACCTACCAAAAAGGCGGCATGTATGTTCGTGGCGATCTCGCGTGGGTGCACGCAGCAAGCTACACGCCGGGAGACGTCTTTGGCAAAACTGGAATAAATGCTGATCAATTCCGGGGAGTGCTTGAATTCGGCTTCATCTTTGGCAAAACGTAACCGAAAAATAATGACGCCGATGCGCCGGCTCTGCAGCAAAATGGCAAGCCTGAGTGCTGGCAGATTTTTACCAAGGATACGCGGAGATAAGTTACAGACTGGGCTGCAAAGGAGCGATTCGCAATTTCTGCCGGTTTTGCGACCTTCTACGGCCCTAAGCGGTAAGCAACTCCAATCTTAACTCCGGCCTGACTCGATCAGGCTCAGGCTGGAGTTATACGCACCAGTTGCTCGATTGCAGACCAGGGTGGAATACGAAATGTTTTTTGTTTTCTCATTTCATCCTTATCGTTTCGTTTCTAACATTCAACTCAACTAACCCGAATTGTTTCGTCCAAAAATCCGCGCACCAATGAACCTTACGAAAATCTAACTCAGGAGATAGATCATGGCAGACCAAAAAGCACCTCAGATGCAAGCTTCCCTGGGCCTCACCGGGCTGACCGCTAACGCAATGGCCCTTATCGCCCCCGGCGCCTTCCTTTGGCTCACATTCGTCATCCAGGCTGGCACCGGATCTACCGCGCCAACCATGTGGCTGGGCATCTTTGCCGCCCTGCTGCTTTGTCTGGCCACGGCTGTTTCCTACGCCGAAATCTCCAAGCTCTATCCGGGCACCGGCTCCAGCTATTACTACGCCGAGCAGGCGCTGCTCTCGAAGGACAAAGCCTTCAAGTACGCCCGCGTGGCCAAGTTCATCGTCGGCTGGGGCTCGCACCTTTACTACTGGGTCTATCCCGGCGTGATGGTGGCTGTCACCGGCGTCTTCGTAGGCTATGTAGTCGGCTTCCTCTATCCCAACGTGATGAGCGGTTCCAATCCTGGGCTGGTCTTCATGGCGCTGGTGGCGGTGGTCTTCTCGTTCTTCGTCGCATGGATCGCATCGAAGGGCGCGGGCGCTTCCACGGCGGTCAACATCGCCATCAACGTGGTTCAGATCTCCGCGCTGGTGGTCTTCAGCGTTTTGGCGCTCGGCTATCGTGCCAGCCATCCGGCGGGCTCTACCGGCCCAACCTCATTCCAATACGACTCGCAGTCGATGTCCACCTACACCTACCAGTTCGCCACTGCCAAGGATGGCTCGACACTCCGCGACTCCGGTGGTGCGCCTTTGCCCTTGCTCGACACGACCGGCAAGCCGGTTCCTTACGTCATCACCTATCCAACGTCTGATGCAAGCGGAAACTTTCTCAGCCACGAAAACGCGGCTTCGGTGATTGCGCCGCATAAATTCAGTTGGATGTTCATCCAGGCCACGGTCGCCATTCTGATCCTGGTCGGCTTTGAATCGGTGACCTCGATGGGAGGCGAGGCCAAGAATCCAACCAAGCACATTCCCATTGCCGTCATCGCCTCGCTTTTGATACAAGGCGTGGTCTGTTACCTCTTCGAGTACTTCGCGGCCAACTACTTCCTCAACTCGGGTTACTCCATGCAGAGCGCCGTAACTTCCGCGGCGCCCATCGGAGACATGATGATCATAGTTGGCGATGGGTTGCTTGGCCAGGGCAACGGCAAGTACTTTATGCTCGCCGAGGCCTTCACCGTCTTCCTGGCGCTGATCGGTACCACGCTGGCCTGCATGAATACCGGCGCCCGGGTCACCTACGCCATGGGAAAGGACGACGAAGCACCCGAGCACTTCGGCATGCTTCACGCCAAGTCGCTCTCGCCCCGCAAAGCCATCTGGACCTTGGCCGTCATCTCCGCGGTCATCGGCGTCATCGGCGTGTCGCTGGTCTTCGGCGACGCCAGCGCGCCAACCGATGCAACCATTGCCGCGTTGCCGCACGGCTTCTTCTCCAACTTCGGCTACCTGCCGCACGACCAGTTAGCCGCGTTGCCGAACTCACTGCTGGTGGTTACGCTCACATCCAACTTCGGCACGTTCATCCTGTATGCACTGAGCTGTGTCCTGTGCATGATTGCTTACCATGAGCGCCACGACCACAACTGGCTGATGCACTACATCATTCCCGGCTTCGGGCTGCTGGCCAACCTGGTCTGCATGGCCTTCTACCTCATCAGCCCGGTCTTCGGATTGGGTACATTCAAGGAGCCGCTGCTGGCTTTGGGCATCTCCGCCGTCTGGGGCGTTTACGGCGTCGTCTACTTCCTCAGCTCGTCGAAGGCCAAGGGCAAGGCAATCTTGCTCGAAGCTAAGTAGGTTTACGTGTACGCTAACAACCATCAACGCAGTATCTGAGCAGTCCACCGCGCCTCGATTTCTTTGCGAAGTCGAGGCGCGGTGAACCGCTCGGCAGTCAATTTGGAGGCGGATGATTCATACTACGCAAACTTCGACCTTCTCCACTTCATCCGTATCGACAGGAATCGGAGCCATGTTGGATCTTCAGTTCGGCCAAGCCACCGATCCAGGCAAAATACGCAAGAATAACGAAGATGCGATGGGAGCGTTCATCCCCGCATCGCCGGAACAAGCTATCTCGCACGGCTATCTATTCGCCGTAGCCGACGGGGTGGGGGGTTACGATCTTGGCGAAGTAGCCTCGACCACGGCAATCTCGGTGCTCATTGAGGAGTTCGCCAAGGCAAATCCCGGCGCCAGGCTGACCAGCCTGTTGCCGCGACTCATTCAGCAAGCCAATACCGCAGTTCACGATTGCACTCTGGCGCGCCAATACAATATCAAGAATATGGCTACCACTCTGGTGGCCTGCGCCCTGCGCTATAACAAGGCATATATCTCGCACGTGGGCGACTCCCGTTGTTATCTTGTGCGCAGCGGCAGCGCCCGGCAGATTACCGATGACCACACCTGGGTCAACCAGCAACGAAAGTTGGGCATCATCACGGCCGAGGAGATGGCCGAATCAGAAGCCCGGCACATACTCATTCGCTCGCTCGGACCGGAGATGTTCGTTGCTCCCGATACCACTACCCTCGACCTATACGCTGGCGACGTGCTGGTCCTCTGCTCCGACGGCCTGCACGACGAGATGCGCGAAGAGGCTATCGCGGCGATTGCCTCCCAGGAAAAAGACCCTGGCGAGATCGCCCGCGAACTGGTGGCCAAGGCCGTGGAAATCGACGGCAACGACAACACCACTGCGCAGGTGATCCGCATTTTATCGGTGGAGCGGATGAGCAGTATGCCGCGCGGCCGGCCCTACAAGTAGACGGGCTGATTCGGTCTGACAAAAGTCTTATGAAACCTTTACTGTTTCCGAGCCGATCTTCTGTAGAATTAAAGAAGATTGTTAGATGGAGCAAGCCCCAGAATGGGATTTTTCGACACCTTGGAAGCCGGCACGCAGCTCGATTCCTATCGCATAGATGCGCCGATTGCCCGCAGCGGTATGGCTTCTGTCTATCGCGCCACCGACTTGCGCGACAATCGCCAGGTCGCCCTTAAAATTCCCCACCCCGACCTGGAAGCCGATCCCGTTCTCTTCGACCGCTTTCAGCGCGAGTCCGACATCGGCGAAAAACTCAGCCATCCCAAAGTCATGCGCGTCTATGGCGGCGAGGATCACTCGCGCATCTACATGGTCATGGAATGGTGCGAAGGCCGTCTCCTGCGCCAGGTTCTCACAGAACGAAAAATGGAGCAGGATCGCGCCTTGCGCATCGCTTTGGCCATTCTTGATGCCCTGGAGTACATCCACGAAAACGGCGTTGTGCATCGCGACCTCAAGCCGGAAAACATCATGGTGGATGCCCAGGACAATATCAAGCTCATCGATTTCGGCATTGCCGGCGACTCCTCCGCGCGGCGGCTGACTTATTCCGGATTTACCGCCTCGTTGGGCACTCCGGACTACATCGCTCCGGAGCAGGTGAAGGGAAAGCGTGGCGATGGCCGGACAGACATCTATGCCATGGGCGTGATCCTCTATGAAATGCTCACCGGCAAACTGCCCTTTGCCGGCCCCTCGCCCCTGGCGGTAATGAATGACCGCCTGTTAAATTACCCCATCCCGCCCCGCGTCGCTAATCCTGCCATTTCGCCCGAGTTGCAGGAGGTCCTCTACCGGGCACTGGAGAGGGATCCCAGAAATCGCTACGCAAAGGCAAGCAATTTTGCCTGGGACCTACAGCACCTGGATCAGGTGGGTGTGGAGAACCGCGACGAATTGGAAGGCTGGAACAAGCGCAAGTCCCAGCAGCTGAGAAAATTCCTTTATTATTCCGCTCTGGCGCTCATCCCGGTGGCTATCTTGCTGGTGATAGCCCTGCTCACCCATCACGGATAACGTCTACGTGACTGCTCTGGCAGGCACAGAGGCTGAGT
>CAWJDN010000296.1:0-5791 GCA_963840985.1 uncultured Acidobacteriaceae bacterium
CCTTGCCGCAATCGCCGGCGTCAAAGGCTCCGCTGGTAGGGAAGGGGATCGTCTGGATGGAAAGGTTAATCGCGCTCACTTCGTTTTCCATCCAGCCGTGCAGCACCACACGATAGACCACGAGCTGCTCGGCGGTGAGCGGCTGGTCACTTACTTTGGGCCTTGTCTCCGCGGCCTCCTGCGCAGCAGCCAGACATGCAAAAACAATCACCAGAGCCGCAAGACAGGCCCCCATGGCCGCAAATCTCCATCCCGTTGCCATCCCCGTTTCCTTTCGAACCATTTCATTCCCCTTCCCGAGAACGAATCCGCGAGCATCTGTCCATTGGACGCCGCGGCGTCGAAAATCGCGCAATCAAACCCATTAAGAAATAGTTGAGCCTACTTCGTCTCCACGCCTAAAATGCGAATCTCTGGGTAAGCGCCATCCCAGTCTGGCGTAACTCCATCGAAGATCAGGCGGAAATCCTTCTCGCCGCCGGGGGCGAGCGGGGCCGAGGAGACCGGTTCCACATCGATGTAGGGCTCGCGCATGCGGATAAGCATAAGCGGCAGGGTCTCGTTCTGTGTCACTTCGTGGGCGATATCGCGGAAGAGCACCTGCACGGTAATGGCAGTGACGGTGCGGGTGCCATGGTTGGTGATGTGGCCATCCAGGTAGGTGACCTTGCCTCCGGCCAGGTTGCTGGATTCGCTCATGGCCAAACCTGTCAGCGAGAGACTGCCCGCATAGGGATCAAGTGGCGTGGAGATTGGCCTCATCGTGGCCTTGCCGCGGGCGTTTCCGTCTCCCAGAACCACGATGGCCGCGACAACCAGCAGGACGATAGCTGCGGCCAAGCCCAGCGGCAGCCAGTTGCGTGTTTCCTTCTCAGCGGAAGAGGTAAATCCGGGACCAGTGCTCACGAGCGAAATTTTACACCCATGCGCGAAGAAGTACCCCTTGTCTCCCGCCTATTAAGGAATTAACATAGGAGGCCGTTGTACTAGACGATAATTTGTTGCTTAAGGGTGTTTCAGGCGAGGAGGTATGTATGCCAGACAACAGTCCTCAGGATAGATTGTTAACCCACCCATTTAAGGGCATCACGACGGTTGAAGAGTGCCTCAATGTTGCACGCATCCACCACAGGGAGGCAAATCAACTGGTTGAAGGCGCGCAACGGGCACAGGCAGAGGGCCGGCGGGAAGAGGCCAATCTGTTGACGGATCTGGCCGTCGCGAGGCGTGCAACGGCGGAGGAGTTCGAGAAGGTAGCCAGAGGCGAGGCCAATGACCCGATCGTGGCCGAAATCCGGGAGGCCGAGCCGGAAATGTTCAAGAACTATACCCCCAATACCCCAACATATAAAGCACCAGACGAAGAACTCCCGCCAGAATGGTATGAGGAGATGAAACGGCCGCAGTTAGGGCCCATTGCTCGCGCCATGGCATGGATTGGGAGCTGGATATCGTCGTAATGCGCCGGCCACGCCTTTACCAGATGACAGGGGCATGTCCGTATACCAGGCTCATGGACCGGCCCAGCGGAATCCGGCAATAGCCAGCTCCGTCGGCAGCCAATTAGATCCTTCCGGTTCTCGGAAAAGCCGGGTTTAAAAACCATATCAGAAAAGATTTTTGGCTCTCATTACAGAAGGAATCCCTTTTCCTTTTGGAAGACAGATGTTTTCCCGTTCTTAACCGATAGAGATATCAACATCACATTTTGTTTGGTTCTTTATATTTTCCCGCATCTTTTGGGAATTTGCTGTGTCTAAACAGGCAGGCGCGAGAACCGGCCAGCTTCGGAATACGTAACCCTTGCTGAAAGGCATTGAAAGACAGGCTAGCGATGCAAACCTATTCCCCAACCGCATCCATCTCCATGGAAGCGCCCCCCGGCGGACGAAGAGTCTCCCGGCAAACAGAGGATCTTGTGTACCAAGGTTTCACTGTCACCGCGATTCTTCTGGTACTGGCGAGTCTTTGGTTATTCTGAGGTGTGAAACCGCTGTTGACGGGCGTGGCCGCGATGCTATGAGCCCGATCCGGCGTGAGCTGCCCGGCACATGGCTGCGACGTACCAATTCGCAGACTGTATCGAAACTCTATATTTTGCCCTGAAACGCTGCAGTATTTCCTGTCCGCAGTCTTTTTATCGCTCCGGCTGTAATGAAACGATACAAATCGCAGCTCCCCTCAAATTTACCCTGTGTAGCGAATCAATACACTTGGCTGCTTCCCGCTAATTATATGACGCGAACAGGCCGAAGTGGCTGGGAGTTCAATCAAATAAGTCATTGCGAGCGAATAGCGAGCGGTTGGCCCCGCCGCAGGTGGTCACCCAAATCTGGCGCGCTTGACGGTCTGCCGAAAATCCTCGCCTTTCATCTCCACGCCCACACACATCTCGGATAGCCGCGACCTCATGCGGTCGCCGATGCGGTCGCCCAGGGTGTCCTCGTTCTTGGCGGGCTTGTCGCCCTTTTCAGTGGCCTTGAAACCTGCTCCGGCAGGCTGGTCGGGGTAGTTGGTGGTGATGATGGTTGTCTGCTTGTCGTTGTAGCGGGTATTCAGAATCAGCGCCACCGTGTCCCACACCCATTCGTTGGGCTTTTGCGCGCCCAGGTCGTCCAACACCAGCACCTCGGCGGCAAAAACCGGCTTCAGCAGTTCCAGTTCCGTGGTCTGCACCTGCGGGTTATAGCTGTTCTGGATGCTCTTGAGCAGTTCGCGGTAGTCGCAGAAGAGGCCGTGAACGCCGCGCTCCACCACCAGGCGGCGCAGCACGCCCACCGCCAGGTGGGTCTTGCCCACGCCGATGGAGCCGGTGAAGAGCAGCCCCTTGCCGGCGGTGTCCACCGGATAGGCTTCGACAAATTTGCGCGCGGTCAGGTGCGCGCGGCTCAGCGAGGCATCGGCGCCGTGAAAGGCCGTCGTGAAGCCGTCCAGGGTGTAATGGCGGTAGCGCTCGGGGATATGCGCAGCGGCCAGGCGTCGCTCCTCGCGCTCCATTTCCTGGCACTCGCAGGCGCGCGAGACCCATTGACCTTGCGCGTTGACCACCCGCACCAGCCCCACTCCATCGCAAATCGCACATGCACTCATCTGGATTCAAGCCTAGCGCAAAGGCCGCCGGTGCGCAGCGGTGCGCTTCGGGTGCTTTATTGTGGAAAAGCGCGCCGGACACTGACCACTGTCCACTGCATTGCTAATCCGCCCAAATCCCCCTACAATAGAAATATTGCAGGAAAGGTTTGTTGCGAGAGATGCCCAAGGAAAAAATTCATCCCAACTACGCCGCGGTGCGAGTCAAGTGCGCCTGCGGTAACAACTTTGAAACCCGTTCGACCCATAAGGGCGACATACACGTGGAAATCTGCTCGGTTTGCCACCCATTCTTTACCGGCAAGCAGCGCCTGGTAGACACGGCAGGCCGCGTGGAGCGCTTCCGCCGCAAGTTTGCCAAATCCGACGGAGCCAAGGAAGCAGCAGCAGCCAAGTAACCGCGCTCTGGCAACCGGCACATTCGATTGGGCCTCCGCCATGGCGGAGGCCCAACTACGTTTAGCATCTCGAAGGTTTTTATGTCCGGCAAGGGTTTTACCGTGAAGAAGGACTGGGACAACCCCAGGGAGCACGCCATGCCCGCCGAGGCGCGCGTGCCGGCCGAAATGCGCCTCGGCAATGTCGTGGTGGCTCCGGCCACGGTGCTGGCTCCCATGGCGGGAGTCACGGACACCGTCTTCCGCCGCTTCATTCGCCACGCGAGTTTGTTCACGACTGCCGCGACTCCCGATGCAATCCCAACCATCTCCATCATCGACGCCGCCGTCACCAACGCCCAGTCCGGCTGCGGGTTGCTGATGACCGAGTTCACCTCCGCCGATGGCCTCGCCCGCATGCGGGAGACCAAGCGCCGGCGCTATCTAACCTTCTACGACGACGAGCACCCCATCGGCGCGCAACTCTTCGGGGCCAATCCGGAGACGTTGGCCGAGGCGGCACGTATTGTCGAGGAGACCGGCTTTGACCTTGTGGATTTGAATCTGGGCTGCCCAGCGAAGAAGGTCGTCGGCTCAAACGGCGGCTCAGGCCTGCTGCGCGACCTGCCGCGCATTCTGGAGATATTTAGAGCCGTGCGCAAAGCGGTGACCATTCCCTTCACAGTGAAATTCCGTATGGGTTGGAACGACAACGAGATTGTCTGCCTGGAACTGGCGCGAATGGCCGAGGCCGAGGGGCTGAACGGGGTAACCTTGCACGCCCGTACACGCGAGCAGGGCTACAGTGGCCAGGCGCGCTGGGAGTGGATCGCCAAGGTCAAGCAGGCGGTGAAGATTCCGGTCATCGGCAACGGCGACATTCATACTCCGGAAGCCGCGGTAGCCATGGTGGCACAAACCGACTGCGACGCGGTGATGATTGGCCGCGCCGCGCCGTCGAACCCCTGGATTTTTCGCCAGATTGCGCAGTACACGGCCACCGGCAGTTATGAACGGCCCACACTGGAAGACCGCTACCGCATGATCCGCGCCTACTTCCAGATGCTGCTGGACGAGGCCGAGGCTACCAAGGATCTACCCAAGGCCGCGCGGCTGGGTGAAACTTCCGGCAAAATGAAGCAGTTTGCCACCTGGTTTACGCACGGTGTGGCGGGCGGAGCAAAACTGAGGGCAGCCATTTATCAGGCGCGCACTGGGCCTGAGGTGCTCTCTCAGGTGGATGCGTTCTTTACGGCCCAGCTTGTGGCCCAAGCGGAGTCCGGAACAGAGTCGGAGCGGGAAGACACTTCGGCGGCTGCTTTTCCGATAGACATGACGGTTTGCGATTAAGCCGCGCTCGATGGCCAGCGTCACGGCATCACCGCCGCACAGGCACAGCCGGTCAATGATGCCACAAGGCAAAGTAAGCGATCACGCAGAAGCTCGCGAAAGCCATCACAAACACTGTCAAAACGATCCACAGTACGGTGTGGTGGTTAATTTCGTTGTTGTGGTCAAGGGATTCATCGCTGCGCCGACGACGATTTCCAGCTTTGACATGTCCCACCACGCGTGCCATCTCTATGCTGATGTTGTCTTTGCCGCCTGCCGTCAGGGCCAGCTTGAGCAGGCTTTGGGCGGATGATTCCAACGTAAGACCGGGAGCGTCCGCCATCCTCTCGAATATCCGTCTCGGAGACAAATCCCCACAGGCCGTCGGAGCAGAGCAGCAGCGTGTCGCCAAAAGCCAGCGGGTGCTGCTCGATGTCGATCTCCACCTCCGGTTCATTGCCCAGGCTGCGGGTCAGCACCGAAGCGTCGGGATGGTTCTCTGCCTCTTCTGGTGAAATCAGTCTGCGGTTGAGCAGGGCCTGCACCGCGGAGTGATCGGTGGTCAGGCGGTGAATGCGGCCGGCGCGCACCAGGTAGGCGCGGCTGTCGCCGACGTGGCCGATCCAGGCGTTGATTCCGTCGGCTCGCTGTTGCACCACGGCCACCACCACCGTGGAGCCCATATGTTGGAAGGGCGAGCCGGGTGCGTTAGCCATCTCCAGAATCTGCGCATTGGCGCGCGCCGCGGCGCCTCGGATGGCGTTATCGACAGGGTAATCTGCCGGCAGGGCCGACAGATACGCGTAAAAATTTTCCACTACCAGCCGCGATGCGGTGGCTCCTCCGGCGTATCCGCCTATGCCGTCGGCGATCAACATCAGATCGCCCAGGGCAATGTGCACATGAAGAACCGAGTCCTGATTCTCTTCGCGCAGAACTCCGCGGTCGCATACCTCGGCAAACTGAATAACTGGATGCCCAGTGACCGGTTT
>CAWJDN010000297.1:0-4107 GCA_963840985.1 uncultured Acidobacteriaceae bacterium
CAAAAGGGGTTCTCGCTCTCCCGAGTACGGGTTACTACACACTCGATCTCTATCAGAACGTGGAGGATGTCGAACCGGTTGACGAGTGCATGAAGCAGCCTCCGTTCCCCGATTTTTCTAAGGCAAAGCCGGATAAATCGATCCGCAATTATCGTGTGGAGATGACGATTGATTACACGCAAGCCGACCATCCGATCTTCTTCCGTGTGACGAGCGTAGGCAAGGAGTTGCAGCCATGGCAGGTGTATGCGAGCTATTTTCTTACAGGGGGATACGTCCTGTACGGAGATTGCGCGAAGGACTTTGCTGTTGACCGAGTATTTGGAGATTCTGAAGCCTCACCACAGCACTTCGTGGAGCGGGGTGACCCCAACGATTCTGCAATGTTTGGCCCCGACGATACGGACGGAGTGGTCAACAAGAAACTGCATTTGGGCTACACCTGTATGCGCAAGCCGTAACAGATTTGGCACAAGTCACTGCGGCGCGGGCAGATTCGTCGTCAACTCCGTTGTAGGAACGACACCCATCACCTCAACCGCGGCAGGCAGAGCTGTGGGCAGCGGGCCTTCCAGCGCCAGCGCCAGCACCTCATCCATATTGTCAACAAAATAGAGCTTCATGGAGCTCTTGATGTTGTCGGGCAGCTCGGCGATCTCCTTCTCGTTGGCGCGGGGCAGAATCACCTCAAAGATGCCGGCCCTCAGCGCGGCCAACAGTTTTTCTTTCAGTCCGCCTATCGCCAGCACCTTGCCACGCAGGGTGATTTCGCCGGTCATGGCGATGTCGCGCCGTACGGGAATTTTTGCTAGCGCGCTGGCCAGCGCCGTGGCCATGGTGATGCCGGCCGAGGGGCCGTCCTTTGGAATGGCGCCTTCGGGCACATGCAGGTGCAGGTCCACGTTGCGATAAAACTCGCGGCTGAGGCCGAGGGCCTGCGCGCGCCCGCGAATGTAACTCAGCGCGGCCTGCGCCGACTCCTGCATCACATCGCCGAGTTGGCCGGTGATGGTCATCTTGCCCTTGCCGTCGAGCACCTGCACTTCGGTGGTTAGTATGCTGCCGCCTACCTCGGTCCAGGCCAAGCCGGTAACCAGGCCGACTTCGCTCTTCTCATGCACCTCGGAGTCGCGGAACTTGGCCACGCCCAGAAACTCGCCGATGTTTTCGGCGGTGATCTCTTCCTTGTGCTTTTTACCGCCCTTGACCACGCGGCGGGCAACCTTGCGGCAGATGTTGCCGATCTCGCGTTCCAGATTCCTGACGCCGGCCTCGCGCGTGTAGCTGCGGATAATCTCGATAATCGCGTCGTCTTTGAAGATCAGGTTTTTTTCGCTCAGGCCGGTTTGCGCGCGCTGCTTCTTCACCAGATACTGGCGGGCAATCTCCAGCTTCTCCTGTTCGGTGTAGCCTTGCAGGCGCAGCACCTCCATGCGATCCTGCAGAGCCGGCGGGACGGTGTGCATCACGTTGGCGGTGGCCACAAACAGCACCTGCGAGAGATCGTAGTCCACATCGAGGTAGTGATCCTGAAAGGTGGAGTTCTGCTCCGGGTCCAGCACTTCGAGCAGAGCCGATGCCGGATCGCCGCGAAAGTCGGAGGCCATCTTGTCCACTTCGTCGAGCAGGAAGACGGGATTCTTGGTGCCAGCCCGCTTCATGTGCTGAATGATCTGCCCGGGCAGCGCGCCGATGTAGGTGCGTCGATGGCCGCGAATCTCCGCCTCGTCGCGGATGCCGCCCAGGGAGAGCCGCACGAATTTGCGGCCGGTGGCTTTGGCAATCGACATTCCCAGCGAAGTTTTGCCCACACCCGGCGGGCCGGCGAAACACAAAATCGACCCTTTGGGATTCTTCACCAACTGGCGCACGGCGAGAAATTCGAGAATGCGCTCCTTGATTTTTTCCAGGCCGTAGTGGTCCGTGTTCAGCACCTTTTCTGCGTACTCGATGGAGCGCGTCTCCTTGGAGCGCTTCTTCCACGGCACGGCCAACAGCCAGTCAATGTAGTTGCGGCTGACAGTGGACTCGGCCGACATAGGCGGCATTGCTTCCAGCTTTTTAAGTTCCTGAATAGCCTTGTCGAGCACCTCTTTGGGCATTCCAGCAACTTCAATCTTTTTGCGCAGCTCGTCGAATTCGCTTTTTTCGCCGCGACCCAACTCTTTTTGAATGGCCTTGATCTTCTCGTTGAGGTAATACTCTTTTTGCGCGCGCTCCATCTGCCGCTTCACGCGCGACTGGATGTTGCGGTCCAGGTCGAGTTTTTCGATCTCTACATCCAGCACGTCGGCGATGCGTGCCAAACGCGATGCTGGATCGAAGATGGCCAGCAGGTCCTGCTTCTCCTCGACGCCCAGTTGCAGGTTGGCGGCGATGGTGTCACTCAGCTTGGCCGGCTCATCCATACGTACCGAAGCGATGATGGTCTCGTAGTTGAGCGATTGTTGCAGCTTGACGTATTGCTCGAAGAGGCCGGTGACGCGCGTCATCAGCTGCTCGACCGCCGGGGTCATCTCAAACTGGCTCTTGCCCACGCGCACCGTGGCCACGAAAAAGCCATCGCTGTCGTTGACCTCGATGGATTTGGCGCGCTCCACGCCCTCGACTAAAACTTTTATATTCCCGTCGGGCATCTTGACGTTCTGCACAATATTACAAATTGACCCGACCTGATAAATCTCTTTTGCATTGGGCTCGTCAACCGAGGCATCGTGCTGAGTGGCAAGAAATATCTGGCGGTCGCCGGTGAGCGCCTCCTCAAGGGCGCGCACGCTGGACTCGCGCCCCACCACGAAGGGCATCATCATGTAGGGAAAAATCACCATGTCCCGGAGGGGCATCATGGGCAGCTTGCGCGTTTCGGCTTTTTCGCGGGATGCGGTCATTGGGACACCTAAAGAATTGGACGCGCTAAGAGAGCTTACGATTCACCCCCGGATGAACGGGGCCTATTGGAATTGTACCGCGAAATGCATCGGCGTGGAGATGAGCGTGGCGGCTCCGGTGCCGAGGCAACTGGTGCGATTGCGGCGTTTGAGGCGACTGAATATTTTGCGCTCGTGCAAAGATTCCATGAATAGGCCGTCGTGTTCACGAAAAGGCGTCTCGCTCCAGCCATCCCTTCAATAGTTAAGGAATCTGAATTCCAAAAGCGCTCCGCTTTTCCCGCAATGTGTTCCTTCTTATACATTTTTTCAAAAGCCCATGGAATACTCTGATATGTGGAGCTGTGAGCGTTACGAGCACCCCACACCGGTTTTTCCTGCGCTGAAAAATGTAGCATGAACCGGACGCGGCGAGCGGCCATGACTCTGGCGGTCATGGGTTATCACTTCCAGGTAATCACCAGAATATTGCCCGAAGCCGCTATCGCACCCTTCGCTTCGCCCGCAACAAAAAAGCTCCTGCCCGCTGAAACAGGCGAATAGGGCATTCATCGTGCTGTTCCTAAATGGCGGCGTCGCCCGGGGCCAGTCGCCTAGCGCCGAGCCCGCTGTCGCCGATCATAGTCAGGCCTCGCCAGGTCAGGCTTTGCTGGAATCTCCAGAGCAGGTTTCGCCGACCCCATCGCCAAAAACAAATGTCAAAGACACGCTGGCGGATGCGCACCAAAAGCTGGAGCACGGCAAGCCGCAAGAGGCGGTAGCGATACTCGAACAGTTGGCTACGACCGCGGGAGGCTCGGCCAAAGGGGTGCAGCACGAGCTGGGGATCGTTTACTACCGCACGGGAAAATTGCTTTCCGCCGAAAAGGCATTCGCGCGCGCGATGGAAGAAGATCCGGAGACGTGGAAGCGATCCAGATGCGTGGCTCTGTCGCCTTTTATCGACTGGGGCGTCCAGCCGTGGCCATTCCGTTTCTGGAACGAATTGGGCAGTGGACTCCTAATGCGAATGCGGACGCGAATTATGTTCTTGGACTTTGCTACCTCAACTCCAACCACTTCGATGAGGCTCGCCGGGCGTTTGCCGATCAGTTTGCTGTCTCCGCCGACTCAGGCGCGGCCTATCTTTTATTGGGCAAGATGTTGATGCAGGCAAACTTGCCAGAGGCCGCCGCCATGGCAGCAGTACGTAACGAAACGTTCGAAGTAAGTTACACAA
>CAWJDN010000298.1:0-11705 GCA_963840985.1 uncultured Acidobacteriaceae bacterium
TATCCTGGTCTCCGCCGTGGTCTCGCTGACGCTGACGCCCATGATGTGCTCGCGTATCTTGCAGGACAAGTCGGTCGCCAAGCAGACGCGCTTCTACTATTGGTCGGAGAAGGTCTTCAACTCCATCATCGCCTGGTATGGGCAGACCTTGCAGGTGGTCCTGCGTTATCGTTTCATTACACTGATGGTTACCATCGGCACGCTGGTGGCTACCCTCTTGCTCTACGTTGTGGTTCCCAAGGGCTTCTTCCCGGTGCAGGATACGGGCGTGATTCTGGGCATCAGCGAGGCGCCGCAAACGGTCAGCTTCACTTCTATGGCCGAGCGCCAGCAAAAGCTCGTGGAGTTGCTGCTGCAAGACCCCGCCGTGGATAACGTATCGTCGTTCATCGGCGTGGACGGAACCAACACCACGCTGAACTCGGGCCGCATCCAGATCAACCTGAAGCCGCTCGATGAACGCAAAATATCCGCCACTGAGGTGATTCGCCACTTGCAGCCAAAACTCCAGAGCGTTGAAGGCATTCAGTTGTTTTTGCAACCGCTTCAGGACCTGACCGTCGAAGACCGCGTCAGCCGGACGGAGTTTCAATACTCGCTGGAAGACCCCGATCAGGTGGAGTTGGCCAAATACACCCGGCTGATGGTTGAGAAGTTGGGCAAGGAGGCGGTGGTCACCGACGTAGCCAGCGACCTGCAAGATCAAGGCTTGGGCGCCAAGCTGGTGATCGATCGCGACACTGCGGCACGGCTGGGCATCGCCATGGCCGATGTGGACAACACCCTCTATGACGCCTTCGGCCAGCGCCAGGTCTCCACCATCTTCACCCAGCTCAATCAGTACCATGTGGTGATGGAGGTGGGGCAGAACTTCCAAACCGATCCTACGGTGCTTAACAATCTCTACGTCAAGTCGGGCAACGGCACACAAGTCCCACTGGGCATGCTGGCGCATTGGGAGCAGACCACAGCGCAACTATCTATCGGCCACCAGGGGCAATTCCCCTCCACCGTGATCAGCTTTAACCTGGCGCCGGGCAAGGCGCTGGGCGACGCCGTCAAGGCCGTCAACACCATCGAGAAGAACATCCAGATGCCGGCCGCCATCAACGCCAGCTTTCAGGGAACGGCGGCTGCCTTTCAAACTTCGCTGGCCAACGAGCCGCTGCTGATTCTGGCCGCGCTGATCACCGTTTACATCGTGCTTGGCGTGCTCTACGAGAGCTACATCCACCCCATCACCATCATCTCCTCACTGCCCTCGGCGGGCGTGGGTGCTCTGCTGGCCCTGCTCATTACGCGCGTTGAGTTCAGCGTGATTGCGCTTATCGGCATCATCCTGCTGATCGGCATTGTGCAGAAAAATGCCATCATGATGATCGACTTTGCCTTGCAGGCCGAGCGCCTCGAAGGCAAGACCGCCGAAGCCGCCATCTTCCAGGCCTGCCAGTTGCGCTTCCGGCCCATCATCATGACCACCATGGCCGCCATGCTGGGCGGATTGCCGCTGGCCCTGGGCGGCGGCGTGGGCGCTGAGCTGCGCATGCCGCTAGGCGTCACCATCGTCGGCGGGCTGATCTTCTCGCAGATGCTCACCCTCTACACCGTGCCGGTCATCTATCTCTACTTCGACAAGCTGGCGCAGCGCATGAAACCGCGCGAGCTTCAACTCCACGAGCAGCAACCGGCCAGTGCCGACTGAGGAAAAGGAGCCATGCATCTTTCCGCACCCTTTATTCAGAGGCCGGTAGCCACGTCGCTGCTTAGCTTGGCTCTATTATTGGCCGGCTCGGTGGCCTACTCGCTGCTGCCCGTGGCCTCGCTGCCCAACGTCGATTACCCGGTCATCGGCGTGGGTGCGGGCATGCCCGGCGCCAGCCCGGAGACCATGGCTTCGTCGGTGGCCACCCCGCTAGAGCGCCAGTTCGGGCGCATCGCCGGCGTGAATCAGATGACCTCATCGAGTTCGCTGGGCTCGGCCTCGGTCACCCTGCAATTCGATATCAATCGCAACATCGATGCCGCCGCTCGCGACGTGCAAGCCTCCATTAACGCCGCGCGCAGCCAGTTGCCTTCCTATCTGCCGCAGAATCCCAGCTACCGCAAAGCCAATCCCGCCGAGTCACCGATCCTGATTCTCACACTCACTTCGGACGTGGTGCCCAAGCGGCAGATCTACGACATGGCCGACTCCATCCTGTCGCAGAAAATCTCCCAAATTGATGGTGTGGGCCAGGTCTTCGTGGGCGGCAGCTCCAGTCCCGCCGTCCGCGTCGAACTCAATCCCATGCAATTGGGCAACAACGGCATCGGCCTGGAAGCGGTGCGCACGGCGCTCGCAGGAGCCAACGCAAACCGGCCCAAGGGCGCTTTTCAGGATGCAGACCACCGCTGGCAGATCAGCGACAACGACCAGATATTCAATGCCAGCGACTACGCGCCCATCATCGCCGGCTATAACCGGCAGACCGGCGCGCCAGTGCGCGTCGCCGACCTGGGAACCGTTTCAGACAGCGTAGCCAACATTCTCACCGCTGGCGTGTCGGGCATTAATACCGATGGGCAGCACGGTGTTTTAAAAGACGCCATCCTCATCGTCATCTTCAAGATTCCCGGCGCCAACGTCATCTCCACCGTGGACAACGTGATGGCTGAGATGCCGCGCCTCAAGGCCGCTATTCCACCCACCATCCAAATCAACGTGGCTGTCGACCGCACTACCACCATCCGCTCCAGCGTCCGCGACGTGGAGATCTCGCTCTGCATCAGCGTGATGCTGGTTGTGCTGGTGGTCTTTCTTTTCCTGCGCGAGGTCTGGGCCACCATCATCCCGTCGATTGCCGTGCCTCTCTCGCTGCTGGGCACCTTCGGCGTCATGTACCTGGTGGGCTACACCATTGACAATCTTTCGCTGATGGCGCTGACCATCGCCACAGGCTTTGTGGTGGACGACGCTATCGTAGTCATCGAAAACATCACCCGCTACCTGGAAATGGGGATGAAGCCCTTCGAAGCCGCCATGAAGGGCTCCAGGGAGATCGGCTTCACGGTGCTTTCGATGAGCACATCCCTGGTTGCTGTATTCATTCCTATTCTTTTAATGGGCGGCATCATAGGCAAGCTCTTCCGCGAGTTCGCCGTGACATTGAGTGTCGCCATCGCCGTTTCGCTGCTGGTTTCGCTCACCACAACGCCCATGCTCTGCGCCAGGTTTCTCAAGTCGCGCGATGAGAGCCGCCACGGGCGCATCTACCGCGCCAGTGAGAGCGCCTTTCAGTGGCTGCACAACGAATATGCCACCGGCCTGCGCTGGGTCTTGCGCCACCAAGGGCTGATCCTGTGTGTGGTCTTCGGCACCGTTGCCTTCAACTTCTACCTCTTCTGGATTGTTCCCAAGGGATTTTTCCCGCAGCAGGACACCGGGCGGCTCGGCGGCCGCACTATGGCTGCACAAGACATCAGCTTCCCCGCCATGCGCGACAAGCAGCATGAGTTAGCGCAGATGGTGCTGGACGATCCCGCCGTGGCCACAGTCACGGCCTTTGTTGGCGGCGGCGGGCCAGGCGGCGGAAGCTCCAATATTGGCAATATGTTCGTCTCCCTCAAGCCGCTCAACGAGCGTCCCGGACGCGTCACCGCCGACCAGGTGGTCAACCGCCTGCGCAGAAAGCTCACCAGCGTTCCCGGAGCCATTCTCTATCTCCAGACGCAGCAGGAATTTCAAATCGGAGGCCGCGGCAGCGCCGCGCAATACCAATACACGCTCTCCGACGAAAACCTGAATGAGCTGAACACCTGGGCGCCGCAGTTCGAGGCGCGCGCCAGAACCATGCATGAGTTGACCGATGTTTCCACCGACCAGCAGAACAAGGGCCTGGCCGCCAACCTGGTCATTGACCGCGACGCCGCCTCGCGGCTGGGCATCTCCGCCGCAGCCATCGACCAGGTGCTCTACGACGCCTTCGGCCAGCGCGAAGTCTCCACCATGTACAAGACGCTGAACCAGTACTACGTGGTTATGGAGGTCGATCCTAAATTTCAGCGTAGTCCCGATGCGCTCAACGGCATCTATATCAAGGCCGGCACGGTTGCCGGAGCAACGACCGGCGCCGCCAGAAATGCGCCTGCTGCCACAGCGGTCCTCACTCCGTCCACAGGCGCCATGGTGCCGCTCTCCGCCATCGCGCACTTTGAGCAACAGCGTACCTCCCTGCAGGTTAACCATCAGGGGCAGTATCCGGCTGTCACCCTCACCTTCAACCTGGCGCCCAACGTAGCCCTGGGCGACGCTGTTACCGCTTTGGAAAAGGTCCAGCGCGAGATGAATATGCCGTCTTCCATCCACGCCACCTTCCAGGGAACCGCGCAGGCCTTTCAAGACGCACTCAAGAACGAAGTGTGGCTCCTCATCGCCGCCGTGGTTGCCGTTTACATCGTGCTCGGCATCCTCTATGAGAGCCTCATCCATCCGTTTACCATTCTCTCCACGATTCCGCCCGCCGGCGTAGGCGCCATTATGGCTTTGCTTTTGACGGGAACCGATCTGAGCATCATTGCGCTCATCGGCATCATCCTGCTCATCGGCATCGTGAAGAAGAACGCCATTATGATGATCGACTTTGCCCTACAGGCCGAGCGCGATCAGGGATTGCCGCCGGTCGAGGCCATTTACCAAGCCTGTTTGCTGCGCTTCCGCCCGATTATGATGACGACGATGGCGGCTCTCTTCGGCGGATTGCCGCTGGCCATCGGCATGGGCGTCGGCTCAGAGCTGCGCAAGCCGCTGGGCATCGCCATCGTCGGAGGACTGATCGTCTCCCAGATGCTCACCCTGTTTACCACACCAGTTGTTTATCTCTTCTTCGACCGCTTGCAATGGCGCGTGATGAAGCTGCACAAGATCGGCTCGGAGCTGGAAGGCGCGGCGGCGGACTAGATGCAGCTATCTATCTGGTAGGCTCGATCAGCTTCTCTGGGTAGTAGGCGTTGCGGACATACTGCTTCGCCATGCGGTTGGTGTTGAAGAAGGAGCCGTTAAAGGCCAGCGTGGTGCGCATCAGGCTGGCCCACTGCTGCGGCTCGGCAAGATAGAGCGGAACCACGGCGGATTCGAGTTTATGGTAGAGCGAGTCGGCCTCGGCGGCATCGTCTGCGCCGTCTTCGATGGCCCAGCCGGTGAAGCCCTCGATGCAGCCCTCGATCCACCATCCGTCCAGAATCGACAGGCTGGGAACGCCGTTCAGCGCGGCCTTCATGCCGCTGGTGCCGGAGGCCTCATAGGGCCGGCGCGGAGTATTAACCCACACATCCACGCCCGCGGTGAGCAATGCGCCCAGCTTCCAGTCGTAGTTTTCCAGGTAAACGATGCGCAGCAGATCGTTGGAGAGCCTGGCGGCGTCCGCGACGACCTGCTGTATCAGCGCCTTGCCGGGGTCATCCTGGGGATGGGCCTTGCCAGCGTAAATAATCTGCAAGCCGCCGGCTTTGGCGGCAATCTCCTGAAGCCGCTTGGAATCGGTGAAGAGCAGTGTTGCTCGCTTGTAGGTGGCGGCGCGGCGGGCAAAGCCCAGCGTAAGCATCTTGGGATCGAGCGCCAGAGTGGTGCGCCTGGCTACCTCCGCGAACAATGCCGCCTTGTTGTGGGCGTGAGCGGAGAGAATATCCTGCTCGGGCAGGTCGATGGCGTTGCGCAAATAAAGATTGTCGTGCCGCCACGAGGAAAAGTGAGCATCCATCATCTGCTGGAAAGGCTCGGAGACCCAGGTGGGCGCATGAACGCCGTTGGTGATCGAGTCAATGGCAAACTTCGGGAACATTCCGCGGGAGACCTTTGCGTGTTTCATGGCCACGCCGTTGGCATAGCGCGAAAAGTTCAGCGCCAGCAGCGTCATGTTCAGCATATCGTCACGAAAGCAGTCCATCTTATACAGACATGCCGTGCGATCGCCGCCCAGGATGCGATTGGCCTGTTCAGTATAGAAGCGGTCGTGCCCGGCCGAAACCGGGGTGTGTGTGGTGAAGACGCATTTTTTACGCACCTGCTCGATGTCCGCATCCGTGGCCGCGTCCAGAGATCCGCCACCCACCTCGCTCTCCAGTAATGCCAGCGTCAGCAGCGCCGCGTGGCCTTCGTTCATGTGGTAGACATTGACCTGACAGCCCAGCGCGTGCGCCATGCGCACTCCGCCCATGCCCAGCACAATCTCCTGCTGCAAGCGGTAATTGGTGTCTCCGCCATACAAGTGATCGGTCAGAACGCGATCGTCACCAGAATTTTCGTCCAGGTCAGTATCCAGCAGGTAGATCGGCACCACATGGCCGTAGCGGCCCACCATGTCATAGCGCCAGCAGCGCACCGTCACAATGCGGTTTTCGATGGAAACCGTAATCCGCGCCTTCTCCTCGGTGCAGAAATCCGCTGGATTCCATGGTTGAACGTCTTCGCTCTGCTTGCCGTCTTTGTCCAGTAGCTGCTTGAAGTAGCCCTCGTGATACACCAGCGAGAAGGCCGCCAGGGGAATGCCCAGGTCGGCCATGGAGCGCAGCGTATCCCCGGCAAGAACACCCAGGCCGCCGGAGTAGGTGGGTATGTCAGGCTTGATCGCGATCTCCATCGAGAAGTAAGCGACCAGGCCGGAGGTGGGAAAAGGTTCGTAGGAATTTGGCTCGGATGATGTGGGTTGCATGGCTCTCGTGTCTCCACGGCGCTCCAAACCTGAGTAGCGACGCGCGGGGAATGTAATGTACTGCGCGAACGGCCAGGCGTGAGCGATCTTGCCCGGCCGTTATCGAGGTAAACTCCTATTGATTTTAGCAAGAAAGGCTTCTGAGAACCGCTTAATCACTATGTTTTTATTCGCCCTGAATATGTGGAATAGATGTTACCGATGGGTCGAATCAAGGGCGCGATGGTTATGCGTCGCAGTTCCAATTAATATGTCTATGCCACTTCGCTACTTTCCCATCACCTCTGCACTGCTAGCAGTCAACCTCTCCCAGATGCGGTCCAGCCACGCTTCGTGCTCGGGCTTCATCAGTACCGAGCGCAGGCAAGTGACCAGCCCGGCGCTATCTGCCGCGCAACTTGCAGCCTCAAACCATGACGTCGGCAATTGCACCAACGCCAGATGCAAATCCCGCGCGGCGCAGGCGAAAAAAATCTTTTGCGCCAGTTCGGAAGCCAGCTCTGGTGTCTTGGCGTTCATTTTCCACACTACAATGTCGAGTTCCGGTGTCCCGGCAGCAAGCGGCTGGAAGCATCCAGCCTTATCCTGACGCAGCCGCCGGTCCAGTTCAAGCGCCGCCGCTCTGCTGCTGGCCAGCCCGCGGGCAAACTCGCCTCCGGGCACAAGCGGCAAAAGCCGCTGCGTGGCCCACAATGCCACCGCCGAGGCTCCGGCTCGCGAACACTCCAGGCTGATCTCGCCCAGGTGCAATTGCTTTGAAGTGAAGTAGGTGTAGGGCGAATCGTGCTTGTAGAAGTGCCCCACAGCAGGATCGCGAAAGAGCACGCAGCCGCATCCGTAGGGTTGAAGGCCGTGCTTGTGCGGGTCGATCACGATGGAGTCGGCCTGGTCGATCGCATCGAAGGCCCGCTGCGCCGGCGTGTCCAGAGAATTGATGAGCCGGAAATAGCCGCCGTAGGCCGCGTCCACATGAACGCGAAAGTTGTACTTATCGCGGAGCGCCAACACTTCATCCAGTGGATCTACCGCGCCCAAAGCCGTAGTGCCCAGCGTTGCGACCACCGTTCCCACATCGCCTTTGCGCAGTTCGGCCTCCAGCGCATTCATATTCATGCGTCCACGGCGGTCGGCGGCAATCGGCGCATACTCCAGCTTCAGCACGGCGGAGATGCGCCGGTGTGTGTAATGCGCTTGCTCGGAGCCGACAATGCGCTTGTCGGGCGTAAGTTGACTGGCTACCCAGAGCGCCTCCAGGTTGGCGATTGTGCCGCTCGAGGTCAGGTGGCCCAGGAATTCCGTCCAACCGAAGATTCCGGCAATCTCGCGGACGGCCTCAATCTCCATCTCCGAACTGGCCCGGCCCCCATCGCGCGCGTGGTTGTTGGGATTGAGTGTCATGGCCAGCGCATATGCTGCCCGCGCCACCGGATGCGGCGGCTTGAGCATCTGCCCTGCATAGAGCGGATGGAAGTAGGGGTAGTTGTCGCCCATCCTGCGCGCCACATCCTCCAGTACCCGCGCTATCGCCTCCGGGTCGGCCGCGGACTCGAAGGTGGGCATAGCCGCGAAGTGCTTTTCCAGCATTTCTGTGGAGCGAGATAACAGGCCGGGGACGGGATCCTGGGGCATAGTAACCTTTCGCGGTAACACAACAAGAGTACGACGTTAAGGCTTTCCAATTCAACAAGTTCCAAAACTGAAAAAGAAAATGATGTAGCGAAACGCTACATTTTTAGCACTTTTTTATGAAAAGGGATGCTAAACTGCTTTCAGCGTTAGACCGAAGCGGGCGTGAGCAGCACTCGCCCTACCAAGCAAGATTCTGCCAGTGGTCGCTCCGATTCATCCAGCGCAATTCAATTCAGGAAATACGAGCAATATGGAACAAGGTACCGTGAAGTGGTTCAACGACGCGAAGGGTTTTGGCTTCATTTCGCGTCAGAACGGCGAGGACGTCTTCGTGCATTACTCTGCAATCACCTCCAGTGGTTTCAAGAGCCTGCAAGAAGGTCAAGCCGTGCAATTCAACGTAGTTAAGGGGCCCAAGGGGTGGCAGGCTGCCGACGTGCAGCCGCTCTGAACCCACCGGCCGGATTCCGGCAGAATCTAGCAAACACAAGCGAGGGTTGGGAGTGGTCCCAGCCCTCGTTTGATTTTTGTGGCGGAATATTATGATTGATTGAGAATTCACCAGGAAGGGATCGAATCACCGCGTGAAACAAGGCACGGCGATCATCATCGGAGCAGGTCCAGCCGGATTGACGGCTGCAATCGAGTTGCAGCGGAATTCGGCTATTAAGCCCATCCTGATCGAGGCCAATCAGCAGGCTGGCGGCATCTCGCGCACCATCCGCTACAAAGGCAACCGCATGGATATCGGCGGCCATCGCTTCTTTTCCAAATCGGACAGAGTGATGCGCTGGTGGCTGGACCTGATGCCGGTTGAGGCCGGCTCAAACGCAGAAGGCGCACTGCGCTACCAGGGCCAACAGCGCGATCTCTCAACGGCGACGGCTGCTCACGACCCTCAAACGGAAGACCTGGTCATGCTGGTTCGCCAGCGCAAGAGCCGCATCTATTTTCTGCGCCGCTTTTTCGACTATCCCATCAGCCTGACCGCGACAACCTTCAGAAATCTTGGCCTGGTTCGCACCGTTCGTTGCGGCGTCAGTTATCTGCGCTCGGCGCTGCTGCCTCAGCGGGAGGAGCGCTCGCTGGAAGATTTCATCATCAACAGGTTTGGCAAACAGCTTTACCTGACGTTTTTCAAGTCGTATACCGAGAAGGTCTGGGGCGTGCCCTGCCATGAGATCAGCGCCGAATGGGGTGCGCAGCGCATCAAGGGGCTGTCGCTCAAGGGCGTGGTAATGCACTTTCTCAAGAAGACCTTTGTCCGGGGAAAAGCTAGCGACATCGCGCAAAAGAAGACAGAAACCTCGCTGATTGAGAAGTTCCTCTATCCCAAGCTCGGCCCCGGCCAGCTTTGGGAACATGCGGCTGATTTAGTTCGCAAGGGCGGTGGCGAGATCCACTTCGGAATTCAGATTGACCGCATCAACGTGGAGGGGAACAAGGTGGTTTCAGTCGAGGGACGCAACGAGGCTGGAGAGCGCGTGACGTATACGGGAAATTACTTCTTCTCTACCATGCCCATCCGCGATCTGGTGCGCGGTCTCTCCACGCCAGTTCCCGTCGAAGTGAGAGAGGTCGCCGATGGCCTCATGTATCGCGACTTCATCACCGTCGGCTTGCTCGCCGACAAGCTGGCGGTCACGGAAAGGGACGGCTCACCGCTCAAGGATAATTGGATTTACATTCAGGAACCCGACGTGACTGTTGGCCGCTTGCAGATCTTCAATAACTGGAGTCCCTGGCTGGTCGGCACTCCCGGTAAGGTCTGGATTGGCCTGGAATACTTCTGCAATGACACCGACAAGCTGTGGAAGCTCTCCGATGAGGAGGTGGCCAGGTTTGCAATCGGCGAAGTGGCGAAGATTGGAATTCTGAAGGCGGAGGATGTCGAAGACTCCCACGTTGTTCGAGTTCCCAAGACGTATCCCGCTTACTTTGGCAGCTATGACCGCTTTAACGTTATCCGCAGTTATATGGACGGTTTTGAAAACCTCTTCCTGGTGGGCCGTAACGGCATGCATAAATACAACAACCAGGACCACTCCATGCTGACCGCCATGACCGCCGTGGAAAACATCGTCAACGGAGTTACGGCCAAGGAGAACATCTGGGCCATCAACACCGAGATGGAGTATCACGAGGAGAAGGCGGAGAAATGAGCACGGCGGCGGGTATATCCTGAAGTGTTGACACGCAGCTCAGCCACCACGTGGCTGGTAACCCCAGGATCTATGCACATGAGCACAAAGACCATTGCCGTACACTTGCCCGACGGGGCTATTCGCGAAGTGCCCGCCGGGACGACGCCTCTTGAGATTGCCAACTCAATTTCACCACGGCTCGCGGCGGCCTCCGTGGTTGCGCGCCTGACCCCTGTCGGTGCTGCCGTGAAGCAGAGCTCCGCTGCTGATGAGCACGCCACGGAGGCGGCGATGTATTCCGCCGAAGACGCGGCCGGTCCGCGGCTGGTGGACCTGAGCACGCCGCTGATGGCCGATACCGGCCTGGAGTTGATGAAGGAGAACGATCCCGAGGCGATCAAGGTGCTGCGCCACTCCGCCGCGCACGTGCTGGCCACGGCGGTGCTGGAACTGTTTCCCGAGACCAAGCTAGCAATACATTCTTCTGCCCTTGCTACTCGTTCAGTTACGTCGTCGTGAACAAAATGGAGCCTGATTACGGATGGGAGGGCATCCGCTTCGAAGTAACACCGCACCGCGTCGCGCACCATCTCACGCAATTCCGCAGTAGATTCCGCTTGCGTAAAGATAGGGTGGCCGAGCGCGCGCGCCTCGTAACCGCCCTCCGGCGATTCCTCCACCGCAAAGATGATCTCCGCGTCGCTCATCGTTGATCGATTATAGCAATGCCGACAATTGACGGGTAAGTGCTGCCGCTCCCACCCCGTGGCCAAAAACCGGGCGACCAGAGCATGGGTACCCGAGCTAAAGCAGCAAAGTTGCCTGGCATTTGCAGAATACCTGACTCCTGCGTCCCAGTTTTCCACGATGACATCCGGGCTTAACTCCTGTTTTTTGAGCCTCTTAGCCGCTGACCTGAAACGTACCCCCAAATGATCTCCCAAGTATTGATCGCGCCGGCAAATGGGCGCATTGTGCGGTCATGAAAGCGAGGTTTAACCCCATGAATAACACCCGCAACTACCCAGTCAAGCCGAACGAAGTCCAAATGGCTGTTACGATCCTCTTGGCCTGTTTCGGCATCGGACTCCTTAACACCTTCTTCGTAGCCAACCACGCCGGCCTCCCGGTCGCTCACGGGGGGCAAATCGCCGTCTTCGGCTTTGAGGCCACGATCATCGCGGCGATTGCCCGAGGCCGAAACTGGGCGCGAATCCTCTACCTCATTCTTTGCGTGGCGGGTCGC
>CAWJDN010000299.1:0-7111 GCA_963840985.1 uncultured Acidobacteriaceae bacterium
ATGGTGGGTGTTACCAGTACCAGGAGTTCCGTGTTCGTACGACTGTTGCTCCGCGACCGGAAAAGCTGTCCCAGAATGGGGATATCCCCGATTCCTGGAATTCCGCTCAGTTGTATGGTCACGCGGTCGTCCAACAGACCAGCGATGCCAAAACTCTGGCCATCCTTCAGCTCGATAACGGTTTCAGCGCGCCGTACTGAGAGGGCGGGCATTGTGAAGCCCGAAATTGTAATTGCGTTCGTATAATCCAGCGAACTTACCTCAGGAGCAATCTTTAGGCGAATCGAACCATCGTCCATGATCGTTGGCAGCAATACGTAGTCCTGAACGAAGGTACACAGGACGTGGAAGGAAACGTATTGCTGGCGTCCCCGCCGGAACGGGCGGTTCGCGTTGAACTCGATGAGAAACCGCCGAACGGGAGGTGCTGGCGGCGCCGGAAGCCGGCGATTTTAAAGTGGAGATCGACCGGCCGCTGCATCTATTTCGCGGCTCAGTGGCGGCGTAACGTGGGCAAAATCGTCCTGCACGGCGCAATGTTTGATGCTGGTGCTTAGGGCGATTTGCCCACGCGGTCAGTCCCCTCGGCCTCGTCCGCATGGCAAGACCGCGGACGGTTCAAGCGCATCTGCTGCACTGAGGCCGCGATTTTACCCACCCATATCAGCCCTCGGTGCGATTCCACATGACCGAAACATGGTCTAAGATAAGCGCGCGGCCGGGGTCGGCCCGATCCACGGAGGATATAGCATGAAGACGCCTTGGACCCGACGCGCGCTCATCGCCGGAGCCGCCGCCGCCGGCACGACCATCATCGTCAAGCGTGCCCAGGCCGCCGACTACAAATTCATCCAGTATCACAACCAGGCCGAAATCGGGACGCTGCACAAGAATCTCGTCGCCATGTGGGACGCGATCCGGAACGTATCCAACGGCCGCATCGAGGTCACGATGTCCTGAAGAATCTGGCCCAGCGCCTTCTGCAAGTGAATGTACGGGATGTAGCTGCCCCCCGTTTCCGCAGCCAGGGATTTCATGTCGTCGTTGTTTCTAGTGCTTTGAACGAGCTGGAGGTAGTTGGGCATACCCAGACTGTTGATCTGGCCTTGCATGCCGGTCAATCCGTCAATTCCTCCGGAAGTCGGACCGTGGAGTGCAACGCCCATGACTTCGGCGGACGTCTGATTCATCTGGCTCGAAATGCTATTCGAGGAGTTCAGGTCGACAATATAGATGCTCTCTCCAGCTTGATTGGCTGATCCGATGATGGAATGGATCGCCTCCTTGGTGTGCAAGTCGTTCTTCTCTTCCTGAAAGGAAGTAAAGAAAATCAACACTTTTCGCTGCTGGATCTTTTGCTGGGATTTCGCCAAAGCCAGCAAACCCGCCAGGAAAGGCCGGAGATGCTGATTCTGTGCAATCTTACCTGAGTCACTGAGTGCGTTGAAGAGCAACTTATCCAGCGCGCGATCATGCGCGCCGACGGCCTTTCCCTCTGCACCGACGCCGGTTTGCGCTGCCGTGAGCAGTTGCTTTTCCAGCGGGCTGGCCTCGCCGTCATTCAAGGCTTTTTTCGGCACGGTGGCCGAGTTGATGGCCTGTGCAAGCGATTTCCGATCCGATGTGAAAGCGCTCTGCAGCCGCAGACGCCCCTCGATGGTCAGAACCGAAAAGGAGAAACCTCTATCGGGAACCGTCTTGAGTATCTTCTCCGCCGCTTCTCGCGCGTTCTTCATCATCGTCGGGTCGGTTTCTACGTTCTTGCCCGCCACCTTCCCCGGCCGGTCAAAGACCAGCGTGATCAGACTCTCGCTATTCTGCGCGCCGTTGACCAGACGGAAACTATTGAGCTTGACCGAAGTGCCGTCGTCGCTTACCGCTATCTCATCCTGCTTAAGGTCCAAAACGGGCTTGTTCTTCTTGTCGTGAACCACCAGATTGAGTGAAACCTCGTTGGCGGTCACGGAAAAGTCCACATCTTGACTTGCAGGTTGTGTTGCCGTCTGGCCGCCAGCCCGGGGGAGCGAAACAGCAACGGCCAGCAAAATCAACAACACTGCGATCAGTATCCCCCGCGTATATAACCCGATATACTTGGAATTTTTATCGTACTGAAACATGCGTTCTCCCGGTTGACTTATACATTCTGAGCGATAAATGCAACCAATAACCGCCACCGATAAATGAATTACCTGTGCCTAGCCGCTCCAGGTATTGACATCGATTGCGCAATTTCCGGCCTCCCCAACCTTGTACTAGTTGCTTTCTTGTGGCTTTTCGACATGGTCGATCACGAGTGTTGCAATCGGCGCTCTAGCAGCGTCCAGCTTGAGCCCGATCTGCTCCTGGAGGGCGGTGGACAGCGGCGGCGGAGCCTTGGCTGTGCCGGCTGGATGCGGAATGGCCGCGCCCCAACTGTGAAACTGGGAGTCATCGGGCGTCCAGTTGAGGGTGAAGTCATATCTCCCCGCGATCCCGGTTCGGTCGACGACCGGGCGGTCGAGCACGCTGGATTGCATGACAGAGACTAAATCTTGCATGGACCCATTATTGACCTTCAGCTTTCCTAGATCCTGAAAGAGCAGAACCGGCGGCTGATTCGGGGCTTCCGCGCTCCGGACAATTTTTGCGATGCTACCGGCTTTGCTCAACGCATAGACAGGAAGTTCCTTCGTGTCGCGATGAACTCTGAGTTTGAAGCGCCCAAGCAACTTCTGGATCAGGCTTTGAATTTGACTGGGGCTGGGCTGGCCTTTGCCGCTAAACGTCGCGTTGATGTCGAATCTGTCTTCATCAACCCAGGCCGGCGCGTCGATCAGTTGCTTGGGATGAATCTCGTAGGCATAGGTAATGAGTTCGCTCAGGGTCGTGTTCGATGTACGGATACGGCCCATCCAGACAGTCAGGCCTTTGCCCTGATCCTCCGGCTGGCTGGGCCGGATGGTAGCGGTAACAATGTCGGGATCAACACCGGCGGCCATCGGTGGCTGGGGCTTTGGAATCTCCCAGGCAGTCTGGGGCGTCGCGCGGCTGAGGGTTAAGGGATGCAAAAAGGATCGCTGGTTCAAGGTTCCGGCAATCATCATTCCATCCGGACTCAGTTTGCCCTCGAAGACGGCGCCAAGCTCAGTGAAGGAAATCTTCACGGTCGCGCCATCCAGCGTGATCCTGGTAACCGGAAACGAAGATGAGCTCTGGTCAATGGCGTAGAAGACTCCGCTGTACTTGCCATTCTTCGCCTTCGAAATCTCGAAGACCCCGCGCTGGTCGAGGCCGGCATGAAGCGTACACTGCCAAGTGCCCGCAATCCCTTGCGCCGGAGTAAGAGCATCAGCTTGCTTGATATGCACCAGGCCGAAGACAAATGGGATGGAGATGGCAACGGCTGCCGCTAGCGCCAGCAGAAGTTTTCGGCCGGAATCGAGATTGAGCGCCGTTCTTCCGGTCATGATGCGGACAATACGGCCTTTGAGATCCGATCCGGCAACGCCCGCGACGCAGGCCAGGGGCGACTCGATGCAGAATTTGCAGACCTGCAGAATACTCTCGGCGTAGACTTCCGCCTCGTTTCCAGAGTGCAGCACAATCTCGTCGCAGGCCTGTTCGCGCTCCTCCAGAAGGTGCGTCTTGATCCACCACACCGCCGGGTGGAACCAGAAGATCGCTTCCACAACCATGTGCATTGCAGCTGTGAGATTGTCGCGCCGGCGAACGTGGCACATCTCGTGGGCAATGATTGCGCCAAGTTGCGCGGGGCTGAGGCGCTCTTCAATCCCATGCGGCAGCAGCAGCACGGGGCGAAAGATGCCAAAGATGCCAGGTTCGAGCAGGTATGGCGAAGACAGAACCGGAACCTCTGCCAACAGCGCCGCGCGCGAAGAGGAACGGATCGAGGCTCGAATCCGCAACCACCCGCGTACCCACGAGAAGACAACAATAAGAAAGCCGCAAAGCCAAACCACCATCAATATCGAGGGCAGGAGGTGGGCGGGTAAGGAAGCCACGGCTAGCGGCGCAGGCGCCGCGCCTGTATAGGTCAATGCGTTGAGCGATGCCGTTTGCGGAAAGGGAAGAGTCACCTGACCCAATACGGCTGCAAGAGCCGGTCTTTGAAGCGGAGTGCTAAACGCAGAGCGAAGCGATTCACCAGCGGTAATCAGTAGCGAGAACGGGATCAAGTATTTGACCGAAGCGATCATCCACACCCAATAGCGCGTCCGGGCGTGATTGTGGCGCAGGCAGAGCGCGAGCAGCCAGGCCATTCCCGTTACTGCGGTCGACTGCCAGAGATGGTTGGCCAAAGTCGCGTTCCAAGTCTCGTTCCAAAATCCGGAAAGCATCACGCCTGACTCTCCTTTCCTCTGGAGAGATTGCGCAGCGCCCTCTCTGCATCTTTTACATCTTCAAGAGTCAGCTTGCCCGACTCGATCAGGTGCGCCATCACCGGTTGCGGGCTTCCCCCAAACCAGATTAGAAAATCGTCGATGAGCCTTCGCTGGGCCGAATCGCGCGAGAACGTTGCGGCGAAGATGTGGCAGTTGCCGAGCTTCTTCACGCGCTGCAAGACCCCTTTCGCCTCCATCCTGTATACGGTCGTCTGGATGGTCGTATAAGCCGGCCTTCGCTTATCCGGAAACGACTCCTGAATCTCTCGGATCGAGGAGTCGCCTTTGGCCCAAACAACCTCCATAATCTGAAATTCAAGTCGAGATAAACGGGGCTGGGGCATTTATATCTCCTACTCCAATAGGTATAAATACTACACGTGTTTGTTTTTGTCAAATTAGGTTCTTCTTCCGGGTGGATTGTAGGCCGGAGGGCGGAAAGAGAATAGAGGCTAATCGATTGGAATGTAGGAGATACTCCCTAAGGGATATTGAGCATAGGAGCTTCCCGAGAGGCGCGGCTTGTTCCCGCGGCAATCAATTTTTAACTTCGAGCGCAATGCAAGCAGCCGGTGCATACCGCTTGGCGGTACGAACCGGCTGATTCGTTAAAAGACGGTTTGACTACCGGCTCTTGGAGATTTCCTCAACGGTGATCGGATCAAGGAACGGCATGGATGCGCGCAGCTCTTTGCCGATGATTTCGACCGGATGCTTGGCTTCGGCTTCGCGGAAGGCCGTAAACTCCTTCTTGCCGGAGTTCAGGTCGGAGAGGAAGCGCTTGGCAAAGCTACCGTCCTGGATCTCCTTGAGGATCGCGCGCATCGCCTTGCGGCTCTCTTCGTTGATCACGCGCGGGCCGCTGACGTAGTCGCCGAATTCAGCGGTATCAGAGATCGAGTAGCGCATATATGCCAAGCCGCCGCGATAGATCAGATCGACGATCAGCTTGAGCTCGTGCATGCACTCGAAGTAAGCGCTCTCCGGCTGATAGCCGGCTTCGACCAGTGTCTCAAAGCCCGCCTTGATCAGCGCGCTGATGCCGCCGCACAGCACCGCCTGCTCACCGAAGAGGTCGGTTTCGGTCTCCTCCTTAAAAGTCGTCTCCAGCACTCCGGCCCTGGTGCAGCCGATGCCCTTAAGATAGCTGAGAATGAGCGCGTGAGCTTTGCCGGTCGCGTTCTGGTGGATGGCGATCAGCCCTGGAACACCGCCGCCTTCGACGAAGACCTCGCGCACCCGATGGCCGGGCGCTTTGGGCGCGGCCATGCCCACGTCGATGTCCTTGGCCGGCACGATGGTCTTGAAATGAATATTGAAGCCGTGCGCGAACATCAGCAGTTTGCCCGCCGTGAGGTTCGGCGCAATATCCGCAGAATAGATCTTGGCTTGAATCTGATCGGGCGCGAGAATCATGATCACGTCGGCCCACTTGGTCGCTTCCGCCGCCGGAACCACTTCGAAGCCGGCCTTTTTCGCCTTGGCTACGGACTCAGCTTCCGAGGCGGGCAGGCCGATTTTGACCTGGACGCCGGAGTCCTTGAGGTTGAGGGCATGAGCGTGCCCTTGCGAGCCGTAGCCGATGATGGCTACCTTCTTGGCTTGAATGAGTGAGAGGTCCGCATCGTGATCGTAGTAAGTCTTCGCCATGTTTTTCTCGTTTCCTTTGTTTGAGTGTTGAAATGTTGATCAAAATTACGTTTGATAGTTTTTCCCCTCGAGGCTATTCCGGGCGCCGCGAGCCTATTCCGGCTCGGCCGCGCCATCCTCCACGGGCTCTTTTTCGGGCTCGTCTCCGCCGCTGCCCATGGCCTTGAGAACGCTGCTGGTGTGATGGCCGCGGCGCATCGTCATCTTGCCGCTGCGGCTGATTTCGAGAATGCGATCATCGCTCTCGTTGAGAATCTGGACGAGTCCTTCGATCTTGCTTTCCACGCCGATCAACTGAATAATCAACGACTCCGATGCTAAATCAATGATATTGGCGCGAAAGACCTGAACCAGCTCGAAAATATGCGAACGGTTGTGTGGAGTGGCAGCCACCTTGATGAGCGCCAGCTCGCGCGTCACCGACGGCGCCTGGGCGATGTCGTCCACATCCACGACATTCTCCAGTTTATACAGGCTTGCCTGGATGCGATGGCCGGCTTCGGCCGATGCCTCGCAGACCAGCGTCAGCCGCGACAGTCCAGCGCGCTCGCTGTGTCCCACGGTGAGCGAGTGGATGTTGATGTTCAGGCGGCGGAAGAGCGAGGCCACGCGCGTTAGCACGCCCGGCCGGTCTTCAACATAAGCGACAAATGTGTGCATCATAATAGTCTTTCTGCCCCCTAATCCTTTTCCGGTCGCCGAATCATCTCGTGAAGTGAAGAGCCGGCGGAAACCATCGGGTAAACCGAATCTTCCTTCTCCACCTTGAAGTTGAGCAGAAACGTTCCCGGCGCTGAGCGGGCCGTCTTAACAGCCTCTTCTACTTCAGCACGTGTGCGAACGGTGAGTCCCTTGATGCCGTGAGCGTCTGCCAGCTTAACAAAATCGGGGCTGACCATCGGCGTGGCTTCGTAGTTCTTCTCGTAGAAAAACTCCTGCCATTGGCGCACCATGCCTAGGTAGCCGTTGTTGATGACTGCGATGTTGATCTTGATGCCTTCCTGCACGATGGTTGCCAGCTCGGCCGCCGTCATCTGGAAGCCTCCGTCGCCGGAGATTACCCAGACCTCCTTATC
>CAWJDN010000300.1:0-10441 GCA_963840985.1 uncultured Acidobacteriaceae bacterium
ACTCCTGCACGGCGCCAAAGTCGCGAACCTGTCGCCGGCGCTGGCCGACGAATTGCGGCTGGATACCGATGCCAAGGGCGTCGCCGTCATCGAGGTGGAGACCGGGTCGCTGGCGCATAATTTCGGCCTGCAGAAGGGCGACGTGGTGCTCATGATCAACAATGCCGAGATCTCGACCACGCAGGATCTGGTGAAGGCCGTGAGCCAGCCGAGCCGGCTGTGGCGCTACTACATCCAGCGCGGCGGCCAGCAGATTTCCGCCATGTTCGGCGGATGACCGCGCGCGGCAAGCGGGATACAGGAGGCCTGTTCGCGGCGGCTGGATTGGACCGCGATGCGCCGCGCCCGCTTGCCGACAAACTGCGGCCCCAAAGGCTGTCCGAGGTGGTGGGCCAGGATCATCTGATCGGCCCTGACGGCGTGCTGACCCGCATGCTGGAAACCGGTACGTGCTCGAACTTCCGTCTGGCACAATTCGCAAGACGCAGACGCAACCCGGCGATACGCTGGAATTTTCAGATGCCTTGCCGGCGAACGATAGCGTTGGCGCCACTTCAGCACAATTGCATCAGGGATAGGGGTTAGCTGAATTGGAGCACAGAATATAATCTACGGAGAGTCCCAAACATTCATGACATCGCATACAGAGCCTGTTAAGTCAGCATCATTAGATTTTCAATCGGCGTGGAAGAAGTACGCCACACCATTCCATTACACGATGGGAATCACGCTGGCAGTTCTGATTTCTGGCGAGGTGATCCTAGCGCGCGTTGTGCATCTTGGCGGCCTCTATCAGTTACTCGATGCCTGGCCGGGAGTGCTGCTCCTGATTGGGGTTCTGTGTTACTGCATCTGGCGCTCAATTCCCAAACTGATCGACACGTGCCTGTTAGCCATTTGGGCCGTGCTTTTAACGAGCACACTGTCGCTTCTCATCCAGATTGCCGGCAGAAGTCCCTATCCGCTGATCGATCAAACTTTAGCCTCGATGGACGCTCAGGCCCATTTTTCCACGATATATTGTATGCATCTCGTCGCGCGCGTGCCCCTGGTAAAGACTGGTCTCGCGATTACTTACGCCATGTTGTCCCCGTTTATCATCGCGGCGATACTGATACCTACACTTAGCGGCCATTCAGATGCTGCGCGCCGCTATGTGCTGGGGATCGTGATCGCCGCAATTCTCACAGCGGCGCTTTCGGCGATCTGGCCAGCCGCTGGCCCATGGACGACACAAGATTTCCGGCCAACAAAGGAGCAGGCTGGAGTGACTGCCTACTTGATACGCCTCAAGTCCAGCGCCCCCGTGGATCTCGACATGAACGACGCTGGAATCGTCTCATTCCCGTCGTTTCATGTTGTGCTTGCCATTCTTACAGCCGTGGCGCTGGGTACTATTCGCCGCCTGCGCGCCTGGTCTTGGGCGCTTGCCGGGTTGATTTGCATCTCGGCAATCACTACAGGGTGGCACTATGGAATCGATATTCTTGGTGGAATTATTCTGGCGGTAGTTACAATAATCGCCATAAGCTGGATTCCTCGCACGTACTTGAGTTGTGACTAAAACGAATGCGGTTAGAATGAGGCCGGACCAGTTCTATTGATCCGGAGATTGGTCTGCCTGCGATTCTCTCACAAACGCGCAGGCAACAAGATACCAAATCAGCCACGCGGGCGCGGTCCAATAAGTCCATAGAAAGAGCTCGGGGGGGTGCGAAAGGCTGCGGTACAGCGCGATCTCGACCAGGGCGCTCAGAAACGCAAGAGCAATCAAGAGGTTCCGGGATCGGGTCTGTATTGCGCCTCGCAACAGGGCCGGTATCACCAGGCACTGATCGTAAATCAGGGCATAAGGCGCCGTGAGGATTGAAACGAGCATCAGCGGGCTTCCGTTTTTCATCCAGTCCCAGGCTTGGCGGCGAAGCCAATAATAGCCCAGCACCCAGAAGCAGCCCAAGGCAACCGGCAGGTATTGCAACCAGAGCGCGTTCGGGCTGAGCCAATTGCGTAGCAGATAGCTCAGGCACGGAACAAAACCCCGTTCGATTCCAGACGCGCGCGCCATCTGTAAGTACTGGGTCCACGCCAACGGGTCGATGGCATATGTGATTGCACAGCTTGCAGCCATGGCAATCACCGAGCCAGCCAGTAGCTTATAGCTTCTTGAAACCAGCACCCACGCCAGCAGGACAACGCCGAAAGGCAGAAAGAGGTGCGGCTTCAGCGCGCAAAGCCAGAGCGAGATTCCTGCCAGAAAGGGGCTCGTGCGATGCAGGCGCAGGAACAGTACCAGCCCCATCAGCGCGAAGAGCGAGGTTTGTCCGTAGAGCAGGCAGAGCAGTGCCGGCCCGAAGGAAAGCCCGAGCAAGTAGCGGCGATTCCCAGGCCTGCCGTACATGATCCAGAGCAGACGGACCGAACCAGTCAGGCATGCGAGCATAAGCAGGGACCATATCAGCCATGCAACCCGTGGGCTGATGAACCCCAGCGGATACACAAGCGGAAGAGTCCAGGGCGGGTTCCGCATGAAGCCGACTTTATACGCGAGTGGAAGCCCCGCAGCGCGCTCGACCCGCGACATGGCTTCCCGGTCATATGGATTATCATGGTGCGCGAGCTGTTGTCCGGTTGCCCAGAAGATGATGAAATCGCGTGTGCCGGGAGCGAGTGGCGACAGAAACACAGAGCAGTAGAGCCCGGCTGTGAATCCTGCCGCCAGGGCGCAGACGGTAACGAATGGCAGGGGTGCGATAGCGCGAAGTATTTTCCGTCGTTTGATAAGTTTTTCTGAGAGCGCATTTTCGCGTTCTGGATCATCTGCGGGATTTTGTGCTTTCTCAATCATGCACGCCATTCAATCCATTCCGAGGTCAGAGCAACCATTATAGGTAATGACAGTTCACTAAAGCTATACTGCTATTTCTGCGACTCCGTTTAGATCCTTCGCTTGCGCTCGCTTAAATCCTATTGCGCAGAGATACCACACAAGCCACACAGGCGCCGTCCAAAGATAGTAGGCCGTGGACATCCTGATGCCGCAGAGGAGTTCGCCCTGGATCAGAAGACTGGCAAAGGCCAGGACTACCAACAGGGGCCTGAAGCGGGTCAGGAATGCGCCTCGCAGCAGGGCAGGCACTGCCAGGGTATCATCGTATACCCAGTAATAGGGCGCCAGGATGAGCGATACGAGCATCAGCAGGCTGCCGTCTTTCATCCAATCCCATGCGTGGCGACGAGTCCAGAAATAGCCAAACGCCCAGGCGCTGCCCAAGGAGACCGGCAGCCAGGCGAACCACACCGTCTGCGGACTGAGCCAAAAGCGCAACGCGACGCTAAGGCACGGAATATGATCACTCTCAATCCCCGTCGTCCGCATCATCTGTGCGTATTCGCTCCACGCCAACGGCTCGATGAAAAATGTGATTGCACAACTAGCAGCAATGGCAACTGCCACGCCAGCCAGTATCTTGTAACTCCTGGAGAGCAGTATCCATGCCAGCAGCACAACGCCGAAAAGCAGAAAAAGGTGCGGCTTCAACGCGCAAAGCCAGAGTGATAACCCTGCCAGAAATGGGCGTCTTCGATGCAAATCGAGAAACAGAACATACCCCAGCAGAGCGAAGAGAGAAGTCTGCCCCATCATCAGGCAGAGTACCGCCGGGGCGAACGAGTATCCGAGCCAGTGCAGGGGAGCGCTGGGTCGGCCGTGCATCCGCCAGAGTATGCGGACCGAAACGATCAGGCACGAGAGCAGGGCCAGGGACCATAACAGCGAGCCGACCCGAACGCTGAGATAACCGAGGGGAAAAGCAAGGGGCAGGCCCCACGGCGGATTCCTCATCAGCATGACACTGCGGTTGACGGGACGTCCCGCGGAGTACTCGATCCGCGTTATCGCGTCCACATCATAGGGATTGGCGTGGTGGACGAGCTGCTGGCCGGTGGCCCAAAAGGCAATGAAATCGCTCGTCTTGGCGATATTGGTCGTCGGCAAAACGAAGAAAAACAGAGCGACGAGGGCAACCGCCAGCCCGGTGACGCCCGCAATCGACAAATCCGCGATGTTGTACTTCGCCCGGAACGTTGGAAGTTCCGTCTTGCTTGCCATGGACGCTATTCTACTTCCTCGGCGGGACAGGATTCTTACCCAGGATCTAGTTTCTGAGGGCGTGTAGGGCCGTTCCAACGGTTCTCATGGCGTTCAAGGCGATTCTTTCAGCCCTTAGACACGCTGTTGCGCTCCAACCTATGCTGCAACGGCAATGGGACGAAGACTGGGCCTTAAAACCGCTGTTTTAGCCATTCGCAGACGCCTTCCGCGCCCTCCCGCACCTTATCCGATGCCTGTTACACTCAAGTAACGCTACTTTAGTGTCTGTATACAAGGCCAACCTGCCCGGCACCCCATGTGTACAATTGTTTACACCCTGTTGTGCCTTTTCCTCGATTTTGCTCTCTGTAGGTGATTGATTAATAACAAAAAGCATTCTGAACCATGAATGGCACATAACTTGCTACATAAATGTCGCCCGGGTTTCAAGCTCGGAACACAAACTGAGGGAGAGAACAAAATGAACAATTTGATCCTCAAGCTGTATGTGAAGTTCCAGGATCTGATGAGCCGCGAGGAAGGTCAGGATCTGGTTGAATACGCTCTGGTTGTTGCTCTGATCGCCCTTGGTGCTGTTGCCAGCATGAAGACAGTAGCGACCGCTATCAGCACTGAGTTCTCAGTCATTGAATCGACTTTCGCAGCCTCTGTCTAACCCCAGAAGACGCACTGTCGGTACAACCCGAGCACACGCCTTCATGGAAGGCGTGTGTCCTCAAGTAAAAAGGCTCTAAATACCAACAGAACACAGGAGAGAACAAAATGAACAATATGATCCTCAAGCTGTATGTGAAGTTCCAGGATCTGATGAGCCGCGAGGAAGGTCAGGATCTGGTTGAATACGCTCTGGTTGTTGCTTTGATCGCTCTTGGTGCTGTTGCCAGCATGAAGACAGTGGCGACCGCTATCAGCACTGAGTTCTCAGTCATTGAGTCGACTTTCGCAGCCTCTGTCTAACCCCAGATGATGCAATATCAGGAAAGACGAGCACACAACTTCAGAAATGGTGTATGTCCTCGGAATACGAATCTCGTAGTACGGAGAGAACACAAATGAACAACATGATTCTCAAGCTGTATGTGAAGTTCCAGAATCTGATGAGCCGCGAGGAAGGTCAGGATCTGGTTGAGTATGCTCTGGTTGTTGCAATCATCGCTCTTGGCGCTGTTGCCGCCATGAGGACAGTGGCTACTTCGATCAGCACCGAGTTCTCAGTGATTGAATCGACATTCTCAGCCTCTGTCTAAGCCCAGTCGATGCGCTGTCTGATCAGCCCGGGATACACACTTTCAGAGGAGACGTGTATCCTCGGATTGGGAGTCTCAGGAAAATGAAAGAACACAAATGAACACCATGTTTCTCCGATTGTATGTGATGTTAGAGAACTTGGTTAGTCATGAGGAAGGTCAGGATCTGGTTGAATACGCTCTTATTCTTGCTATCATCACCTTTGGTACTGTAGCCAGCATGAGGACAGTGGCAAATTCAATCAGTACTGAGTTCTCAATCATTGAAGTGGCTTTCGCATCCGCTGTCTAACCCCTGATGGTGCACTGTCAGAACAGTAGTGCACAGGTCTTCATGGAAAATGTGTCTCCTCGAGCTGGGAGTCTCAAAGTACGATGAGAACAAAACTAAACACCATGTTTCTCGGGTTGTATGTGAAGTTGGAGATCTTGCTGAGTTGCGAGGAAGGTCAGGATCTGGTTGAATACGCTCTGGTTGTTGCTTTGATCGCCCTTGGTGCTGTTGCCAGCATGAAGGGAGTGGCTCACTCTATCAGCACCGAGTTTTCGGTAATTGAATCGACTTTCGCATCCTCTGTGTAATACCCCCCCCGAAGATGCACGTTATGACAAACAAGTACACGCTCCCAAATGGAGGCGTGTGTTTTCAGTCTAGGTGACTCAAACTACGGAGAGAAAAAAAGGAGAGGACACAAATGAACACCATGTTTCTCAGGTTGTATGTGAAGTTCCAGGATCTGATGAGCCGCGAGGAAGGTCAGGATCTGGTTGAGTACGCTCTGGTTGTTGCTTTGATCGCCCTCGGTGCTGTTGCCAGCATGAAGACAGTAGCGACCGCTATCAGCACTGAGTTCTCAGTCATTGAATCGACTTTCGCAGCCTCTGTCTAACCCCAGAAGTTGCACTGTCGGTACTGACAGTGCACGGGCCTTCATAGGAGGCTTGTGCCCTCAGGCTGGGAATTTCAAAACACGGAGAGAACGCAAATGAACACCATGTTTCTCAAGTTGTATGTGAAATTCCAGGATCTGATGAGCCGCGAGGAAGGTCAGGACCTGGTTGAGTACGCTCTGGTTGTTGCTGTCATTGCCCTTGGCTGTATTGCCACCATGAAGACAGTAGCCACGACTGTCAGCACGAGTTTCTCGATGATTGAATCGAGCTTCGCAGCCTCTGTATAACTCCTGATATGCACTGTCAGGACAACCTATCTGGCAAGGTATGTTTGCGTTCGACTTGATTCAGAGCCTGCCTAAGCGGGTCCTGAGTGTCACCAATGATCACTATCGATGCTGCTAGGGAGAGGCGCGCATGCAAATCCATTGCCATTGCGCCCTCTCCTTTGTTTATTGCTTGTGTATAGTATATAAATAAGTCCGAGAGTGAAGATGAGCATGAGTAGGCCGCGGCGGATCGCTCTTTTGTTGCTGTTTTGCTGCGGGATCTCCGCTTTCTGGGCATTTTTCCTGCAGCGCGCCTCGCCTGACGGAATGATCGATTTCAAGGGCGTCTATTACGATGCGCGCTGCCTGTTGCAACACCGCGATCCCTATCTATACGGCGAACCGGCGCGCGTTTATCTCGCGGAACATAAAGACCGTCCATCGCTATCGGACGTCCTTCAACAAGTTCTGTCGTTGAATATATACCTGCCGACTACATCAATCTTCATTGCTCCCTTTGCTATGCTGCCGTGGGGCCTGGCACACTTGCTGTGGATGATCCTTACCGCCGGCAGCCTCACTTTCGCCGCATTTCTGATGTGGAATTGCGGAGCCGATTATGCGCCGGGAATCTCTGCCGCTTTGATTTGCTTTATGCTTGCCAACTGCGAAGCCGTTCTTGCGACCGGCAATACCGCGGGTATCGCCGTAAGTCTTTGCGTCGTGGCTGTCTGGTGTTTCCTCCGGGAGAGATTTGTTTGGGCGGGCATCGTCTGTCTTGCAGTCAGCCTGGTGATCAAGCCCCATGATGCCGGCCTGGTCTGGCTCTATTTTCTATTGGCAGGCGCGTCCTATCGGAAACGCGCGCTGCAAACCCTCTTGGCAACTGCCGTTCTGGCGGCGGTAGCCATTCTGTGGGTAACGCCCATCTCACCCCATTGGATGCAGGAACTGCAAGCCAATAATCTAACCGATCTGATGCCCGGCGGGGCCAGCAACCCCGGACCCAACTCCGCCAATAGCGGCAGCGGCCCCAGCATGATCATCAACCTGCAATCCGCGATATACGTCTTTAGCGACAATCCGCGCGTCTACTATCTCATCAGCTATCTGGTCTGCGGGGCGCTTCTGCTGATATGGGTGGTTTACACTCTCCGCGCGCGATTCTCGTTAGAGCGATCCTGGTTGTCGCTCGCCGCGGTCGTGCCTCTTACGCTGCTCGTGACCTATCATCGACCCTACGATGCCAAGCTTCTATTATTGACAGTTCCCGCCTGCGCCCTGCTCTGGACCGAGGGCAGGCCGATCCGATGGGTTGCGCTAGTGGCGAGTAGCGCGGCGATTGTCTGCACTGCGGATATCCCGTTGACCATTCTTCTCACGCTCACCAGGAACCTGCACATATCCACTGTGGGGATATCCGGAAAGATGCTGACCGTCGTGCTCACGCGCCCTGTCCCGCTCATCCTGCTGGCAATGAGCATATTCTATCTGTGGATTTACACGCGGCGCGATCCGCAGAAAGGCTCCCCATGACAAAGACGAGACGAATTGCACTGGCGTGGATCCTGCTGTGCTGTGGGTTATCCGCTGTATGGGGCTTTTCGCTTGCGCAGACCGCGCCAAACGGAATGTGCGACTTCAAAGGGATTTATTATGATGTGCGGTGCCTGTTTCAACACAGCGATCCCTACAAACCAGGCGAACCGCTGCGGGCGTATCTAGCAGACGGAGCGGGTCACCCCATGCCACCTCCCGGGACCCGTGGGGTTTTAAGGGGCAATGTATACTTACCGACCGCATTTATCTTCCTTGCTCCTTTCGCGATGTTGCCGTGCGAGATTGCGTATCTTCTATGGCTGATCCTCACCGCCGTAGCTCTTAGCCTCGCCGCCTTCTTGATATGGGATTCAGGGGCCAATTACGCGCCGGTGATCTCTGCGGGTTTGATCTGCTTTGCTCTAGCCAACATCGAAGTTTTTTTTGCGACTGGCAATCCTGGGGGAATCGTCGTGAGCCTTTGCGTGGTGGCCGCCTGGTGTTTTCTCAAGGATCGATTTGCGCTGGCTGGTGTCCTGTGCCTTGCGACCAGTCTTGCCATCAAGCCCCATGACGCAGGCCTGGTCTGGCTCTACTTTTTGTTGGCAGGCGGAATCTACAGGAAACGCGCACTGCAAACCCTGCTCGTTACCACTATAGTGAGCCTAGCAACAATACTGTGGGTAACGCCCATCGCGCCACATTGGCCGCAGGAGTTACTCTCCAATATTTCGATCCAGTCAGCATTCGGCGGCCTTAATGAAGGAGATCCCAATACTATTGATGGTCGTCCAGTCACTACTGCCATCGATTTACGAGTTCTCCTAAGTGTTTTCTGGAACGATCCGCGTATCTACACCCTCGTCAGCTATCTGGTTTGTGCGCCTCTCCTGCTGCTATGGGTGGTCCGTACTGTCCGATCTCGCTTTTCGCAGCGCGTAGCCTGGCTTGCGCTCGCAGCCATCGCGCCGCTTACCATGCTCGTGACATATCATCGGCCCTACGATGCCAAGCTCCTGCTGCTTGCGGTTCCGGTCTGCGCGATGCTCTGGGCCAGGGGCGGGCCGATGCGATGGATTGCGCTGCTGGTGACCTCCGCAGGATTTGTCTTCACCGCGGATATCCCGTTGATCATTCTCCTGGCTCTCACCAGGAATCTGCACATATCCACGGCGGGGCTCGCCGGAAAGATACTGACGGTTGTACTGATGCGGCCCACTCCGCTCATTTTGCTAGCGATGGGCATTTTCTATCTGTGGGTTTATGTGCGGAGTGCATCGTCCGGAGATGCAACAGCAGGGCCAGGAGAGCCACAGGAAACGCCGTTTGCGCTCACGCGGGCATAATCCGATAGACTCCGGAGAAGGCCATTCAGCAGGTTGATTGATAGCCTTGGCGCCGTTTCCGGTAGAAAGAGAGACTGAACATGACAAGAGCGCGGCTCGATGGTATGTATTTCTTGCTTTTAGGCAGTGTCGTATTTATTTTGCTTGGCCTCGCCTTCGAGAATGTCGCTAAAGTTCCGATGCAAGATTTCGGAGTGGTTTACGACCCCGCAAGATGCCTTATTCGGCAGTGTGACCCATACAATGAAAGCGAAGTATTGCGCGCATATGAGGCGGAGAAGGACTATGGTCCATTGGTTACGGCTAACAAGCACCATGCAGAGACACGGTATATCTACTTTCCCACAGCGTTTCTCGTTACGGTCCCCTTCGCGATGCTTCCATGGGGATCTGCGCATATACTCTGGATGATTCTTACCCTTGGATGCCTCGTCTTCGCTTCGTTTCTGATTTGGGATTTAGGAGCAATTTACGCGCCTATTGTCTCTGGTGTTCTCATTGGCTTTCTTCTTGCCAACAGCGAAGTGATTGTTGTTCTATGCAATCCGGCAGGGATTGCAATCAGCTTATGCGTAGTAGCCGTATGGTGTTTTTTTCGTGAGCGATTTATCCCGGTTGGCATTCTGTGTCTTGCTGCCAGCCTCGCACTCAAGCCTCAAGATGCGGGCCTGGTATGGCTCTACTTCTTGCTGGCGGGCGGAGTCTACCGGAAACGCGCACTGCAAACACTCCTTACTGTGGTTGTTCTGTGTCTACCGGCAGTCCTATGGGTTTGGCACGTATCGCCGCACTGGATGCAGGAATGGCACTCCAATGTATTGGCATATTCGACACACGGCGGCAATGACGACACCAGCCTCGCTGCATTGCGTATTCATGGCCGTGCAGGGGTGATAAGCCTGCAAGCGGTAGTTAACGCCTTCTCGGATAACCCGCTCATCTACAATCTGGTCGGTTATTTGGCATGCGGAGCGCTTCTGCTGGCATGGGCGGTTCGCACTCTTCGGTCGCGCTTTTCTCTGCCTGGAACCTGGC
>CAWJDN010000301.1:0-10956 GCA_963840985.1 uncultured Acidobacteriaceae bacterium
TTTTTTGCAGGCCGTGGCTGATGAGATGCGCTCTCCCATGTAGAGATGAAGGACCGTCCCTCCGGTGTACTTGCGCTGCAACTCTTCCTGACGCTGCAATGCATCGAACGGATCGTCGGTAAAGCCCACAGGGAGCTGGCTGGAGTTGGTGTAATACGGCTCGTCCTCTGTGCCAGCTTGCAGAATATCCGGAAATCGCTTCTTGTCTTCGCGGGCAAAGCGGTAGGTGGTGCCTTCGGCGGGTGTGGCCTCCAGGTTGTACATATGGCCTGTCTCTTCCTGGAACATCACGATTCGCGCGCGCACATGATCGAGGAAGCGCACGGCAAAGGCATGTCCCCACTCCGATATAATGTCGTCCGTGCCGCTGGTGAAGTTGCGAATCATTTCATTGATACCGTTTACGCCCAGCGTGGAAAAGAAGTTGCGCAAGGTGCCAAGGTAGCGCTTGGTATAAGGAAAAAGGCCATTGTCCATGTGGCGCTGAATCTCTTTGCGCTTGACCTCAAGGCTGGTGCGGGAGATGTCCAGCAGTTCATCGAGGCGCTGAACCGCCGGTGACGTGCAATGGATGACCGCAGGCAGCGGCATTCTGCACCAGGAGATGCCCAAGGGAGACGACCGGGGCCGCATGCACGGATTTCAGCTTTGGGCCAACCTGCCCGCGTCGCTCAAGATGACTGCCCCGCGCTACCAGGACATTCCAGCTGCCGAGATTCCGGAGGTGACCGAGGATGACGGGAGCAAAGCGCGAATTATTTGCGGTGAGTTCTGGGGCAAGAAGGGACCGGTCGAGGGAGTTGCTGCCGATCCGCGTTATGTGGACATCTCTGTTCCGCCGGGCAAACGCAAACGCATTCAAGTGGAGACGACCCGCAATGCCTTCGCATATATCTTTGCCGGTTCGGGGAGCTTCCGCGGCGCCTCGGAACCGCATGCGGTGCTTACGGAGTCGGCCGTGGACCCGAACGCAGCAAGCGGTCTACGATGCCAAAAACCATTCGCTGGTTTTGTTCGATCGCGGCGACGAGATCGTAGTTCAGGCAGGTCCCGAGGGCATACGATTTCTGCTGGTCTCCGGCAAGCCGTTGGAGGAGCCGGTGGCATGGTACGGGCCGATCGTGATGAACACCGAGGCCGAATTGCGCCGGGCCATGATCGAGTTGCAGGATGGGACGTTTATCCAGCACAAGTAAGTTCAAGTAACCGACAAATAGCTGGAGGCTTAGAGCGGTTCCACAATTCACGTGCCTTTTCTAGCGTCGTGCAGGGTGGCATTTTCTTGAGGAAAAATGCCACTTGAGCGCAGTGGTTTCGGTGTACTGCAATCGTGGAACCGCTATGATGTGCGCAACTTTCAAGCCTCCACCGGGAACTCCGCAGAGAGAATTTGCTCCGGCGTTACTCCGCGCTGGCGTAGCATGCGCAGGCTAAGCGCGTCGTGGCGCTTGGCCAGTCGGTGTCCGTTGCGATCCACGACCAAGTGGCAATGGAACCAGGCAGGAGTTTCGAGCGACAGGGCGCGATAGAGCAGGATTTGCCGCGCTGTGGACTTGAGCAGGTCTTCGCCGCGCACGACTTCGGTAATGTTCATGGCCGCATCATCGGCTACGCAGGCAAGTTGGTAACTGGGGACGTCGTCGCGCCGCCAGACGACGAAGTCGCCAAAGTCGCGGCCCGCCACAAAGCGTTGGGCTCCGAGATTCAAATCTACAAACTCGACTGCTTCGCCGTCGGGGACGCGGAAGCGCCAGTTGAAGTTGCCCGGCTCGGCGAGCCCTGTAGTCGTGGAATCGGACGGCTGCGCAATGTTGCTGGCGCGGGATCTGCAAGTGCCGGGATAGATGGGCTCGTCGTCGAGCGGCTCCAACTCGCCGTGACTGTGCGTCTCGACCGTGCCGCGCGAAATACTCTCATGTGGCGCGTTAAGCGCGGCTTCCAGGTCTTTGCGCGAGCAGCGGCAGGGATAGAGGAAGCCTCCGCTTTGCAGCTTGCGCCATGCGTCAAGATAGATCGCATGACGGTTGCTCTGCGCGTAGGGAGCAAACGGGCCGCCAATTTTCGGGCCTTCTTGCCAGCGAATCCCCAGCCAGTGAAGATCTTCGAGCGCGGTCTCGGCATACTCGGCGCGGCTGCGGTCGGGGTCCAGGTCTTCCATGCGCATGACCAGAGTGCCACCAGCGTCGTGCGCCCGTTCGTAGGCTATCCAGAAGGTGCATGCATGACCCACGTGCAGATAGCCTGTGGACGATGGCGCAAGACGCCCGCGATAACCCGATGACGGCGATGAAGGCAAGCTGGCCATGTTGGATATTAGTGTAGCCAGCCATAGCCTCACCGCGCAGGAAGAGTTTGATTTCTACCCGACGATGGATTTGCATCGAGGCTCTACATGCTCATCGGCACAGTCAGGTCCACTGTTTGTCCCTTACGCCAGACGCGGAAGGATTTGGCTGCGCCGCTGCGGACGGTCTGGGCAAATTGCTGCACGTCGCCGACATCCGATCCATTTACCTGGAGAATGACATCGCCGGCAAGAATGCCCATGGTGTCGGCCAAGCTTCCGTTGAGCACGCTGACGACCACGATGCCCTTGGCCTGGAGCAGGGCGAGAGGCGCCATATCGTCCTGGATGACAGGGCGAACCTGGAAGCCGAAGTGCTGGCCGGAGGGCGGCGCGGCGGCTTGCGGGGCAAACTCCGCGCCTTGCTGCTGCAATTTTGCGGCGTCAACCGGCGGCTTGATGTAGCGGATGTCGATGGACATGGGCGCGTGATTGCGGAAGATGTCCACGTGCACCACGCCGCCTCCGGGTTTGTGCCAGGTGGCTTCCATGACGGCGTTGCTGACCATTCCCTGGTTTACAACGTATGGCTTTCCGTTGACGGCGTGCAGGATGTCGCCTGTTTGGATGCCTGCCTGCGCGGGCACTCCGCCGGGGGTCACTGAAGCAATCGAGCCGCCGGTTTCGTTTGGATACTTCTTCAACTGCTTGGCGGGAATCGCGATCACATCGCCGAAGCCGTCGCTTGGCACCAAATCCCCGCCGCTGGCGACCACCAGCGTGGCCAACGCATTGAGCAGCGCCTGCGCGTTCTCTTGCGTGTCGACGCACAGCATGGAGTTGTTTCCCGGAGGCTGGTTATCCGGATTGACGCACCAGGTTGCCGGGTAGGTGTTCGCCACCTGACTGAAGTGATACATCTGGAACTGGTTGGTATTCGCAAAGACCATCGACGTAATGATGTCGCCGGTGTAGGGAGCGTAAGGCGGCGCGGCGCTGGCGCCGTTCCAGTTCCATAAAAACTGAATCTGCTGCGCGGGGCTTTTGGAAAAGTACAGCTTGATGCCCTGCTTGCTCACATCCACGCGTGCCAACGCGTAACTATCTGTAAAGCCCCACTGTGTTCCCCCCTGATATTCCATGGGCGTGTAATGCGGAGTGAGCGATTGCAACTGGTTGGCTGCTTCTTGAAGGCTCGATAGGTAATGCGGCTGATATTCCCCCGTCACTTGCGCCAGCAACGAGGCCGGCAGCGCCAAAGCGGCGAAAATAGCAAACTTCAAAACAACTCCAGATCGAGACATCCTTCATTCCTTTCAATATGCAATGCCAGCCGATCAAATCAGGTGTGCGCGACGAGATCGGCGGACAAAGCAAAAAATTCTACATGCTCATCGGCACAGTCAGGTCCACTGTTTGTCCCTTACGCCAGACGCGGAAGGATTTGGCTGCGCCGCTGCGGACGGTCTGGGCAAATTGCTGCACGTCGCCGACATCCGATCCATTCACCTGGAGAATGACATCGCCGGCAAGAATGCCCATGGTGTCGGCCAAGCCGCCGTTTTCAACGCCGACTACTACAAGGCCTTGCGCTTTGGTCAACTGAAGGGGCGCCATGTCGTCAGCAATAACAGGACGGACCTGAATGCCGAGGTGAACGCCGGCGGGCGGCGCGGCTGGAGCGGAAGCAGCGGAAGGCTCAGCCGGGTTTTGCTGGCCGGGGTTGGCGACCTGCTGCCGCAACTGAGCGGCAGGGACTTCGGGATGGGGAAAGCGCAGATCGGCGGTCAAAGGGCCACTTTTGCGCTGAATCTCCGCACGCACCACGCCGCCCTGCGGCTTAGTGATGGCCTCGAAGACGGCCGCGCCAAAGACTTGTTGCGTACAGGCCTGGCCGTTGACGGTTTGCACAACGTCATTCTCCTGAACGCCGGCTTTCTCAGCGGGTCCATCCGCATCTACTTCGCGAACCAGGCAGCCGGTTTGCCCGGGATGCTTGCGCTGCTCCTTGTCCGTCATCGCCCCCAAGGACATGCTGAAGGACATATTCAGATTCTTTCCGTAGGCTACCGCCAAAGTTGCCAACGCATCGGCAACCTGATGAGCAGTTCCCTCGTCTGAGACGCAGATGATTCCATTTCCGGAGTCTTTGCCCATGGGATAAACGCACCAGGGGGTTGGGGAGGAGCCGAAATTTCTTATCTCAAAGAACTCAATGTTCGCATAGGCGATCGAAGTGACAGAATCCTGCGAGTAAGGGGTCGAGATGGAGGTTAATCCGAGCAGGCCCTGGGGCACGTCCTTCACGCCGCTTTCGTTGAAGGACAGGTTGATTCCCAACTCGCTCTGGGTAAAATTCGTCAGCGTGTAATGGGTTGACGTATCGTACCAGCCTGAAGGGGCAAAGTGCGGAGCGAGGAATTGCAGGCGGCTGGTTGCCTGATCGACTCGAGCCATGTAATGCGGTTGATACCAATGTACATTTCGCGCCAGCGAGTGCGCCGGCGAAACAAGGGCAAGACAAATTGCTGCAGTAAAGAAAACGCCGCGACGAAACATATGAAACCACCCTTCTCTGAGCGCTGCCAGGTCTTAAGCCTTAAATGACTCCGTCATCTACAGGCAATGCTGGGGGGAACTGCAGCGCCGCTGGTGGTGAAGAATCTAGCCCGGGATGGCTCTCATCATATTTTATCGCTTCGTGGTTGGGGTTAGTGCCGTGAGCTGGGACACACGAACTAGAACATCTCCGGAATGGTGTGGAAGGCGATGCGCGTGGGCGCGGCCCTGAACGCGGTGAGCATGGTGGCCGGGGCCAGCGTGCTTAGGCCGTACTTCGAGTTCAGCGCGTCCATGGCCGCCACGAGGCGCGTGCGGTTCTGCTCGTCCTCAGAGCCGTCGAAGAGATTTAGCGTGTGTAGATGATCGGGCACCAAGCCGTTCAAATGCACGCCGATGAAGTAGGGCTTCTGGTAGGCGGCTCCCGCGGGCCGCGACGCCCACAGGCGGCTGAGCGCGGCGATCAGCGTCAGGTTGTCCTGGCACTCGGTCAGGCGGATCTCGCCCTTCCATCCTCGCGTGGGCATGCCGAAACGGCTCATAGGTTTCTTTTCACTGCGCGGCACGGCAAAGCCTATGACCAGTCCGATGCTGCTGGCCCACAAACCGTTGGCGCGCAGACGCATGGCCGCCTTGTGCAACAACTTGTGCGCCACCGCCCAGGCTTTTTCCGGGGTGCGCATCTCGGGCGCGAGCACGTGCTGGTGGCTCATCGACTTCAGATGCTCGGCCTCCTCCATGTCGAAGTCCTCGCCACGGAGCCAGTGGCCCAGCCGCGAACCCAGCACTGACCCCCAAACCTCGCCGGCCTGGTCGCAGTCGAGCGCCAGCAGTTGATCCATGGATTGAATGCCCTGCTCGTTGAGCCGCTTCTCCATGCGCGATCCTATTCCCGGCAGGTCGCGCAGCTTAAGCTGGCGCAAGGCTTCAGGCAGAATGTCGAGCGGAAGCGCCACCAGGCCGTCGGGCTTCTCCATGTCGCTGGCCACCTTGGCTAGGTAGCGATTCGTCGCTAGGCCGACGGAGCTGCGCATCATGGGACCGACGCGCTCCAGAATGCTCCGCTTCACCTTCCGGCCCAGCTCCATGGCCGCCAGCAGCGGCCGCTCCCGGCCCATCAGACGGCAAGCCATCTCGTCCACCGAGAGCACCGCTGTCACCGGCAGGCAGCTCTCCACGGCCTCGACGATGCGGTGATGGTACTGGACATAAAGCTCGTGGCGGGCCTCGATCAGCACCAGGCCGGGGCAGAGCTGCTTGGCGTCGGCGACGGAGGTGCCGGTTTTGACGCCAAAGGCCTTGGCCTCGTAACTAGCGGCAAGACAACAGGTTGTATCGGCCATCATGGGCACAATGGCCACCGGCTGGCCGCGCAGCTCGGGGCGCGTGTCCTGCTCCACCGAGGCAAAATAGGAGTTCATATCGACAAAGAGCCAATTGAGCCGCTGGTCATCCTCCGAGCGGGCATCCGGCGGTTCGGGAGCGCGCGCCTCCTGCGGCATCAGGCTCTGAAGCTCCTCCGGCCACTCCTTAGAATTGGAGGGATTGGTGGGATCAGGGTCCGGCGCCGGATTGAGAGGAGTTACCATAGTGTTTCAATATTCGCCTTTTATTCCCCTAAAAGCAAGTGGAAGACTAAAAAAATATCTATAATGTTCTTGGCGCACAGGAACTCCGATTCCCAAAATGCGTCAAAACAAGTGAGCCGTTGGGTCCATACAGCGGCATAGCTCCTTAAGTATGTTGTAGTTGGTGACTGACGATGGATAGCCTGATTCAGTGGTTTACGGTATACGAAAATGCCGTTGCCGTTCTGGTCACGCTGGGAGTGGCGCTGCTCGTCGTCTGCTGCCTGGAGAGCATGACTGCCCCCCCTCGCGACAAGGACGACATCTTCAACCGCCACGCGATGTAAATCCGCAGAGCAGCGGCACGCATCTGCCAAGCGCGATTATTGAACGGCCGGCTTCAGATATTCCTCAAAGTGCGCCAGGATGCGGTTGAACAAATGCTGCCGCACATCCGGGCCGGCGATGGAGTGCGTCTTGCGCGGGTAGAGCTGCAAATCGTAGGGAATGCCCGCCTCAATCAGCTTCTGCACAAACAGCACCGAGTTCTCCATGTGCACGTTGTCGTCGCTCGTTCCATGCGCCAGAAGCAAATGCCCTTTCAGGCTGGCCGCCGAGTTGAGCACGGAAAACTCTTTGTAAACATCGGCAAACTCCGCCGGCAGTCCCATAGTGCGCTCGGTATAGATGGAGTCGTAATTGCGCCAGTCAGTCACCGGGGCCACCGCGACCCCGGCGCGGAAGCGATCGGAGTGGGTCATGGCGTAGAGCGTAAAGGTTCCGCCCCAACTCCATCCCCACCAGCCGAGGCGCCTGGGGTCCAGTTGCGGATAGCGGGCCAGCGCCGCATCCAGCACAGTCAGTTGATCCTCTAACTGCACCGCGCCGGAGTTGTGCCAGGCGGCCTGGGCGAAGGCGCGCCCCCGTCCGCCCATGCCGCGATTGTCGGCGTGCAGCACCGCGAAGCCATGTGTGGCGAGCAACTCATCGAAGAGCAAGCCGTCGCCCCAGCGGTTGACCATCGTTGGCGCGCCGTAGCCTCCGTAGGGATTCACGATCAGCGGAACGCTGGCCGCGCTTGTCGCACCTTCGGGCAGCAGGAGCGTGGCATAGAGCGTTGTTCCGTCGTGGGCCTTCACCTCCAATTGCTCCGGCGCGCGCAGGTGGTAAGACTCCAGGGCACGCGTTGCCCAGATCACGTTGCACTTGCCCGCCTCCGCGCATAGCCTGATCGTCGGCGGCTCCATGCGCGACGATTGCCGCTCCACAAACGCAATGCCCGCTGGCGCAAAGTTGCCAACATGCGTTCCTGCGCCCGCGCTCAACTGCTTCCGTTCGCCGGCGAAGTTGACCTGCCACAACTGCTGATCGAGAACGCTGCCTTCGTTCGAGGCATAGTCAATCAGCTTGCCGGCCAGATCAACGCGATAGACATCGCTGACCTCAAAGTCGCCCTTCGTCAGTTGCCAAACGAGTTTGGCCGTGGCATGAGCAGGATCAGCCTGATCGTAACTGTAGAGATACAGATGGGTGTGCCCGTCGGCCCAGTTCGTCAGCACGATGCTTCCGTTGCCCACCCACACGTCGTAATCGTCATTCAGAAACTTGTCGTCTGTCAGTTGCAGCACCGCGTGTGACTGCCCCGTCTCGGCATCGGCGAAGTAGAAGTCCAGATGCTTCTGGTCGCGGGTCAGCGTTTCGATCCATACGGTTTTTGCATTCACCCAGCCAAAACGCGGAATGTAGTCCTGTCCGGCGCGAATCGGCAGGCTGACCCACGTCGTTTTGCCTCCGCCAGCGCTTACCACGCCTACCCGTACCGCCGGATTGGGATCGCCCGGCTGCGGATAACGCTGTACCTGCACCGTTGCGTGCGCCGGAATCCAATCGGTAATCGGATACTCCGGCACATCAGCTTCGTTCATCTCCAGATAGGCCAGCTGCTTCGAGTCCGGCGACCAGAAATAGTTACTGCGCACGTCCAGCTCTTCTTCGTAGACCCAATCCACCTCGCCATTGAGGGTGGTCTTGTTGGGCGCGGGAGCCACCACGGTCATCGGCGTTCCCGGTTCTTTGAGCCGCACCACCGCCAGCCCGTGTTCGCGGATGAAGGAAACAGATTCACCATCGGGCGAAAACTTGGGATCGTCACCCGAGGCCGCGCCCGTCGAGCCCACCTCCACGCCCGCGCGGGAATGCAGATCATAGAGCCACAAGTGGCCGCTCATGTCGAAAAGCAGATGAGCCGAGTCCGGCGCCCAAATGTAGCTGGCCATCTTGTAGCGTTCGCGATGGTCGCGGTCCGTCTCCGATTCGCCGGCCCCGCTGAATGAAGCCAGCGTGGCTCGATTCACCACCACATACGCATCGCCGGAGCCGGGCTCCATCTCCGACAGCTCGCCGGCCACCATGAAGGTGAGGTGCTTGCCGTCAGGTGACCAGGCCAGCCCCTCCGGAGGTGTCCCGATCAGCGGCCCATGTCCGTAGATCGCCACGACAGTAAGAGGCTTGGCCGGCTCTTGGGCTATAGGCGCTTGAGCAGCCAGCGGAAGGGTTGAAAAAGGAATGGCGACGATGGCGAAGAACAAGAGAGCGGTTGTGCGGGTCAAGAAGAATACCTCCAGGCGCGGAGCGCGGTCATGCGTGAAGCAGCCCTGCATGAAAAAACTATAACTCCGCGCCCCATTCTATTGGCGTCGTACGGCAAATAATGCGGGTTCACCGCTCTGCCGCGGCGTGCCTGCGATGAGCCTTCAGAAACTGGCGCACGATTCTCCATAACAGTTGCACACCGATGATGACGCAGAGGAATAGCGTACCCCAGTAGATTGCATTGTTGATCGAATCAAGGGCGCCGCCGTAGCGCGCCATGTCCTGTGCGGGATTCTTGAGCAGGACATAGGCATGATCTTTTGCGGCGAACAGTAGAATATCAAGCGGGATCAATCCCAAAGCCGAAATCACAATGTTCTCCATGTTCCGCTGCTGTTGCCAATTTCCGCGATAAAGGGCAATGCAACGCCAAGCCAATTGCAACACGTTCAGCGCCACTACCCACCAGTAGACCGTGTGCCACACCGGCGTCCATTGAAAGGGCGCAGAGAAATGACCCGAGTCGTCGATGTAGAAGATCCCCGGGCCCATCAACAGATACGGATACTTTGGCACCAACAGCAGCCAAATCAGAAACAGAGTGCCAAAGACCACTTCGGCAACGGCTTGTGTGTAACTGCGCGGCCTATTTCCGGCGGCAGCGTTCTTCTCGACCGGGGGCAGAGCACTGGGCGTCCAGTCGCCTGAGGGAATTGCGAGCTTCGGCCATCTCCCTGGATAACGCGTGGCCATGAACTCGATCGCGGCGAAGATGAGAGTAACCGATGCAGCAGTCGTCAGCAGAACCTCCGGCACACGAAGCACCCCTTCAAGAAAGGCCATCCAACTGGGGGTCCGCACGGCAATCTGCACCGCGACTCCGACCGAGTAAGCGATCATGACCCAGAAGACGGACAGTCGCAACACAAACCAGTACGTGGGAAAAATGGCTGGGCCGATCAGGTATTGCTGCGGCAGATAGCGCGCCGCCACCCGCATTGGCGGCCCGATTTGCCGGAGCCAATCTTCCGATTCGCCCATGGTGAGTGGCCGTCCTAACGCGGCCTCTTTGTCCTCAAGCTGCGACTCGAGGTTGGCCCGGAGTTCGGCGAGGATGTCATCCTGCCGCTGCCAGGGCAGATGTTTTTTTACGGCTTGCAGATAACGATCAAGTAGGTCCATGGCGTTTTCCTTTGCTCCTTACAAAATGTTGTCGATGGATGCGTTGATGGCTTGCCACTCCTTGAGCAACTGGACGAAGATCACTTCGCCATCGCTGGAGAGGCGATAGAACCGTTTTTTGCGCTTGTCTTCTTCGCGCCATTCGCTGCTCAACAGCCCCTGGGTCTCCAGACGCCGCAACAGCGGGTAGAGCGTGCTTTCGTCAATCTCCAGCCCGCGCTCAGCCAGTGCCTTGCGCAGCGTGTATCCGTAATGCTCCTGGCGAAGTTGTGCCAAAACTGCCAATGTCAGGCAGCCGCGCCGCAACTCCATGCGAAGGTTCTCAAAGATGTTCTCTGTGACGGTCATGGTGTACCTCAAACACTGTACTGTATACACTGTATGACATACAGTGTGTGATGTCAAGTACATTTCCAAATATTTTTTCCACAACAAGTAGGTCTGGCAAAGAACCACTTTGTGGCCTCCATTTGCCTTCGGAGGTGGTATCGGACGCTGGGGGCAGAAGCGGACTCATCGTCTGGCAGCACAATGACTTGCACGGCGCAGCCCGAGCGGTGTATCTTCCGGGTCATGCATTGGGCAACTCCACAGGAACGGCGTACTCTGGGCCAGACGCGGCGCAAGCAGGTGGGCCGCCAGCAACACAGCGAACTGAAACCCAAGGCGCGGCAGGCCACCGCCCTCGAGCTTGTCGCCCGCTCGATGCGCGGCCGCGTGCCCGCGCTCATCCAGCTCAAGTACCAGCTGATGGCCAAGTCGCCCTTCGGC
>CAWJDN010000302.1:0-5226 GCA_963840985.1 uncultured Acidobacteriaceae bacterium
AATCGATGCTGCCTAGACTGAAGATGACGAATCCTCTTGCTACTCAGCAATAACGATCAACACGCCGGAGAATGAGTTTGAAGAGAACCGTTCTAAGGCCAGACAAACAAAGGAGCGAAATTCCCGATGCACACACATGAAATTGAACAAATGTGCGTAGTCGCCAAGGGCCCGAATCACGGCCCGGCGCCTATTCCACAAGAGGGCCGCTGGACCAAGGCCAAAGAAGTGAGCGACATTTTCGGTCTGACCCACGGCGTGGGTTGGTGCGCTCCCCAACAAGGCGCCTGCAAGCTGACGTTGAACGTGAAGAAAGGCATCATCGAGGAAGCGCTGATTGAGACGGTTGGCTGCTCCGGAATGACGCATTCCGCCGCCATGGCCGCTGAGATTCTTCCCGGCAAAACCATTCTTGAAGCCTTGAACACAGATCTGGTTTGCGATGCGATCAACGTGGCGATGCGCGAGCTGTTCCTGCAAATCGTTTACGGCCGCACCCAGACTGCGTTTTCCGAGGGCGGGCTTCCCATCGGCGCCGGCCTGGAAGACCTTGGCAAGGGCTTGCGCAGTGTGACCGCTACCATGTATGGCACCAGCGAAAAGGGCGCGCGCTATCTCGAACTGGCGGAAGGTTACGTCACGGAACTCGCTCTCGATGCGGATAACGAGATTATCGGCTACAAGTTCGTGCGTCTTGGACCCATGATGGACGCGATTGCCAACGGAGTAGATGCGCAGACCGCGCTCACCAAGGCTACCGGAACCTATGGCCGTTTTGCCGATGCCGTCAAAACCATCAACCCCCGCAAGGAATAAGGAGAAGATCATGGCTTTATTTGAAGGATACGAAAGACGGATTGCGCAGATCGACTCCTATCTTGCCGCCGCCGGCATTGAATCGCTTGAGAAAGCGGAGAAGATCTGCCTGGACAAGAATATCGATGTTCGCAAGATTGTGAAGTCTATCCAGAATATTTCTTTTGAAAACGCGGGCTGGGCCTATCTGATTGGCTCCGCGGTAGCCATCAAGAAGAAGCAAACTGTGGCTGCTGAAATCGCTGAAACGCTGGGCACCGGCCTGCAAGCTTTCTGTATACCCGGCTCGGTTGCCGATGATCGCAAAGTCGGCATCGGACATGGCAATCTGGCCGCGATGCTGCTGCGCGAAGAGACCGGCTGCTTTGCCTTTTGCGCGGGACACGAGTCGTTTGCCGCCGCCGAAGGCGCGATTGGCCTGGCACGCTCCGCCAACAACGCGCGCAAGACACCGCTGCGCGTCGTTCTCAACGGCCTGGGCAAAGACGCGGCGTTGATTATCTCGCGCGTCAACGGATTCACCTACGTGCAGACGGAGTTCGACTATGCGACCGGCAAACTGAAGGTGGTGCGGGAGAAGGCCTATTCCAAAGGCGAGCGCGCCGCCGTTCGCTGCTATGGAGCGGACGATGTGCGCGAAGGCGTTGCCATCATGCACCGCGAGCAGGTTGACGTGGCCATTACCGGCAACTCGACCAATCCCACCCGCTTCCAGCACCCGGTGATGGCGGTCTACAAAAAGGAGAGATTGCTGGAAGGGAAGAAGTTTTTCTCGGTCGCTTCCGGCGGCGGCACGGGAAGAACGCTTCATCCCGATAACATGGCAGCGGGTCCGGCTTCCTATGGCATGACCGACACCATGGGCCGGATGCACTCCGATGCGCAGTTTGCCGGCTCGTCTTCGGTGCCCGCGCATGTGGAGATGATGGGCTTGATTGGCATGGGCAATAACCCGATGGTTGGCGCATCGGTCGCTGTCGCTGTTGCGGTGGAAAAGGCGATGAAGCAGTAGCAATCATTCACGGCTGTATTGCTCAGGCTTTGCGGCTGATCAACATACGCCTGCCGGCGTCCTCCTAAACGATGGTTGACTAGGCGCCGGCAGATGGAAATCCTGGCGCCATTCTCCAAATGCTGAAGATGGCGCATATGCCGCAGTACAGAGCGAGGGACCAGATCAAGGCACACGTGCTTTATCTCGACTACCGCATGGGCCGGCGTTAGCGATCGGCTCCAGGTGCGCGGTGAAAGTGGCGCAGGAAGGGCGCCTCGTAGGTCAGCCGCAGGCCTTTGATCTGATCGCGCCGTGCAAAGACCTGCAAGATAATCTCCACCACGTAATCGATGTGGCTCTGGGTGTAGACGCGGCGCGGAATGGCCAGCCGCACCAGCTCCATCTGCGCCGCCGAGCCGAACATCAGGCTGCCGATCTCGACAGATCGGATGCCGCCTTCCAGATACAGCTCCGCGGCCAGCGCCACGCCGGGAAACTGATCAACCGGGATATGCGGCAGAAATGCCTTGGCGTCGAGATAGATGGCATGACCTCCCGGCGGCTGCACAATGGGTACGCCGCGCTCGGCAATGTGGTCGCCCAGGTAAGCCGTGGAGGCAATCCGGTAGCGCAGGTAATCCTCCTGCAACGATTCCTGGAGGCCCACGGCGACTGCCTCCAGATCGCGCCCGGCAAGTCCGCCGTAAGTGGGATAGCCCTCGGTCAGAATCAGCAGGTCCTTCTCCTGGCGCGCCAGAATATCGTCATTGGTGCAGAGAAAACCGCCGATGTTGGCCATGCCGTCTTTTTTGGCGCTCATGGTGCAGCCGTCACCGAGTGCGAACATCTCCTTGGCGATCTGCTTGGGCGTCTTATTGGCGTAACCCGGCTCGCGCAGCTTGATGAACCAGGAGTTCTCGGCAAAGCGGCAGGCATCGAAGTACAACGGAATCTCATGATGATGGCAAACCGAGGCGACAGCACGCACATTATCCATGGAGACAGGCTGCCCGCCGCCGGAGTTGTTGGTCACCGTCAGCATGACCAGCGGGATGCGGTCTCGACCCACGCGCGCAATCAATGCCTCCAGCGCCGCCACGTCCATGTTGCCCTTGAAAGGAAGGCGCTTCTCGGGCTGCCGTGCCTCAGGCAGCATCAGGTCAACGGCCTCGGCCCCAACGGCCTCGACATTGGCGCGGGTGGTGTCGAAGTGCGTGTTGTTCGGCACCACGTCGCCCGGCTTGCACATCACCTTGAAGAGGATGCGTTCCGCGGCTCGTCCCTGGTGAGTGGGGATGACGTGGGTGTAGCCGACGATGCTCTGCACGGAGTCCTTGAAGTGATCGAAGCTGCGGCTGCCGGCGTAGCTCTCATCGCCCTCCATTACCGCGGCCCACTGGTGCGTGGACATGGCGCCGGTGCCGGAGTCGGTGAGCAGGTCGATCAGCACATCGTCGGCGTGGAGCAGAAAAAGATTGTAGTGCGCGGCGTCCAGCAGACCCTCCCGCTCCTCGCGGGTGGTCCAGCGGATAGGTTCAACGCTCTTGATGCGAAAAGGCTCGAAGATGGTCTTGATCGGCATAAAAAACTCCTGCGATAAGGCGAGTACATTTTAGCAGCGCCCACCCTACAGCCTGCAGACCCACTGGCGCGTAAGCGCCGTCTGCCCCACCGCAGGTGGCTGCTAGAATCATCTGAGAGCATTCATGAGCGTAAGCGCCCTCTATCCCGGAACCTTTGACCCGCCGACCAACGGCCACCTCGACCTGATCGAGCGCGGGGCCAAGCTCTTTGACCGCCTCATCGTCGCCATTCTCAATAATCCGGGGAAAGACCCCCTGTTTACGGTCGAGGAGCGGGTGGAGATGCTCAAGGAATCGACCGCCGCGCTGAAAAACGTGTCAGTGGCCACCTTCGACGGCCTGATGGTGGAGTTTGCGCGCAAGCAGGGAGCCAAGGCGGTGCTGCGCGGCATTCGCGCCATCAGCGATTACGAGTACGAGTTCCAGATGGCGCTGATGAATCGGCGACTGGCCCCGGAGATCGAGACCGTCTTCCTGCAACCGGCTGGGCGCTATTCCTTTGTCAGCTCGCGGATGCTGAAGGATGTCGTCAGTTTTGGCGGCGACGTGAGCGGCCTGGTCCCGCCCAACGTGCTCAAGCGCCTGCGCAACCGCATGGGCGCGAGCTAGGGCCGAATTCTGAGTTTTGTCGTGATTTCGAGAATTCGCGAACTGAAATAATATTTGACTATCATTCAGAAGTGGATGCAAGATGATTTATGACATTATCTGATATTCAGACTCCATTAATTAGCTTTTCCGTCGCGGTTATTACAAGTTTAGTCGTTTATTTGCGTACAGCATTTTTTAGGATTTGGTGGATCAAGCTAAATATGAAACTTGAAGAAAAAGAACTGATAGGAAGCCGAGTCACTGTTCGCATTTTCAATGACTCCATCTTTCCAATGAATGATGCATATGCATACATAACGATTGTTCATGAAGAATCAGACGTGCTTCCGCCTCCTGTTCAAGTCGAGTCTTACATCTATCCACCCTACAATTCTCATCAAGGACACCTTTGCATTGTGAAGGAAGATCGACTCTGCTGGTCAATGGCAGGTAACCCAGCGTCCCTCAATATTTATTCGGGAGAACGACAATCTTTAGATATCGCGAACTTCGATCCCAAACGTAAGTGGATTGAGATTCCGTCTGAGAGTGGGTGGGGGACTATGGGCGGTATATCCCGAGTCTTTCTCCGATGGAAGAAGTACGAAGCTACGATCAAGATCGTAAGCAAGGACTCAAAGGCAAAAGACTTCCTGGTACAAATCGACCCGGATAATGTGTAGGCAGCGTGCCCATGTAGGTATTTCGAGCCCCGAAAACTTCACGCCGCCAGGGGAAACTTTTCTACTTTGGGCCGCTTGCGTTGTGATGCGTGCCACAGATCGTACTGCTGCTGCAAGTCGAGCCACATCCCCGGCTCAGTTCCGAAGGCGTCGGAAAGCCGGAGCGCCATGGCCGCTGTGAACGAAGCCCGCCCGTTCAGAAGCCGCGATAGAGTGGACCGCGCTACGCGCAGCCGTCTGGCCGCTTCGCCCACCTGCACCGTGCCCAGATATTCGCGGAGAATTTCGCCCGGGTGTGCCGGGTTGTACATTGTCATCGTCATAGTGATTCTCCTCAAACTTCAGTGGTAATCCCGGTAGTCCACGAGGATGGCATTCTCATCCTCAAATTTGAATGTCATGCGCCAGTTCCCATTAACCTTGATCGACCAATGATCGGCAAGCGCTCCTTTGAGCGGATGCAAATCCCAACCGGGAACATTCATTCGATTCGCATTCTTGGCGGTGTTCAGCAGCGTAAGCTGGCGGCGCAGCTTGGTGGCATGTGCCGGTTGGACTG